>JBIQIB010000163.1:0-7086 GCA_044508265.1 Acidobacteriota bacterium
CCGGACGGCCCGGAGGGCCGTCCCTACCGGCGTCGCAGACGCGCGGCGCCGCCGAGCAGCCCCAGTCCCACCAGGAGCAGCGTCGCGGGTTCCGGCACCGGATCCGGCTCGGGCGCCGACTGCAGCTGGAACGCCACGATCATGTCGTTGTAGTCGCGGTCGCTGCTGGCCAGCGGCAGGTCCTCGATGCCGAGGTAGTACTGCTGCGTGCCCATCACGCGGAAGAGCGCGAACTGCCCCGCCGTTGCGGCATCGTCGGTCGCGAACCTGTCGCCCGCGTTGCCGTTCGAGTAGAAGACGAACGAGAAGGGGCCGTCGATGATGCCGTCGTACGACGCGCCCGGTCCGGCCGGGCCGTCGAAGATCGCCTGATCGCCATGTCCGTTGTCGTACAGCAGCCGGTTGGCGTGCTGCTGCCCGGCCACTTCCACGGTCAGCCGGACCTGCTCGGCGTTGCCGCCAATCTGGAACGGCGTGCTTCCGGTGAGGTACTCGAGCGAGGCGAACTCCGCGCCGAGCAGCGCCTGCAGCCGGTACCCGACGTTCTGGGAGGGGCCGTCCCACGACGGGTGATCCCAGAACGGGTCGCCGTTTTCGTTGAGGGTGACCCCGGCCAGCGACACCCAGGTGCCCCCCGTCGGGATGGTCAGCGGGGCGGCCTCTGCAGCCCCCGTCCACACGATCGTCCCCATACCCATCACCATCGCCATCAGCTTGCGTCTCACGTCGCGACTCCTGTCCGAGTAGTTGTCGGATATGCGACATAGCAAGTGACGTGCCCGCGTCCGAGCAGTGACGGCGTTCTGGCCGCAGATGACGTGGAAGTATCGAGAAATCGTCAGTTCTTCTTTCGTGCTGCCACTTGTAAGGCTTCCTAGATAGAGACTTCTTCAGCTCATCCTGTTCAAAAGGTGTCGATATCGGCAACTTTTGACGCCTGAAGCCGCGCTCAGGGAAGGCTGGGCTTCCTGTCAGGAAACATCAGGCTCCTGCGTCCCTGTCTTGCGCTTTACCTTCGCCTCGCCTACACTGTGCCGCAGGCAAACAAAAAGCGAAAATGACCATGGTGCCTCTCCGTTCCCGTGCTCATCTCGAAACCCTGCTCCAGCAGCGACGGCTCGATCGCACCATCACCGGACGCCTGCCCGACGTCGAGCGGCTGGCGACCGGCGAGCCGGACCTCGATGCGCGCCTCGAGGGCGGCGTGCCGCGGGGGCATGTGTCCGAAGTGATTGGTCCGCGGTCGTCCGGCCGCAGCCGCCTCCTGCTCACGCTGCTGGCGGCCGCGACGCAGCGTGGCGACGTGGCGGCCTGGATCGACACCCTCGACCGCGGCGACCCGACGCTGGCCGCGGCTGCCGGCGTGCGGTTGTCCCAGGTGCTCTGGGTGCGCGGCATGGCGCTCTCGCCGGGCGAGCTGGCCCTGCGCCCGTCGCGCGACGTCGAGGCCACCGACCTCGTGGGGCTGGCCGTGCAGCGCGCGCTCAAGGCCGCGACGCTCGTGACGCAGGCGGGCGGCTTCGGCCTGGTCGCCCTCGACTTCTGCGACATCCCCGCCGCCGCGCTGCGCCAGCTGCCGGCGTCCACGTGGATGCGGCTGCACCGGCTCGTCGAAGGGCGAGAGGTGGCCCTGGTGGTGCTCGCGGCGCAGCCCGTCACGCGCAGTGCCCAGGGGCTGTCGCTGCGGCTGCAGGCGTCACCCCGGTGGGAGGGCGCCAGCGCGCGGCAGCGCCGTCTCGACGAACTGGCCACCACCTGCGACGTGCACAGTGCGCGCCGGCCGCTGCCGGTGCCCTCGGCCGCCCGCGTGGCGAGGGCCGGGTAGGAGGCGGAGATGTACGCAGCGCTGCATCTCACCGCGTCGGATCCCCTCGCGCTCGACCGCCTCGACGCCGTGGCGGCCGACATGACCCCGCGCTGGGAGCGCGTGGCGCCCGGCGACGTCGTGCTCGACGTCAGCGGGTTGCGCCGGCTGTTCGGCGGGCCTGGCGGCATCGCCGAGGCCGCCTCTCAGCTGGCCCTCGCCCAGGGCCTGCACATCCGGGTGGCGACGGCCGAGGCGTGGGGCGTGGCCCTGCTGCGCGCGGCATGGCCTGGCGCCGATCTGGCGCACGTGCCGCCCGGTCAGGAGCAGGACGCGCTGGCCCCGCTGCCCGTGGAGGCGCTCGCGCTGCTGCCGGGCGTTACCGCGCCCCGCGACGCTGACGTTGACGAGGACGTGCCGGCCCGGACGACCACCCGCCGCCTTGGCGGGGCCGGGCACTATCGCCTCTCGGCCGGACGCGGACTCGTCGCGCCGCACACGCGCATGCCGGGCATGACCGCCGCCGATGCGTGCACCTGGGGCGACGTGCGCGAGACGCTGCGCCGCTGGGGCATCCGTACGTGCGGGCAGCTGGCCGTGCTGCCGCCCGACGACATCCACGCGCGGCTGGGCCGCTTCGGGCACTGGCTGCAGCAGCGCGCCAGGGGCGTCGATCCGCGGCCGCTGCGCACGCCGCGGCCCGACGACCCCTTCGAGCAGACGCTGGAGCTCGAGTGGCCCATCGAGGGCCTCGAGCCGTTGTCGTTCGTCCTGCCGCGGCTGCTCGATCCGCTGTGTGCCCATCTCGAACGGCGCGACCGTGCCGCCATCGTCGTGCGCCTGGTGTTGCGGCTCACCGATCGGCGCACGCACCTGCGCGTCATCGAGCTGCCGGCGCCGGTGCGCGACGCCCGCGTGCTGCGGACGCTGCTGCTGCTCGACCTCGAGGCGCATCCCGCGCCGGCGGGCATCGACGTGATCACGGTGCAGGTGGATCCGGCACCCGGGCGCATCACGCAGCACTCGCTGCTGCGTAAGGCCCTGCCGACGGATGACAGCCGCGTCGCGCTGCTCGCCCGGCTCACCGCGCTGATGGGCGAGGGCCGCTGCGGCTCGCCGGCGCTCGTCGATTCGCAGCGTCCCGGCGCCGTGGCCATGCAGCCGTTCGAGCCGCTCGACCTCGCCGGCATGGAGGTGGAGCGCCCGCTGGTCCGCGCCGCGACGATGCCGGCCGGGCGGGCACGGGGGGCCGCGGTGGAGCCTGCGTTCGAGGGCGGGCTCGACACCATCGGATACCACCTGCGGCGGCTCCGCCGGCCCTGGCCGGTCTCCGTCACCACGGCGCCCGGCGGCATGCGCCCCGTGGTGCTGCAGATCGGCGCGCGCGGCTGGGCCGACGGCCCCATCGCCACGGCCTCCGGCCCCTGGCGATCGTCCGGCGGCTGGTGGGAATCCCGCAGGAACGCCTCCGGTAGGGACGGCTCTCCGAGCCGTCCGTCCCCCCCGCACCAGGCCGCCTCCCATGCATCGACCATGTGGGATCGCGACGAATGGGACGTCGCCCTGCGCGACGGCACGACGTATCGCGTGTACCAGGATCGACAGACGCAGCAGTGGTGGCTGGAGGGCGAGATCGATTGACAGGGACCGAAGGGCAGGACAGGACACGCGACGGTCAGGACGGCAGGCAGGCAGACAGGCAGACAGGCAGGCATCCATCCTCCTCTCCTCTTCCTCCATTCCTCTTTCCTCCATTCCTCCGCTCCTCGTCCAGATGTTCATCGAACTCCACGCCGCTTCGGCGTTCTCGTTCCTCGACGGCGCGTCGCTGCCCGAGACGCTCGTCGCACGCGCGGCCGCGCTCGACATGCCGGCGGTGGCCATCCTCGATCGCGATGGCCTCTACGGGGCGCCGCGGGCCCATCAGGCGGCGAAGGCGGCAGGCGTGCGGGCGCTGGTCGGCGCGGAGCTCACCATCCGCACGGGGACGATGTCCGACGGCCCGCCACGTCCGGCGCGGGGGGCACGGGGGCAGATTGATGGCGTCCTGCGGCCGCCGCTCCTGTGGCGGCTTCCGGTGCTCGTCGAGTCGAGCGAGGGCTACCGCACGCTCTGCCGGCTGATCACGAAGATGAAGCTGTCGGCGCCCAAGGGCCAGGGCGCCCTGACGCTCGACGACCTCGAAGGCCAGACGCGCGGGCTCGTGGCGCTCGTCGGCCGTGCCGTGCTCGCCGTCGAGCGGCATGGCGTCGGCGGGCTGCTCGATCAGCTCGTGGGTCTCTTCGGCCGTGGCCAGGTGTACGTCGAGCTGCAGCGGCACCTCACGCGCGACGAGGCGGCCGATGGGCGCATCCTGCAGTCGCTGGCCGAGGCCTTCAAGGTGCCGGTCGTGGCGACCAACGGCGTGCGGTTCGCGACGCCGGACGACCGTCCGCTGTACGACGTGCTCACGTGCATCCGCCACGGCACGACGCTGGCGGAGGCGGGGCGGCGCCTGGCGGCCAATGCCGAGCGCTACCTGAAGTCGCCCGCGCAGATGGCGGCGCTCTTCCGCGATCGCCCCGACGCGCTGCACGGCGTGCGCGAGCTGTCCGACCGGCTCCAGTTCACGCTGGCCGACCTCGGCTACCGGTTCCCCGACTATCCCGTGCCTCACGGCGAGACGCAGATCAGCTTCCTGCGGCGCATCACCGACGCGGGCGCGCGCTGGCGGTACCGGCCGTATCACGAGCGCGCGCAGCGGCAGGTGGCGCGTGAGCTCGACCTCATCGAACAGCTGGACCTCGCCGGGTACTTCCTGATCGTCTGGGACCTGGTCAACTTCTGCCGGCGCCACGACATCCTCGTGCAGGGCCGTGGCTCGGCGGCCAACAGCGCCGTCTGCTACAGCCTCGGCATCACGGCCGTCGACCCGGTGGGCATGGAGCTGCTCTTCGAGCGGTTCCTCTCGGCGGAGCGCGGGGAGTGGCCCGACATCGACCTCGACCTGCCGAGCGGCGACCGGCGCGAGCGCGTCATCCAGTACGTGTTCGAGCGGTACGGTCCGCGGGGCGCGGCCATGACGGCCAACGTCATCACCTACAGGGGCCGCAGTGCGGCACGCGAGGTGGGGAAGGTGCTCGGCTGCCCGCCGGCGCTCGTCGATCGGCTGGCGCGGCACGTCAGCCCGTTCGAGTGGCGCGACCCCGCCGACACGATGGCCAGGCACCTGCGCGAGGCGGGTGCCGACGCCGATGCGCCGCAGATCCGTCACTTCGCGGACCTGTGGGTGCGGATGCAGGACATCCCGCGGCATCTCGGGCAGCACTCGGGCGGCATGGTCGTGTGTCAGGGGCGGCTCGACGAGGTGGTGCCGCTCGAGAACGCCAGCATGCCCAACCGCGTGGTGGTGCAGTGGGACAAGGACGACTGCGCCGACATGGGCATCGTGAAGGTCGACCTGCTGGGGCTCGGCATGCTGGCCGTGCTGCAGGAGGCCATCACCGTCGTCAACGCGGACGTGCCGCCGGAGGCGCCGCCGCGCGTCGACCTCGCGCACCTGCCGCAGGACGATCCCGATGTCTACCGGATGCTGCAGGAGGCCGACACGGTCGGCCTGTTCCAGGTGGAGTCGCGCGCCCAGATGGCGACGCTGCCGCGGCTCCGGCCGCGGACCTTCTACGACATCGTCGTGCAGGTGGCGCTCATCCGGCCGGGCCCCATCGTGGGGCAGATGGTGCACCCGTACCTGCGCCGCCGGAAAGGTGAGGAAGCGGTGACGTATGCGCATCCGTCGCTCGAGCCGATCCTCGCGCGCACGCTGGGCGTGCCGCTCTTCCAGGAGCAGCTGCTGCGCATGGCGATGGCGGTGGCCGGCTTCTCCGGTGGCGAGGCCGAGGAACTGCGCCGCGCGATGGGGTTCAAGCGATCCGAGGCGCGGATGCGGGCCATCGAGCAGCGGCTGCGCGACGGGATGGCGCGCAACGGGATCACCGGCGCGACGGCCGACGCCATCGTGCTGTCGATCACGTCGTTTGCGCTCTACGGCTTCCCGGAATCGCACGCGGCGAGCTTCGCGCTGCTGGTCTATGCGAGCGCGTACCTGAAGGCACACTACCCGGCGGCCTTCTTCGCCGCGCTGCTCAACAACCAGCCGCTCGGCTTCTACCACCCCGCCACGCTGATCAAGGACGCCCAGCGGCACGGCGTGCGCTTCACGCCGGTGGACGTGCAGGTCTCGAAGTGGAAGTGCGTCATCGAGGACGCCGGCGCCGTGCGCCTCGGCTTCTGCATGGTGCAGGGCCTCAGGGAGGAAGTGGGGAGACGGATGGAAAAGGTAGGGACGGCCCTCCGGGCCGTCCGACACGACCAGCACGCTGACGGCGGCGCCGTCCGCCACGACGACCCGCCGACGTCCTGTCCCAAGTGCGGCGGCGACGACCCGTCGATGATCGAGGTCGAGGCCGCGGCAGGGACGTGGGAGGCCTACTGCAACGTCTGCGCGCACGACTGGCGCGGCGGCGTGTCGGCGGCCGCCTCCGCATCGACGGCGTCGAATGCGCCGGCCGTGGCTGCCGCGTCAGCTGCGTCAGCCGCGACGGCCGCGTCAGCCGCCGAGGTTCACATGCCATCGGATCCCGCGCGGCCGCGGTTCCGGTCGGTGGACGACCTCGTCGCGCAGACAGGACTCCGCCGTGACGAGTTGAACCGCCTCGCGAGCATCGGCGCGCTCAACAGCCTGGGATACGACAGGCGCGCGGCCCTGTGGGAGGCCGAGCGTGCGGCGCGGCCGGCGGCCGATCTGTTCACGGCGCTCGAGGCCGAAGGGGTGGCGCCGGTGGCGGTGCAGCCGTCGCAGGCCGCGGCCCCGGCACGCGAGGCTGGCGCCTCGGACGTGCGGCCCGGATCGCCGCTGGTGCCGATGACGCCCGTCGAGCGGCTCACGGCCGACTACGACGGCACCGGCGTCACGCTCGGCCCGCACCCCATGGCGCTGCACCGGCGCGACCTGAGCCTGCGCGGCGTCCTGCGCTCCGATCAGCTGCCGCGCACGCGCGCGGGGCGCCGGGTGCGCGTGGCCGGCGCGGTCATCACCAGGCAGCGTCCGGGCACGGCCAAGGGGATGGTCTTCCTCACGCTCGAGGACGAGGTCGGCCTCACCAACGTGATCGTCCGGCCCGACGTCTTCGACCGCCAGCGCGTGCTCATCGTCGAGGCGCCGTTCCTGCTCGTGGAGGGCGTGCTGCAGCAGCAGGAAGGCGTGACGGCGGTGCGGGCGGAGCGCGTGGCCGACCTGCATGCGG
>JBIQIB010000164.1:0-6996 GCA_044508265.1 Acidobacteriota bacterium
CGAGCGGCTTTCGCATGGCGACGGCCGACGCCGGACACGCGGACCGGAACTCGACACTCTGCCGCACCGATTCCGGGACGTCCTCGCGCCCGATCCGTTCGAATCCAAACCGGGGAAAGAACCCGTCGGCCGTGGTCGTGAGCAGGAACACGCTCGGCATGCACACTTCGCGCGCGAGGGCGAGAGCCGCCTCAGTCAGGCGCTGCCCGAGTCCGTGTCCCTGCGCACTTGCGTCCACAACCACAGACCGCAGGAGCGCGCCATCGGCGTAGCGTTCCAAACCGGCGGCGCCGACGACCCGCCCGTCCAGACGTGCCACCACCACTGCATCACCCATGGCGTCCGCTCCGTCGAGGGGTAAGCCGTGGCGCTCGAGCAGCGACAGCACCGAGGCGATGTCTTCAGGTTGGGCGCGTTCGATAACGGCTGACACGCGAATCACCTCCAGCTGCGCCGCAGCCGGCGCGTTCCGATACTAGAAGCGAACCGCGCACCGCCCCTCGTTCGGGTGCTTCCACGCCGGTTGAAGCCGCCTTCACATCGTTGAACGCAGGCCGACGGCACAATCTTTCACTCGAATTGCTCAGTCTGCGTCCATTCCGAGCTGCCTCCGTCTGTAGTGCCAGGACGGTTCTACAGGAGAGAACAATGCAGACATCCACAGCAGATCAGATTCGAGCGGCGGTTCGCGAAGCGTACGGGGCCGTGGCCAGCCAGCAGCAGCAAGGGGGTTGTTGCACCGGGGGCGGCGGCACGAGCTGCTGCGGCCCGATGGGCACCGCTTCGACGCGGCTGGGCTACACGGAGACCGACGTGGCCTCCGTGCCGGACGGTGCCGATTTGGGCCTCGGGTGCGGCAACCCGCAGGCGATCGCGGGACTGCAGCCGGGCGAGCGCGTGCTGGACCTGGGCAGCGGCGGCGGGTTCGATGCCTTCCTCGCCGCGCGGCAGGTGGGTCCCAGCGGTCGGGTGATCGGGGTGGACATGACGCCCGAGATGATTGCCCTCGCGCGCGCCAACGCCGCGAAGGTCGGCTTTGACTACGTCGACTTCCGCCTCGGCGACATCGAGCACCTGCCCGTCGACGACGCGTCGGTGGACGTGATCATGTCGAACTGCGTCATCAATCTGGCGCCGGACAAGCCGGCCGTCTTCCGCGAGGCATTCCGCGTGCTGACGCCGGGCGGTCGGCTCGCCATCTCGGACATGGTGGCCGTCGGTGATCTCCCGGCCGCGATCGCCAACGACCCGGCGGCGTACACGGGTTGCATTGCCGGGGCCGCACCCGTTGCCGAGCTCGAGCGCATGATCGCCGACGCCGGTTTCCAGCAGGTGCGCGTTACGGTGCAGGCGCAGAGCCGCGAGTTCGTCGAGGAGTGGAGTCCCGGCAGCGGCGCTGAGCAGGTCGTGGCCTCCGCGCTGATTGAAGCGGTCAAAGCCGCGTGATGTCCGCCTCCGTGCATGCACCAGGGAGATCCGTCATGTCTGCCACTTCTACAATACCGAGCGCCAACCAGACCCCGTCGGCGGCCTGCTGTGAGAAGAAACTCCTCAGCACATGCTGCCAACCCGAGTCCAAAGCCGCGTGCTGTGGGCCACCGACCCAGCCCACCAGCTGCGGATGTCAGCCGACCACGGACGTGAAGCGGTAGCATCGTGAATACGATGCTGGCGTCCGATCTGCCATGGCAGGAACTGCACGGCAACCTGCGAGCGTTCATTGCCCGGCGGGTGCAGAACCAGGCCGATGTCGACGATCTGGTGCAGCGTGTTCTGCTCCAGATCGTCACCGGCCTCGAGTCGTTGCGCGATGACCGACGCCTCCATGCCTGGATCTATCGCACGGCGCGCAACGTCATCATCGATTACTACCGCGCCACGGGGAGCCGGCGAGAACACCCCGCCGGCGCTGCCGGCGACGTCGAGGCCGATGCGCCGGTTTCCCTCACGACGCTCGATGACGGTGATGGCGACGCGTCGCGCGAGCTCGCGGCGTGCCTGTCGCCGATGCTGAACCAGCTGCCGCCGGCGTATCAGGAGGCGATCCGGATCGTGGATCTGGAAGGGGCGACCCAACAGGAGGCCGCGCGCCGAGTCGGCGTCTCACTCTCGGGCATGAAGAGCCGCGTGCAGCGAGGCCGCCAGCAGCTGCGTGCCGTGGTGGAGGCGTGTTGCCGGATCGACCTCGACCGGCGGGGAGGCATCTCGGCCTACACCCCGCGTCAGCCTGACGCCTGCGGCTGCGGCGGTTGCGGCGACCACTGACCCAGCACCTCCAGCGCCTGCACAGCACCGTCTCCGAGCACTTGCGCATCATTCGCACCGCCTGGCTCGTGTCAGACTCCTCGTGAACCGGCTGGTCAAGCCGTGCCCGGTGCTTGAGAACAGACCATCATGCGCATCGCGATCATCAGCGACATCCACGGCAACCTTTCGGCGCTCGACGCCGTGCTCGCCGACCTCCGGTCACGGCCTGTCGACGCGACGTACTGCCTTGGCGACCTGGTCGGCTACGCGGCACACCCGAACGAGGTCATCCAACGGATCCGGGCCGAAGGCATCCCGACCATCATGGGCAACTACGACGATGGCGTGGGATTCGAACGCGACGAGTGCGGGTGCGCGTACACGAATTCCGTCGACAAAGAGCTCGGCGATCGTTCGCTGGCGTGGACGAAAGCGACAGTCACCCCGGAGAACAAGGGGTTTCTGCGCACGCTGGTGAGCGAGATCCGTTTCGACGCAGATGGAAGACACGTCCTGCTCGTCCATGGCAGCCCGCGTCGAATCAACGAGTACCTGTTCGAGGATCGTCCCACCTCGAGCTTTCAGCGACTCGCGGCCTCATCGAACGCAGACATCATCGTGTTCGGCCATACCCACAAGCCATACACGAAGCTCGTCGACGAAGTGCTGTTCGTGAATGCGGGTTCGGTGGGCAAGCCAAAGGATGGCGACTCCCGCGCCTGCTACATCATCCTTGGCCCATCTGACGCGACCAACCCTGTCGAGTTCATTCGCGTGTCGTATGACGTCGCGCGCGAGGCCGCGGCGATCCGCGCAAGCGATCTCCCGGACAAGTTTGCGGTGGACATCGAGACCGGTGGTGGGAAGGTCTCGACGACGTCCTGACCGGTCCTCCCGGGTTCTCTCCCTGGTTCGGCACTACTGGGCACCGGCCTAGCGGGAGTCATCCGCGAGTCGGCTGCATTCGTGCCCGCGCGCTGTGCGACGGGTCCGAGTGTCGAGCCTCTGTCGCTGTGGGTGGGTGACAGTACTCGTGGCGACGGCAGGCGTGAACGTGGGCACGCTCCTGGTCAGCCGCGTTCTGTCACAAGTGCCTGACCTCTGGTTTCACCCTATGTTGGCGGCCGTGCTCGCGACGCTGGGAGTGACCATGCTGCTCCGGGTCGCGCAAGAGGTGCCCTGAGCAGTCAAGTCAAGCCGCTGCGGCTCGCCCTCGACGGGACATCGCGGCGCAGCATTTCAGCAACCACCCTTCAACGCTGGCTCGAACAACTCGATTGGATTCCCGTCCAGATCCTCGATCTGGACCTGACGACCGCCGGGGCCTGCCTCCACGTGATTGCGAAAGTGAACTCCCGCCTTCGTCAGTGCAGCGATGCAGCTAACAGATCTTCCACGGTGAGCACGACTCTATTCCACCGGCCCGGCTCCTGCGTCAGTCCGCTCGGCATCGGCCGAGAGCCGGAGGCCCGTGGAGCGCTGAGCAGAATATGAACGTCTCCGAACGCCACGCTCGCAAACGCGGGCAGCTGCTGGCGGCTGAGGGTGAACCCGAGGTGATTGGTGTAGAACGCGGCGGCACGAGCCACGTCCTTCACCTGATACCGAATTCCGTGGACACCTTTGACGAATGGGTGTGGGTTGCCTGTACCGCGCGGGGGACGGTGCGCCCCATGCAGGCGGACACCGGCTGTGCGCTTGACCGGCGACGATCCATATTCTAAAGTTTCTTTGAATGCAGTGTTGCTCGGGAGGCCCCATGCACGCGCTGCTGGTCCTCAACGATGCGCCCTGTGGCACTGAACGCACGTACAAGGGGTTGAGGCTCGGCCTCGCGCTTGCGAACGCTCCTGATACGCAGGTCACGGTGTTTCTGATGGCAGATGCCGTCGGTGCAGCCAAGCAGGGCCAGAAGACGCCTGGTGGCGACTACAACATCGAACGCATGGTGAGCGACTCACAGTCGCGCCCCGTCGCGTCCTGTTGTGCGGCACGCGCATGGACGCACGCGCCCTCGCCGAGTCGGACCTGGTGGACGGCGCTCGGCGCAGCACGATGGACGAACTCGCGCGCGAGACGCTGACCCCTGGCAAGGCACTCGTGTTCTTGGCGCCACATATCAGACCATGACCAACGTGCCGTCACCGAAGCGCGCCCTCTATGGCCAGCTCACGAGAGTCGCCAAGGCCCTCGCCTCGCCGGCCCGGCTCGAGCTGCTTGACCTGCTGGCGCAGGCGCCGCGGACCGTGGAGATGCTGGCGCGCCTGCTCGGAGAGCCGGTGGCGAACACCTCCCACCATCTCAAGGTGCTGCGACAGGCACGGCTGGTCGAGACGACCAGGTCCGCGCAGTTCATCACGTATCACTTGGCCGATGGGTCGGTTGCCGACCTGGTGCACCAGATGCGGGCGGTCGCCGACGCCCGTCTCAGCGAGATCCAGGCGATGACGCGCACCTACGCTGAGCGGCGTGGTGTGCTCGAGCCGGTGGACCAGCCCGAGCTGTTCCGGCGCATCGCCGCCGGTGACGTCACCGTGATCGACGTTCGACCGGCCGCGGAGTACGCGGCCGGGCACCTGCCCGGGGCGATCTCCATGCCGTTGGACGAGCTCACCGGACGACTGCACGAGCTGCCGATCGATCAGGAGGTCATCGCCTACTGCCGCGGTCCCTATTGCGTGATGGCGTTTGATGCCGTAGCGCTGCTGCGAACGCACGGCTTCGCCGCGCACCGACTAGACGCCGGTGTCGTCGAGTGGCGTGCGCGTCGGCGTCGGCCACGGCCTGCCGGGCGACGCGCGACTGCAGCGCGACCGAGCAAGCGACCGGCGCGGGTGGAGCGGTAGCCGTGGATCGCGATCCTGTGCACTTGCCGCTGCTGCACACCCACGCGCTGGATGAGCCGTCCGTGCTGACGGCCGACGCGCTGATGCACGAGGTCAGGAAGAGCCGTCGGCTCACGACCGCGCCCGTCCCGCCAGTCTGCGTTCTCGACTTCGATGGCGATCTCTTCGACGGCCTCGTCCACGACGGCAGCGCGCACCCGGTCGAGGAGTGGGCCTGTTTCCACACACCGATGGTGGCACTGCGCCAGCAGGGACTTCTGTGCGGCGTGGTCCCGCGCACCATCGGCGGCCCATTCGCCGTGCTGGTCGCGGAGCAATTGATGGCGGCAGGGGCGCACGTCGTCGTCGGCCTCACCTCCGCGGGGCGCCTGGCGCCGACGCTCGCGTTGCCGAGCCTGGTCGTCGCCACTGAGGCGATCCGCGACGAAGGCACGTCGTTGCACTACCTGCCGGCGGCCGAAAGAGTCGGCGCGCCCAGCGACGTCCTCGTCGACACGCTTGCCGACAGCCTCGCGGCAGTCGCACCGGTTACTCGTGGGCTCGTGTGGACGACGGATGCCCCGTATCGGGAGACGCAGACGCAGGTGCAGCACTGGACGAGCGCGGGGGCCCTCGCTGTCGAGATGCAGGCCGCATCGCTGTTCGCCTTCGCACAGGCACGTCAGGCCGCCGTCAGCGTCGTCGCCATGGTCAGCAACTCCGGCGACCATTCGGGCGAACAGTTCGACACCGGAGAGCACGCCTACCGAGTCGCTGTGCTCGAGGGCATCATCGCGGGCGCCTCGCGATTCCTTCGCACCTCTGCGCAAGGGACGCGGACACCCTCCACCATCACGGAGCGCTGAGGACCCTGGGCATGGAACGCGCCGCGCACTGGAATCGGGTGTACACGACAAAGACCGAACAGGAGGTCAGCTGGTTCGAGCCGCTGCCGGCGATCTCGCTCGAGATGCTGGAAGCGGCCGGCATGACCGCGGAGAGTTGCGTCCTCGATGTCGGCGGGGGCGACTCGCACCTCGTCGACGCGCTGGCCGCACGAGGGTTCGATTGCCTGGCGGTTCTCGACATCTCCGGCGCGGCGCTCGACCGCGCGAAGGCGCGTCTCGGATCGGCGGCAGAGACGACGATCTGGATTGAAGCGGATGTCACGAGCGATTGGACGCTGAAACAGATGGACATCTGGCATGACCGTGCCGTGTTCCACTTCCTGACGACGCCCGACGATCGCGCGCGCTACAAGCACCACCTGCTCCAGACGCTGAAGCCTGGCGGCAGCGCCATCATCGCCACGTTCGCGTTGGACGGACCGGAGAGGTGCAGCGGCCTGCCGGTGGCACGTTACTCGTCGGAACAGCTGGTCAACGAGATCGGTCCCGCCTTCGAATTGCGTGATGCGCGGCCGCACGTCCATACGACGCCATGGGGCAGCACACAGTCGTTTCAGTACTCGCGGCTTGTCAGAACACACTGACAGGCAGCTTTCTTCCGGACGCGGAGCAGCTTTCGCAGGACACGGCCGCGGAATACAGACGGGTGCCTCGACGGCTGGCACAGGGGCTTGCGACGTATGGTGACGTCCACCGCGCGAAGCCAGACCCCAGGAGGCATTCTGGAGGCACCGTCGTCTGCCATCAGACAGCGAGACGCCCCAAGTGCCGACGCCGCACCGAGATGGTGTTGCGTGAGAGGCAGGGATTCACCCTTTGACTCCCGACGACCCGGCACGAGCCGCTGGAACCCCCACCATTTCGTGGAGAGGGCGCTTCTCAGAAGTCGACAGGTCGCGCGGCGAACTGGGACGGCGCGGGCACTATTTGGGCAATCGCCGCAAATTGCCAGATCCAGAGAGCCGCAAGTCTCTCAGGTGCAAGGAGTTAGGCTGGCTGGGAGGCAGGGATTCGAA
>JBIQIB010000165.1:0-6856 GCA_044508265.1 Acidobacteriota bacterium
TACGCGACGTGCCGGTCCGCTCGCGTGCACCGGACGTGCCGGATGCCGGGACACTCTCGACGAACCGCGCGCCGCCGCTGAACACCGCGCCCGTCAGCCCCTTCACGTCGTCGCCGTCAGCGATGAGCCGCGCCGCCGTGATCGTGCGTGCGGCCTGTCCCGACTGCGCGGGCGTCCGAACGACGACGTTCCCGCGCCCTTCGAGCCGGCTGATCGTCCGCCCATCGGGCGCAGTGGTGATCGAGATCTCGCCCGCGTCGATCGCGCGCCGCTGGCCGTCTTCGACGAGGACCAGCGATGCGCCGCCGACAAGCACGGCGCGCTCGAGCGCCTCGGTCCCGGCGTGGAACGCCATGTCGATGTCGGCCCCCCGCATCGCCGGCACGGTCGATTCCTGCCCCGCCGCCGGATCGACGCGCGCGTTGCCGCGCAGCTCGATGACGCGGAACGATTCCTGATCCTCGGCCAGGTACAGTGTCGCGCGATCGGCGGTCATCACCTGCCTGGGGTGCGTGATGCGCGCATCCTGTTCGAGCAGCAGCGCGAGCCCGGCGCGGTTGAACGTCATCGACGTCGCCGTCGCGTGCACCTGCTCGCCCGGTGCGTCGGCCTTGCTCGTGACCGTCGCGTCGGCGAGCAGGTGGAAGACGCCGGTATTGCGATCGTATTCGCCGTTGGTGCCGCCCCCCGAGACCGCTCCGCGCACGAATGTCACAGCGCCGGGGAGCACAGCCACGCCGGTTGCATGTGTGTAGCTGGCCTCGGCGGCACCGATCGAGGCCCCCTCGGAGGTATCCATCCGCACATTGCCGCGGAACCGCAGCGCGGACGGCATGCCATCGGTGACCTCGCCGCTGCCTTCAACCTCATCGGCGCTCAGGAACGTGCCGTCGTCGACGCGAAACTGCGGATTCTTCCACACCACACGCCCGTCCGGGTACGTGAACGCGCCCGCGTGCTTCAGTTCGAAGAGGATGCGACCGTCGGCGTCGACACGCGTGATCGTGCCTTCGGTCGACTGGATCGTGGCGACCGGATCACTGGACCTGCCCGGCGGAGGGCGGCGATCAACCGGCCGCTCGCGCATCTGGACGTAGAGGGTGACCGCGACGGCCAGCCCGGCAGCCGCGACGCCCCACCGCGCCGCCCGCTGCCACCTCACACGGGCACCTCGGAAGCCACGCGGATATCGGCCACCGTCAACTCGGTCGTCCGCTCGCCGCGGTACTCCGACTCGCTGAGCGAGTAGGCCAGTTCCAGCCCCGAACGGTTGGCCGCCAGGTACGACTCGCGATCGGCCGCCCGCCAGGCCATTGCGCGGAACGCGCGCCCGGCCTGCTTCACCATCAGCGCGAGGTGACGATTCTTCAGCTTGCGCGGCGCGGCAATCAGGTCGACCGGAGCGGCACGGAACACCGGCTTCGGGTTCGCTGCGCCAAACGGGCCCAGGCGCGCGAGGTCGCGCACGACAGCGCCCGAGATCTCGCGCAGGCCCAGCCCGGCGTCGATACGCAGCCGCGGAACCAGGTCGGAGGGACCGAGGCAATCGTTCGCGTGCCGCGACAGCCGCGCGCGCAGTTCGCCGATGCGCGCCGCCTCGATCGTCACGCCGGCGGCCTGGCGGTGGCCGCCGAACTGCAGGAACACGTCGGCGCACGATTCGAGTCCCGCCAGCAGATCGAACGCGGCAATGCTGCGACCGGACCCGCGCGCCACGCCGTCCTCGATCGAGAGCACGAGTGTGGGCTTGTGGTACGTCTCCACAAGCTTCGACGCCACAATCCCGATCACGCCGCGATGCCACCCCTCGCCGGCGACAATCAGGATGTTCTGCGCGCCGATGTCCGGATCCTTCTCGATGCTGCGACGCGCCTCCGCAAGGATCTCGGCTTCCTGTTCCTGCCGCCGCGTGTTCTCTTCGTCGAGCCGGCGGGCCAGTTCGCGCGCCCGCAGACGAACGGCCTCGTCACGGCCGCGCAGCAGCAGGAGATCGAGCGCCAGGTCCGGCGAACTCATCCGTCCGGCCGCATTCAAGCGTGGCCCGAGCATGAACCCGACGTGGAAGCTGTCGAGCATGCGCCCCGTCAGGTTGCACGCCTCGAGCAGCGCATCGATCCCCGGCGCATGCGGCCCCTTCGACAGCCCCTGCAGGCCACACGCCGCAATCACCCGGTTCTCGCCGACGAGCGGCACCACGTCGGCCATCGTGCCGATCGCGGCCATCTTGACGAACGCCGGCAGCAGGCCCGCCGCGCGCGGCGACCCGTCGAGCAGCGCCTGGACGAGCTTGAGCGCGACACCGGCCCCCGCCAGCATCTTCTCGGGATACTGGCAATCCGCCCGCTTCGGATTGATGACAGCCAGTGCGTCGGGCAGCGAGCCTTCGGGCTCGTGGTGATCCGTGATGAGGAGGTCCACGCCCAGTTCGCGCGCGCGCGCCGCCGCCTCGGACGCGCGGATGCCGCAATCGACCGACACAATCACGCGCGCTCCATCGGCGTGGAGCCGTTCGATTGTCGATGGCTGCAGGCCGTACCCGTCGCGCAGCCTGTCGGGCACGAAGTGCGTCACCACGCCGCCAAGCATCTCGATCGCGCGCCGAAGGATGACCGTGGCGGTGATGCCGTCCACGTCGTAGTCGCCGTGGATCACGATGGCGTCCTGGCGCGCGATGGCGGCACGCAGCCGTTCGACGGCTGCGCGCATGCCCGTGAGGAGGTAGGGGTCGTGCAGCTGCGACAGGTCGGGCGACAGGAATCGCTCGGCGGCCGGCGCCGAGTCGAGGCCGCGCTGGCACAGCAGCCGCGCCACCACGGGAGGGACGCCAATCGCAGCCGAGAGGGTCGTCACCCCCGCATCGTCGGCCGGGACGTCCTCCCAGATGCGTCGCACCATCAGGTGGCCGGCCCGTCGGTCGCGGCGGCCGGGTCGCCCCCGGCCGGACTGATGTCGACAAACGCGTGGCCCTCGCGTCCCATGCCGCGGAACTTCGCGTACCGGGCGTCGAGCCGCGTTGCGCTGTCCATCGCCTGGAGTTCGGCGAGGTGCCGCTGGATGGCCTCGTCGACCAGCGCCGCGGCCGCCTGATGGTCGAGGTGGGCGCCACCGGGCGGCTCGGGCACGATCTCGTCGATGATGCCCATCTCCTGCAGGTCCGGCGCGGTGATCTTCAGGGCCTCGGTCGCCTCGACCTTGCGCGCCGAGTCACGCCAGAGAATCGCGGCGCAGCCCTCGGGCGGGATCACGCTGTAGACGCTGAACTCCTGCATCAGCACGCGGTCGCCCACGGCCAGACCCAGCGCCCCGCCGCTGCCTCCCTCGCCGCAGACGAGCACGACCACCGGCACGTCGAGCAACGCCATCTCGCGGAGGTTCAGCGCAATCGCCTCGGCCACGCCGCGCTCCTCCGACTCGATGCCCGGGTAGGCCGCCGGCGTATCGACGAACACGATCACCGGACGGCGGAACTTCTCCGCCAGCTTCATCACCCGCAGCGCCTTGCGGTACCCTTCCGGCTTCGCGTAGCCGAAGTTCCGATAGATCTTCTGCTTGGTGTCGCTGCCCTTCTGGTGGCCCATCACCGCGACGGGCTGACCGTGGAAGAACGCGAACCCCGTGACGATGGCCTTGTCGTCGGCGAAGCGCCTGTCGCCGTGCACCTCGGTGAAGCCCGTGAAGAGCAGGTCCACATAGTCGAGCAGGCTCGGACGGCTCGGGTGGCGGGCCACCTGCACACGTTGCCAGGGTTTGAGCGTCCTGTAAATCTCGACGCGGAGCTCAGCCGCCCGCGCCTCGAGCCGCGCGATGGACTCGCGGCGCTCGGGCGTCTGCGGCATGAGGCTCATTGCCTCGATCTCCTTCAACAGCACGGCCACGGGTTCTTCGAAATCCAGCAAATCCGGCATGCACTCTCCCTGGACGCGCGCGGGCGCGTCGAGTGTCTATTTCAGCACCACCGCGCCGGCGCCGCAGACCGCTTCCACGTCCCGCACGAACGGCTCGCTCGGCTTGATGCGGTGCGAAGTGGCCGCATGCACGCGCAGCGGCGCGGCGGCCTCGCCCTTCACCTCGACGACGACCGTGACGCGCCGGTCCCCGGGGTAACGGCCCAGCACGTCGGCCAGGTTCCGCATGGCATTGCGGGCCAGAGCCTTGCCCGCCAATCGTATCTCGACCGCGCGGACCGCTTTCTCGCGCACGACGTCGAGCGGCACGATCTCGGAGACGAGCAGTCGGCTCGACTCTTCGTCGCGCTCGAACTTGCCCTTGACGAGCACCATGGCATCGGCGACGGCCAGCGCGCCACATCGTGCAAACGCCTCGGGGAAGACAACCGCCTCGACCTTGGCGTTTTCGTCCTCGAGCATGAAGACCGCCATCCGGTCGCCGCGCTTCGTCTTGAGGGGCCGCAGGCCCGTGACCATGCCCGCGACGGCACAATCGGGATCGGACTGCGTCAGCTCCACCAGCCGCCTGGCGCCGCACGCCTCAATCGCTTCGGCGTAGCGCTGCAGCGGATGGCCGCTCATGTACAGCCCGAGGGCTTCCTTCTCGAACGCCAGCGCCTCCGACTCGGTCCATGCGGGCACTGCCGGCAGACTGGCATCATGATCGACGCCGGCCGCCGCATCATCGTCGCCGAACAGGTGCGACTGCCCCTGGTCCCGGTCCTTCTGGTGACGGCTCCCGTGATCGAGAATGCGATCGAGGCCCGCGAGCAGGCGCGGCCGCCATGCCAGGTACCCGCTGCCACCGGCCGGCTCGAGCGAATCGAAGGCCCCGGCCTTCGTCAGGCACTCCAGCACCTTCTTGTTGACCAGCCGCAGATCGACCGACTCGGCGAGCTTGAAGAGCGACGTCAGGCGCCCTCCCTGTTCCGCGCGCGCGGCCAGCACGGATCGAATGGCGCCCTCGCCGGCCCCCTTCACCGCGCCGAGGCCGAACCGGACCCCATCGGGCTCCACGATGAAGCGCCAGTCGCTGCGGTTGACGTCGGGCGGCAGCACGGGCACGCCCAGGTCGCGGCACTCGGTCAGGTAGAGGCTGACCTTGTCGGAGCTCTGCGCTTCGATCGTCAGCAGCGCGGCCATGAAGTGCCGCGGATAGTTCGCCTTGAGGTAGGCGGTCTGGTAGGCCAGGACCGCGTAGGTGGTCGAGTGGGACTTGTTGAAGCCGTAGCCGGCGAAGAACTCGATGAACTCGAAGACCTTCTGCGCCCGCTTCTCGGGAATGTCGCGGTCGCGGCACCCCTGCATGAAGCGTTCGCGCTGGGCCTGCATCTTGGCAGCGTCCTTCTTGCCCATCGCCCGGCGCAGCTCGTCGGCCTCGCCGAGCGAGAACCCGGCCAGTTCGCTCGCCAGCCGCATGACCTGTTCCTGGTAGGCGATGACCCCGTAGGTCTCCTTCAGCACGGGCTCCATCCGCGCCACTTCGTACTTGATCTCGACGCGTCCGTGCTTCCGGTTGATGTAGTCGTCGACGACGCCCCCGCGCAGCGGGCCCGGACGATAGAGCGCGTTGAGCGCGATCAGGTCCTCGAGGCACGTCGGCCGCGCCTTGCGCAGCGTGTCCCGCATGCCCGAGCTTTCGAACTGGAACACACCGTGGGTCTGCCCCGCCTGGAACAGCTGATACGCCTTCTCGTCGTCGAGTGGCAGCTGGTCGAGGTCGATGCGGTCGCCGGTCGTCTCGGCGATGTGATGGACCGCGTCGTCGAGCAGCGTCAGCGTGCTGAGCCCGAGAAAGTCCATCTTCAAGAGGCCGACGCGCTCGATCTCCTTCATCGCCCACTGCGTGACGACGCCCTCGTCCTTCGGGCTGCGGTAGAGCGGCACGAACTCGGTCAGCGGGCGGGGGGCAATGACGACGCCGGCCGCGTGAACGGAGGCGTGACGCGTCATGCCCTCGAGCCGCCTGGCCACGGCCAGCAGCTCACGGACGCGATCGTCGCGCTTCTCGAGCTCGGCCAGGGGCGGGCTCTCCTTCAACGCGAGATCGAGCGTCATGTCGAGCTGGTTGGGCACGAGCTTCGCGACGCGATCCGCCTCGGAAATCGGCATTTCCATCACGCGTGCCACGTCGCGGATGGCGGCCTTGGCCTTCATCGTGCCGAACGTGATGATCTGCGCGACGTTCTCGCGCCCGTACTTCTCGGTGACGTAGTTGATGACCTCGCCGCGCCGCCGCTCGCAGAAGTCGATGTCGATATCCGGCAGCGACACGCGCTCGGGATTGAGGAAGCGCTCGAAGTAGAGGTCGAAATGCAGCGGGTCGACGTCGGTGATCCGCATGCAGTACGCTACGAGGCTGCCCGCCGCCGATCCGCGGCCGGGCCCGACCGGAATGTCCCGCTCGCGCGCGTAGCGGATGAAGTCCCAGACAATCAGGAAGTACCCGGGATAGCGCATCCGCTTGATGATGTCGATCTCGAACGCGAGCCGCTCCTCGTACTTCGCAAGCGTCTGGCGCAGTTCGCCCCGCTCCTGCATGGCCTGCCAGCGCGGCATCCGTTCCCGGAACCCCTGCCGGACGATGTGCTCGAAGTACGAGTCGACATCGAACCCGGCCGGGACGTCGAAGTTTGGCAGGTGCGCCTCGCCGCTCGCGATCGTCACGTCGCAGCGCTCGGCCACGTGCATGGTGTTCCGGAGCGCTTCGGGATAGTCGCCGAACACCTGCCACATTTCCTCGGCCGTCTTGAGGAAGAACTGGTCGCCGTGGTACTTCAGGCGCTTCGTGTCGCTCGCGCTCTTGCCCGTGCCGATGCAGAGCAGGATGTCGTGCGGGTGCTGATCGGTCTGTCGCAGGTAGTGCACGTCGTTCGTGCAGATGAGCGGCATGTCGAGATCGCGCGCGA
>JBIQIB010000027.1:0-3902 GCA_044508265.1 Acidobacteriota bacterium
TCTGCTTTCCGAGGTTCGACTCCGGCGCCTGCTTTGCCGCGCTGCTCGGCGGCCCTGAGCACGGCCGCTGGCTCATTGCACCCGAAGGGGAGGTGCGCAGCACGACGCGGAGCTACAGGGGTGAAACGCTGGTCCTCGATACCACATTCGAGACCGATGAAGGCGTCGTCACCGTCACCGATTGCATGCCGGTCCGAACGCTGGAACCCGACCTCGTCCGCGTCGTGCGCGGCGTGCGCGGGCGCGTCCGCATGCGGTCGGAACTCATCGTCCGGTTCGACTACGGCAGCATCACGCCGTGGGTCCAGCGGCTGAATGGCGGCATCTCCGCCGTCGCAGGGCCCGAGGCCATCGAAGTCAGAACGCCCGTGCCGATGCGCGGCGAGGACTGGAAGACCATCGGCGAGTTCGACGTGGCCGAGGGCGACGAGGTGCCATTCGTCCTGCACTGGCACCGGTCTCACCTGGAGCCGCCGCCGCCCATCGACCCGTGCGAGGCCGTCGACACGACGATCGACTGGTGGACCGAATGGGCGAGCCGCTGCACATACGAGGGCGAGTATCGCGACGCCGTGATGCGGTCGCTGATCACCCTCAAGGCGCTCACGTTCGCGCCAACCGGCGGCATCGTCGCGGCGCCGACCACGTCGCTGCCCGAGTTCATCGGCGGCGGCCGCAACTGGGACTATCGCTACTGCTGGCTGCGTGACGCCACGTTCACGCTCACGGCGCTGATCTACTGCGGATACGTCGAAGAGGCGACCGAGTGGCGGCGATGGCTGATCCGGGCCGTCGCCGGCAGGGGCGACGAGCTGAACATCATGTACGGGCTGGCCGGCGAACGGCGACTGCCCGAACTCGAGCTGCCCTGGCTGCCCGGCTACGAGGATTCGCGGCCCGTCAGGATCGGCAATGCGGCCCACTCGCAATTCCAGCTCGACGTCTTTGGTGAGGTGCTCGACTGTCTGCACCTGGCGCGGGCCTACGGACAGCACAACGGCACGGAGGACTGGCGCGTGGAGCTCGAGCTGCTCTCGCGCCTCGAGGACGTCTGGCGCGAACCCGACGAAGGGATCTGGGAGGTGCGGGGGCCCCGCCGTCACTTCACGCATTCGAAGGTCATGGCCTGGATGGCGTTCGACAGGGCCGTCAAGGACGTTGAACGGTTCGGGTTGGAAGGTCCTGTCGAGCGATGGCGGTCCCTGCGTGACGCGATTCACGCCGAGGTCTGCGAGAAGGGGTACGACCCGCGGCGGAACACGTTCGTGCAGTCGTACGGCGCCACCGAGGTGGACGCGGCCCTGCTGGTGATGCCCGAAGTGGGGTTCCTGCCGGCGGAGGATCCCCGCATCGCGGGCACCGTGGCGGCCATCGAGCAGGACCTGATGCGCAACGGGTTCGTGGACAGGTACCGGACCGACAGCGGGGTTGACGGCATCGCGGACGGGGAGGGCAGCTTCCTGCTCTGTACGTTCTGGCTCGCCGACAACTACGCGCTCATGGGCCGGACGACCGACGCTCGCGCCGTGTTCGAACGGCTGCTCGCCATCCGCAACGACGTGGGCCTGCTGGCCGAGGAGTATTGCCCCGTGATGCATCGACACCTCGGCAACTTTCCCCAGGCGTTCTCCCACATCGGCCTGATCAACACCGCCCTGAACCTGCAGGCCGGCGCGAAACCCGCCATCCTGCGGACACGCGCCTAGAGCCTCCGCAGTGGTCCCATGACAGGCGCGCGGCTCTTCACGGCCCTCGTGCTCGGCGGTCTGCTGGCGGTGTGGCCCGGCGCGACGCCGGTGCGCGCACAGGCCGTGCCGCCGCCCGAACTGCCGTCCGCTCCGCGTGATCCGTCGCAGCCCATCACGGTCGGCGTCGCCACCGACACGTACCCGTACTCGTTCGTCGACGCGTCGGGGGAGGTCCAGGGTTTCGCCGTCGATCTCCTCGCCGCCGTCGAGGCGACCATGGCGTTGCGCCTGGAGCGGGTGACGGGTTCGACGACAAAGATCAACGGCGCGTTCGCACGCGGCGAGCTCGACATGCTGCAGTCGTATGCCGAGTCGCCGAACCGGGAATCGCACGCCGACTTCTCGGTGCCGTATCTCACGGCATCCGGGTCGATATTCGTCCGGCGTGGTGTCACGGGTGTGTCGCACGTCGAAGACCTGCGCGGACGGCGCGTCCTCGTGCATCGGGGCAGCCTCGGCGAGCAGATCCTGCGCGACGCCGGTCTCGACGACAGCGTCGTGTACGTCGAGTCGGTGACCGACGGATTCACGCGGCTTGCGGCAGGCGAGGGTGACGCGACGCTCGCGACACGCCTGACCGGCCTCATGGCCGTGCACCAGCAGCAGATCGACGACGTCGTCCCTGTCGGCGAGCCCGTGCCTGGATACCAGGTGCGCTACTGCTTTGCCGTGCGCGACGGCGAACGGCAGCTGCTCGCCAGGCTGAACGAGGGCCTGGCGATCATCGAGCGCACAGGCGTGGCCGACGAGATCTACAGGAAGTGGTTCGGCCCGGTCGAGCCGCGGCGCTACTCGCCGTTCGCGATTGCCCTGGCTGTCGCCGTCGGGCTCGCTGTGGCGCTCGTCGTCGCGGTGTGGAGCATCATGCGGCAGCGGATGATGGCGGAGCGGCTGCGCCAGCAGGAGGCTCGCATGCACCGGGCCCAGAAGCTCGAGGCCATCGGCACGCTGTCGAGCGGCATCGCGCACGACTTCAACAACATCCTGACCACCATCATCGGCAACGCGGAGCTGCTCAGGGCCGACCTGCCGCCCGCCTCGGTGATGGCCGACTGCGCGGCCGACATCCTCCAGGCGGCGGAGCGGGCGCGTCAGCTCGTCGCGCAGGTGCTGACGTTCAGCCGCCAGCGCGACCCCCGCCGCACCGTCACGGCCATCATGCCCGTGGTCGACGAGGCAATCCGGTTCCTTCGGGCGACGACGCCATCGACCATCGCGATCACGGTGACGAAAGCGGACGAGTCGCTGTGGGCCGAGGTCGATGCCACGCAGCTGCACCAGGCGTTGATGAACGTGGGGACCAACGCCGTGTACGCGATGCGCGACGGGCAGGGTCGGCTCGACGTGGCCGTCCAGGCGGTGACGCTCGATGCCGAGGCCGCCAGTCGAGTGCACGTGGAGCCGGGCAGTTACGTGTGCATCACGCTGCGCGACAGCGGGCGCGGCATTCCCGCCGACGTGCTCGCGCGGGTCTTCGACCCGTTCTTCACGACGAAGCCGCACGGCGAAGGCACCGGCCTCGGGCTGGCTGTCGTGCTGGCCATCATGCATGCCCATCAGGGCGGCGTCACGGTGACCAGCGCGGAGGGCGTCGGGACGGAGGTCCGCATGTACCTCCCGCTGTCGGACGCCCCGCCGGCCGGCGGCCCTGCCGACGAGCCGCTGCCGGAGGGCGAGGGTCGGGCCATTCTGCTGCTCGATGACGAGCCGGCCATCGTGCGCAGCGTCAGCCTCATGCTCGAGCGGATCGGCTATCGGGTGACGGCCTTCACGGGCGTCACGGAAGCGCTCGACACGTTCGAAGCGGCGCCAGAGAAGGTCGATCTGGTGTTGACGGACCTGGCCATGCCGGAGGCCAATGGCCTCGACGTCGCGCGTCGCGTACGCGCCGTGCGTCCCGGCATGCCCGTGGTGCTGATGAGCGGGTACATGAGCGAGGCAGAGCGGCAGCGTGCCGAAAGCTCCGGCGTCTGCGCCACCGTGGACAAGCCGCCCACGGCCGCCGTCCTCGCGCACGTGCTGGACGGCTGCCTGCGTGGCGTCCCTGCGCCGCCGGCAAGCTGACAAGCCGACAAGCCGACAAACCGGACACGCTGACGAGCCGACACGCTGACTCGCCGAGGACGGCTCGGGGAGCCGTCCCTACCGGCCGTC
>JBIQIB010000027.1:4002-9967 GCA_044508265.1 Acidobacteriota bacterium
CCCGACGTGCGCCTGTGCCGGTCCCGTCGTTGGAACCTATGAACCCGTGATACGCGGCACGGCCGCGGACCGCGCGCACCTCATCGGAGTCGCCCGTGTCGGACCGCAAGATCTTCGTCTGCTACAGGCGCGAGGACTCAGCCGGCCATGCTGGCCGGCTCTACGACCGGCTCAACCTGCGCTTCCCGGGCCGCGTCTTCATGGACGTGGCGGCGATTGGCCTGGGCACGCGCTGGGCCGAGGTCATCGAGCAGACGCTGTCCTCATGCGAAGTGGTGCTGCTGCTCATCGGCCGCCGGTGGCTCGAACGCCTGCCTGACGGCACGCGCCGCATCGACGACCCCGACGATCCGTTGCGCGCCGAGGTCACGACGGCGCTGAAGCTGCATCGCCGCATCGTGCCGGTCCTGGTGGGTGGCGCGGCGATGCCCAACGGCGACGACCTGCCGCCGGACGTCGCCCCCGTGACGGCCTGGCAGGCCCTGCACGTCGCCGACGACGACTTCGACCACGACGCGCAGCGGCTGATTCGTGCGATCGAGGGGTATCTGCAGGAGGCGCCCGGCGACCCCCACCTCGAGCAGCAGGCGGCCCGCCGCGCGCAGGTCGACGCGCTGATGGCCGACAGCGCCGCTGCTGCCCGTACCGGTGCCTGGGTGACGGCCGCGCAGACGCTGCGTTCGGTCCTGTCACTCGAGCCCGGCAACGAACGGGCGGCCGCGGCGCTGCGCGACGTCGAGGCGCGATGGGCCGAAGCCTATCGGCAGGGACAGTCGCGCGCGGTCGTCATGCCGCGCCGGCGCAACTGGGCGCTCCTCGGCGTGGTGGGGGTGGTGGGTGTGATGTGCGCGGCCGCCGCAGGCCTGATCATCCTCGTGGCCCTGATCGCCGACGACGCCGCCTCGGGGACCTTCGAGCCCGCGTATGGCCAGACGGCATCCGGCACCGGCGGCGACGCGCCGGTCACCTACGAACCAGAGGAGGCGGACGACCAGTCGTATCCGGCTCCTCCCGTTGCCACGGTCCCGGAACCCGCCGCGCCCGGCACGCTCGCGTCACGTTTGCCCGGGCAGTACATCCTGGCGGGGTACAGCCAGCAGGGCGTGCGCCTGCCCGTCGTCGGGCGCCTGACGATCGTCGATGCGGGCGGCAACGGCAGCTTCCGCTTCGAGACGCAGGCCGCCAATCAGGTGACGGGCGCGGCGTTCTGGTATCGCGGACTGCTCCAGGATCACGGCGGGTCATGGACGATGACGACGACCGAGTCGAACGATCCGACGGTCCTGTCGTTCCCCGTTCCGACCGCGCTGGCGCTGGATGGCGCCGTCCTGACGGCCACCAACGATCTGGGTGAGGCGTCCGTCTGGCACAAGCAATGAGGGGCCGGCACATACGTCCGGCCCCTCCCTGCACGGCCGGGTCGTCCCGGCCCGCGGCCCCTTCGCGTCAGTCGATGACCCGCGAGCTCGTCAGCGTCACGTCGGCGCGCTGCCACGCCTTGTCGTACCGGGCGCGGACGGCGCGGGCCTCGTCGTGACGGCCCTGCGCCTCGAGGCTCGCGGCCAGGCCGAACAGCGACCAGCCGTTCTCCCGGAATACCTCGAGGTCTTCCGTGTAGACACGTGCGGCGTCCTCGGCGCGGCCCGCCTCGAGGAGCAGCGCCCCGAGCACCTGACGCGTCGGGTGGTGCCAGAGCGCGGGCTCGCTGTACGGCAGCGCGTCCTCGAGTGCGACGGCAGCTTCCGCGTGTGAGACCGCCTGCGCGTACTCGCCGCGACGTCCGGCCAGCTCGGCCTGGACGAGGTGCTTCGCGATCTGCAGGTTGGTCGGCAGCGCGAGATCCTTCAGCGTCGTCCTGAAGGCCTCGTGCTCCAGCGTGGTCTCGAGGGCGGCAAGCTCCGCTTCCGCGCGATCGAAGCGCCGTCCCGAGACATACGCCATCGCCCGCGCGTAGTGCCAGATGCCGTTGGCGTACGGCTGATCGGTCGGCGGCTTCGGCTCCGTCAGGATGTCGCGCCACTTTCCGAACCGCACGTAGGCGAGCAGCGGCGTCACCGGAAAGTCCGAGTTCCACGACACCGCCCCGGCATGGTGGTGCGGCACCTTGTCGGCCACCGAGTGTGCCGCCCTGATCGCGACCTCGCTCCGCCCTTCCAGCGTGGCGGCCGCCCACAGGAAGTGGAGGTTGTGCGGGTAGTAGCTCACAGGGTACAGGCCCTGCGCCTGGCACTGTGCCAGGTAGCTCTCGTCGGCCTCCACCGCGCGTTCGTTGGCCGCGGCCGCGTCAGCGTAGCGTCCCACGCGGATGTAGATGTGCGACGGCATGTGCACCATGTGGCCCGCGGCCGGCATCAGGCCGCCCAGCCGATCGGCGCTCGCCACGGCGCGATCCGGATCGTCCGACGCCTCGAGCACGTGGATGTAGTAGTGGTGCGCGCCCGGGTGATCCGGATTCTCCCGGATCACCGTCTCCAGCGTCTCGATGACGACGGCCGTCTCCGGCTTCGGGGAGCCGTCCTTCTGCCAGTAGTCCCACGGCATGGTGTTCATGAGGGCATCGGCCAGCAGCGTCTGCACGTCCGCATCCTTCGGCGCCGACGCCGCGACCGCCTTCATCGCGTCGGCGTACGCGCGCGCCTGCGCGGCGGCGTCGCCCTCGCCGTCGGGCGAGAACCGCTTTGCGAGCGCATCGATCAGGCCGCGCTCCACGGCCGTGACGGAGCCGGCCCGGGCGCGGGCCGCCTCGATGGCGGCATAGGCCAGACGCCCGTTCTCGGGCGTCATCGGCGCGTTGAGGTTCGGGCTGAGCGCCATGGCCTGGCCCCAGTACGCCATGGCCAGCGACGGGTCGAGCCGGGCCGCCTCCCTGAACGCCCGGAGCGCCTCCGGATGGTTGAAGGCATACAGGAGACGGAGACCCTGATCGAAGAACGCCTGCGCGTCGTCGTTGGACGTCGACACGGGATGGTGCAGATCGCCGAGGCCGGACAGCCGCGGCGCCAGCGGCGCGTCGGCACTGATGGCGGACGCGGCGTGCATCGAGTGCACCGCCTGGACGCCCGCGTCGGGGGAGTAAGCCGCCACGACGGCGGCGAGTGCATGAACCAGCAATGATGACAACACTGAACACCTCCAGCGCCCGATCACCAGGGCGCAAACCGGGATGGTGCCGCGCAGGCGCCCGCCGAGTCGTGAGGCCGCGCTGAAAGGTTGATGAAGATGCAGGAACCGACCCGACGCGACGCCGTGCGGACGCCTGTGTGCGACGATCGGCCCATGCCTTCAACCCTGTCGCGTCGCGAACTCCTTGCCAGCGTCCCGGCGGCGTTGCTCGCGGCATCTGCCGCGCGCGCCATCCAGGGCGGGGGACGCATCCGTCCCTGGCCGGCCAACCCGTGGTACTGGGAGCATCGCGGGCGGCCGCTCGTGCTGCTGGGGACGAGCAAGGACGACAACCTGTTCCAGATTCCCGACCTCGAGGCGCATCTCGACGAGATGGCCGCCGTGGGCGCCAACTACATCCGGAACACCATGAGCGACAGGCGCGATGGCGGGTTCGAGGTCTACCCGTTCGCACGGCTCGCCGACGGCTCCTACGACCTCACGCAGTGGAACCCCGAGTACTGGCGCCGCTTCGAGCACATGCTCGAAGCCACCGCCGCACGCGGCATCATCGTGCAGATCGAGGTGTGGGACCGGTTCGACTATTCACGCGACAACTGGACGCCACATCCCTACAACCCGGCCAACACGCGCACGTACACGGCCGAGGCGAGCGGCCTCGCAACCGCCTACCCCAGTCACCCGGGCCGCAACGAGCAGCCGTTCTTCTTCACGACGCCTGCCCAGCGCCACAACGCGACGCTGTTGCCCATCCAGCAGCGATTCGTCGGCGCCATGCTGGAGCGCACGCTGCCGTACGGCCACGTGCTGTACTGCATCGACAACGAGACGTCCGGCGAAGAGGCGTGGGCCATCTACTGGCGCGACTACATCGTCGAGCGGGCGGAGCGGGCCGGCGTCGAGGTCTGCGTGACGGAGATGTGGGATGCCCACGACCTTCGCGACGCCCAGCACCGGCGGACGTTCGACCATCCTGACCGCTACGCGTTCGTGGACGTCTCGCAGAACAACCACCAGACGGGACAAGCCCATTGGGACAACTTCCAGTGGGTGCGTGAGCGGCTCGCCGCGCACCCCCGCCCGATCAACACGGTGAAGACGTACGGCGCCGACACAGGCCCCTACGGCACGGACCACGACGGCGTCGCGCGGTGGTGGCGGCACCTCATCGGTGGCGCGGCCGCCGTGAGGTTCCACAGGCCGGCATCGGGCCTCGGGATCTCGCCGCTCGCCCGCGCATCCGTGGCTGCCGCCAGGCTGCTGCTGTCACGGGTCGTGCTGTGGGAGATGGCGCCGGCCAACGAGTTGCTGCTCGATCGGCAGCCGGACTCGGCGTACCTCTCGGCGCAGCCGGGCAGGCAGTACGCGCTCTATCAGCCGCGGGGCGGCACCGCGACGATCGACCTCGGCGCCCATGCGCAGCAGTTCGCGCTCCAGTGGATCGACGTCGAACGTGGTGGTGCGGGCCCGTCGCTCGCCGTCACGGGCGGACGTCCCGTGACCCTTGCCGCGCCAGGCGACGGGCACTGGGCCGCCAGCCTGGTGCTGGATCCGGCCGGCTGACGATTCGGTGCCGGATCAGAACGACACTTCCCACTGCACCCGCACGCGTCGCGACGACGAGCGGTCGCCGTCCGGGACGTCGAAGTGCAGTCGCGAGGTGTCGATCGACACCTTGTTGCGATGGCCATTGAAGAACCAGTTCGCACCAAAGGTGACTTCGCGGCGGCTGTTCTCGCGCCTCAGGCCGTCAGGGTCGACGGCCGCGTAGCGGGCCGCCAGTTCGAGCGGACGCGGCACGACCGGCCAGAACTCGTGCAGGAACGAGCCGCCCTGCACGTAGAAGCCGTCGAGTCGCCGGACGTCGCCGCTGTCGCGGTCGGTGACCTCCTTCCAGTGGTACTCGTGCTCCACCGAGATGCCGCGCCAGGCAAGTGCCCCCTCGACGACCCACTGCGACAGGCGGTACTGCCCCGCCGATCCGTCGGGGATGTCGTCCACCTGACCGCCGCCGTCACTCGAGAACCGGCTCCAACCGCTCTGGTTGCCGCTTGACGCCACGGCCAGGCTCGCTCGCAGCGTGCGCGATCGGTCGAGATCGACAGGGGTGAAGTCGAGCCCGCCACCGAGCACGTTCCACTGATACCGCGCGACCCACATCGGACGCCGGTCGTCGTTGCCGCGGCTGCGGCCGCCGCCGTTGAAGACGCCCACCCAGTACCTCGAGTCGGCGCGGCTGCCCTGTGCGACGTCGCCGTGCACCATCGCGCCGTTCTGTCTGTCGATGGTGAAGACGCGGTTGACGATCGACCGTTCGACGAGGTGCTGCTGGCTCGACGATGCCACGCGCTCGCGGTTGTACTCGGCCTTCCATTGGCCGACCTGGAGCTGCAACCAGGGCTTCAACTCGTAGTTCAGCCGTGCGTCGAGCAGCCACGTGTTCACGAGATCGTACTGGTAGGCGAAGGTGAGCTTCGGCGTGAACAGGTACCCTGATGCCCTGAAACGGGCCCGCCGAATCTCTGTGAGGCGCTCCCGCTCGCGACCGAGCTCCTCCGGATCGAGCGGGTCGTCCTCGAAGGGCTCGGCGTAGCGCAGCTGGACGCGTCCCCCCAGGCGCAGCAGGAACCTGTCGTCCCGGGTGCGAAGCGACAGTCCGTCTTCGGCGTCGTAGGTCACGCGGACAGGGGGCGTTGGCGATGTCTCCTGCGCGGCAGCCGGGGCAGGCAGACCTGTCAGGAACGCCAGCACCCCGGCCATGCCATACAGCATCCACGCACGTGTCCTGCTCGCTCGTCGCACCGCTTGCACGTCCTCCGCCGGTACCCGCCGGCGGGGACCG
>JBIQIB010000027.1:10067-16747 GCA_044508265.1 Acidobacteriota bacterium
GGACCTGAGGCATGATGAACGCCTGTGACACCCCTCGTGGATCTCCTCCGCAACGCCGTCCTGCGCGAGCCCACAGGCGCTCGCGTCGTCACCCGGGTGCTCGAGTGCCTGTCGGAGGCGCATTGGGGAGCCATCCGTGAGCCGGGCCGGCTCCGCAGCACGGCCGAGGGCCCGTGGTCGCGCGACGTGCCCCTGCCACCGGCGTTTGCCGACTGGGCGGCCGCGCGGCCGGACGAACTCGAGGGGCCGCTCACCGATGCCGACAGCGTCGTCCACCTGCCCTGCGTGCTCGAGACGGACGGCTTCGTGCTCGCCCTCGAGGACGCGCGTGGTACGGCCCTCGAGACGGGCACTCCGTCCTATCCCGCACGCCACCGGCTGTCACGCGTCATCGAAGCCGTGCGTGCGCTCGGCGAGGGACGGCTCTACGGCGTCGGCGTGATCGCGAACCCGGACTTCGAGGAGCCGCGGCGCGCCACGATCCTCGAGGGCCTGCCGCACATCGAACGCGAGGAGGCCGAAGACCTGTACGCCGCCTATTGGGGCTGGTGCACCGGCGACAGATTTCACGAGGCGCTCGATGGCGCACGCTGAGCGAGCGGCAGAGGGATTCACCGGGCGGGTGGTCGCCGTCGTCGCCATCGCGGCGTTCGCCGCGATCGTGTTGCTGCTCGCGTGGCAGGCCGCCAGCGTGCTGCTCGTCGTGTTCGCGGGTGTGCTGCTCGGCATCCTGCTGCGCGGCATGGCCGGCTGGATCGCTGCCCGGACGGGGTGGCCGCAGGGGTGGTCGCTGGCCGCTGCCTGTGCGGCATCGGCGTTGCTGATGCTGGCGCTGTTGGCCTTTGCCGCGGCGTCGATAGCGCTCGAGGTCTCCGAGATGATGGACCGCCTGCCACAGGCGGTCGAGCAGGTGAAGCAGCGGCTTGCCGGCAACCCGCTGGGCGAGCGGCTCGTGAAGCAGGCCGAGTCGTCGGCGCAGGGCGCCGATGGCGCGGCCATGCCCGCCCGTGTCTTCGGCATGGCGTCGCAGGCCGTCGGCGGTGTCGGGACCGCGGTGCTCGTCGCCTTCCTTGGAATCTTCTTTGCGGCTGACCCCGGCGTCTACCGTCGTGGCCTGTTGCGGCTGGCGCCGCCGGCGAGGAGAGGCCGGCTGGACGAGGTGCTCGACGAGGCGAACGACACCCTGCTGCGATGGCTGGCAGGACGCCTGTTCCTGATGGCGGTGATCGGCGTCCTCACATGGGTCGGGCTGCTGCTGCTCGGCGTGCCGCTGGCGCTCGCGTTGGCGGTGATCGCCGGCCTGCTGTCGTTCATCCCGAATCTCGGGCCAGTGATCTCGCTCGTGCCGGCGATGCTCATGGCCGTCACCGTCGAGCCCATGCTCGCCGTGTGGGTCGCCGCTTACTACCTGGCGCTCCAGACGGCCGAGAGCTACCTGCTCGAGCCCTTCGTGGTGCGCCGCTCGGTGTCGCTGCCGCCGGCCACCAACATCGTGTTCCAGCTGCTGATGGGCACCTGGCTCGGCGTGGCGGGGCTCACGCTGGCCACGCCGCTGCTCGCGCTGCTCACGGTGTTCGTGACGCGCCTCTACATCGAGGACGTGCTTGGCGACGACGGCGGCCCGCCCGTCAGTGCGACGTCGCGGGGCGCGTGACGAGGGACCAGCCCCGGGCGTCCAGCCCGTCGGTCAGCGTGGACACCCAGCGCTCGCGTTCGACGTGCGGCTCCCTGTCACGGCGTGGTGCCGGCGCGGGCGTGGCCTTGATGCGGCGGCCCGACGAGGGCCGGCTGCGGACGAGGGACTCGGGACGGGGATCGAGGCACATGGCAGACTCCTTGCCGCAGCCTCTCGCTGCGGCCACATCGAGGACGGGCGACTGACCCTACCTCCTGGCACCCTGGCGTGTCGCCGGGGTTGCCGGGCGCGAACGTTGCGCCACTCCGGATGTACGTCCGGAGCATGCCACGCGCCGCCGGCGCCGGCCAGCACACCTCGTGTCATATGACAGGGCGGCTATACTCTCGCCACCCCCGAAACGAGGCTCGACTCGCGCATGCCCCGCGCATGCCGAACGGAAGGAGATGTCCAGATGGCCTACCATCGGCCGGCGCGCATGGCCGGCACCCTGATTGCGGCGGCGGCCCTGCTCGCCTCTGCGGCTGCCTGCGGCGGGGCCAGCGATCCCGCGCCCGCCTCCACCGCGGAATCCGCCGAGTCTGCACCGGCCGAGGCGGCCGCGCCGCTGTTCCGGAACCCCGTGGCGCTTCAGCTCTACAGCCTGCGCGACAGCTTCGAGAAGGAAGGAGTGCCTGCCACGCTCGCGAAGGTGCGCGCGATGGGGTTCTCGCACGTCGAGCTCGCCGGCACGTACGGGCTCACGCGCGAGGCGTTCAAGGCCGCGCTCGACGAGGCCGGGCTGACGCCCGTCTCCATGCATGCCGACATCAACGCGCTGCTGGCCGATCCGGCGCCCATCGTGTCGGATGCGAAGTTCTTCGGCATCGAGTACGTGGGCAACGCCTGGTTCCCGCATGAGGGCACCTTCGACGCCGACGACGCGGCACGTGCCATCGACGCCTTCAACACGGTGGGCCGGGCGCTGCAGGCCGAGGGGCTGACGTTCTTCTACCATGCCCACGGGTTCGAGTTCGCGCCTGCCGACGGCCCGGACGGCGGGACGCTGTTCGACACCATCGTCGCGGAGACCGACCCGGATGCCGTGAAGTTTCAGCTCGACATCTTCTGGGCGTATCACGGCAGCGCGGACCCTGTCGCGTTGATCCGCCGGTACCCGGATCGCATCGTCTCGACGCACCTGAAGGACATGAAGCCCGGCACGGCGAAGGACTTCTCGGGCAGCGCGCCGGACGATTCGAGTGTGGCGCTGGGCAGCGGCGAGGTTCCCGTCGCCGCCGTTCTCGAGGCCGCGCGCGACTCGTCGATCGAGTGGCACATCATCGAGGAGGAGTCGCCGGAGCCCGAGCGGCACATTCCGGACGGACTCGCCTACCTGAAGACGCTGGGGCCGTGACCGAGGGGAATCGAATCTGAAGTGGAACGCTGAACGCAGGGGAGGGACGTCTCACGGCAGCGGGGGAGGCGGCCACCAGACGCCACGTTCAGCGTTCCACGCCAGGCGGGCCGCCGAGCGGACTCGCGCGACCCTGTAGCGTGAAACGACGGGAGGACCTCGTCCGTTTCACCCCGCAGCACTAAATGCTTTCCACCAGCGAACCACGCGCGGCGCTGTGCGACCGCCTGCCGCTGCACACGCGCCGCCTCGTGTTGCGGCGCCTGGAGATGAGCGACCTGGACGCGGTGGCCGCGATGCTGGCCGACCCGCTGGTCATGCGCCATTTCCCCCGCACGCTCACCAGGCGCGAGTCGGAGGCATGGCTGCTGCGCAACGCCGAACGCTGCCGGCGCGACGGCACCGCGCTCTTCGCGGTGACGCTCGACGACGTCTGGATTGGCGACTGCGGCCTGGTGCTCCGCCGCCTCGACGCCGTCGACGTCCTGGAGCTCGGATACCACTTCCGCCGCGACGCCTGGGGCCACGGCTACGCCACCGAGGCGGCCGCCGCCTGCGTCGCGACCGCGCACGCGGAAGTGCCGCACGTTCCGGTCGTGGCACTCATTCGCAGCGCCAACATCGCCTCCCGGCGCGTGGCGGCGCGCCTCGGTTTCGCAGTGGGGGGCGCGACGCTGCATGCAGGCGTCGTGCACGAGCGGTGGGACGCGCCGGCGCCATCCGGAGGGGCGCCGACGGGTCGTTGGCATCCGACGGGCACACTACAATAGGGCTCCTCGCCATGGACATCCGACGCGTGCCACGAGCGCCGCTCATTGCCCTTGCCCTGTTCGCACTGATGGCCCTCCCGTCGTTCGTGGAGTTCTACGTCGACTGGCTCTGGTTCGGCGAACTCGGGTACCGGCAGGTGTTCTGGAAGTCCATCACCACGCGGGCCGTGCTGGGCGCGGTGACCTTCGTCCTCGCGTCGGCGTTCCTCGGCGCGAACCTGTTCCTGGCGCTGGGCACCATGCCGCTGCGCAACATCGTGGTGGTGACGCCGGAAGGGCCGCGCACGATCTCGCTGCAGCCGCGGCGGCTGCGTCCGGTGATCTACCTCGTCTCCGGGCTCGCGGCGCTCCTGCTCGCGGGCCTGGCGTCGTCCGGCTGGCAGGCCTACCTGCAGTTCTCGCAGGGGGTGGCGTTCGGCCACGCCGATCCGGTGCTCGGCCGTGACATCGCCTTCTACATGTTCCGGTGGCCGTTCCTCGACCTCCTGCAGCGGCTGCTCTTCCTCACCGCGCTGCTCACGCTGGTAGGGACGGCAGCCGCGTATGCCCTGGCGGGCAATCTCGGCCTTCGCGTGGGGCGCGGCGTGTTCATCACACAGAGCGCGAGGACCCACCTGTCGGCCCTGGTCGGCCTGCTGCTGCTGGCGCTCGCCTTCGGTGACTGGCTCGAGATCCCCGCCATGCTCTTCGAGCCGTCCGGGCTCGTGAGCGGCGGCACCTATGCCGACGTCCACGCGCGCATGCCCGCGCTGCGCCTGCTCGCGGTGGTAGGCGTGCTCGGCGCTGCACTCGCCTGCTACCAGGCGTTCAGCCGGCGCGTCTGGCCGATCACCATCGCCCTCGCCAGCTACGCCGTGGTGTCGCTCGGCGGCACGATCTACGCGTCGGCCATCCAGCGGTTCGTCGTCGCGCCGAACGAGCAGGTGCGCGAGACGCCGTTCATCGAGTACAACATCGCAGCCACGCGCAGCGGCTTCGGCCTCGACCAGGTGGAGGAGCGCGCGCTCTCGGGCGACGCGGAGCTCACGCGTGCGGACCTCGAGCGCAATGCCGCGACGATCAAGAACGTGCCGCTCTGGAACCACCAGCCGCTGCTCGACACGTTCTCGCAGATCCAGGAGATCCGCACGTACTACGACTTCGTCTCGGTGGACAACGACCGCTACGAGATCGACGGCGAGTACCGGCAGATCATGCTCTCGGCCCGCGAGCTCAACTCGGAGAGCCTGCCCAATCGCACCTGGATCAACGAACGGCTGACGTTCACGCACGGCTACGGGCTGACGCTGGGGCCGGTCAACGAGGTGACACGCGAGGGGCTGCCGATCCTGTTCATCCGCGACCTGCCGCCGCGCTCGACCGTCAACCTCGAGGTGACGGAGCCCTCGATCTACTTCGGCGAGCTGTCGAGCGACCACGTCTTCGTCAACACGCGGACGCGCGAGTTCCACTACCCGGAAGGCGAGGACAACGTCTTCTCGACGTACGCCGGCGAGGGCGGGGTGCCGCTGAGCTCGCTGTGGCGGAAGATCGCCTTCGCCCTGCATTTCGGATCGGGCAAGACGCTCCTGTCAGACGATCTGACCGACGAGAGCCGCGTGCTCTACTACCGCCGCATCCAGGAGCGCGTGCGGAAGATCGCGCCGTTCTTCACCTACGACCAGGACCCGTACCTGGCCATCGACGATGGACGGCTGTTCTGGATACAGGACGCGTACACGACGAGCGGGCGATACCCCTACTCCACCCAGCTGGCCGACGGCACCAACTACATCCGCGCGGCGGTCAAGGTGGTGATCGACGCCTACCACGGCGACACGCGGTTCTACCTGGTGGACGACGACGACCCCATCGTCCGCACGCTCGGGCGCATCTTCCCCGGCCTGCTGCGTCCGCTCGACGAGATGCCGGCCGGCCTGCGCAGCCGCCTGCGCTACCCGCAGGACATCTTCACCGTGCAGGCCATGATGTTTGCGACCTACCACATGCAGAACCCGGCGGTCTTCTACAACAAGGAAGACCAGTGGGAGGTGCCGTCGATCGACTCGCGCGACCAGGCGATCAGGATGGAGCCGTACTACACCATCATGAAGCTGCCCGGCGAACGGGACGCCGAGTTCATCCAGATGCTGCCGTTCACGCCGCGGCAGAAGGACAACCTGGCGGCCTGGATGGTGGCCCGTTCGGACGGCGACGCCTACGGCAGGCTGGTCGTCTTCCAGTTTCCCAAGCAGAAGGTGGTGTTCGGCCCGCGGCAGGTGGTGGCGCGCATCAACCAGGACCAGGCGATAGCGCCGCAGATCACGCTGTGGAACCAGCAGGGGTCCGAGGTGATCCAGGGCACGCTCCTCGTGATCCCGATCGAGGAGTCGCTCATCTACATCAGGCCGCTGTACCTGCGCGCCGCTGGCGGCCGCATTCCCGAGCTGAAGCGTGTCATCGTCGCGTACCAGAACAGCATCGTGATGGACGAGACGCTCGACCGCGCGCTCGCCCGCGTCTTCCCGCGCGCCGGCGAGGAGCCGCCGCCCGTCCAGGATGGCATCGACCCGGCCGACCTCGCCCGGCTGCTGACGCAGGGCGCCGTCGAGATGCCGCCTGCCGAGGACGTCACCGGCGAGGCAGCCGCGGCAGGAGCGGCCCGGCCCCCGGACGTGACGCCGGCGCCGGAGCAGCCGCGCAGCGAGTCCGCGTCCCCGATGCCGCTCGAGCGGCAGCGTGAGCTCGTGCGTCGTGCCGACACGCACTACCAGCGCGCCGTCGAGGCGCAGCGCGCCGGCGACTGGGCACGCTACGGCGAGGAGCTCCGCCAGCTCGGCGACGTCCTCCGCCAGCTCCGCGACTCCCAACGGTAGGGACGGCTCTCCGAGCCGTCCTC
>JBIQIB010000027.1:16847-23942 GCA_044508265.1 Acidobacteriota bacterium
CTCTCCGAGCCGTCCTCTTTCGCGAGCCGTCTCGCTCGTCAAAGCCGTCCGATGCGCGGCGTCCAACGTCCTTCCGATCGGAGCCCCGGATTCCGTCCGGCGGCCGAGAGCAAGCACACACGCAGGCGGGGAGCCGCAGTACGGCCGTGTTTGCGTTCCGTCGGTGCTGCTGCTAACGATGGAATGGTGAGCCGACGCTGACGCGCCGGCTTGCCGCGACGGCGCGCCCTGCATGCGCCATCGCGCCCCAGCCGTTCCCCTGCCCGGCTGGTCAGCCCGGCGCTGCATGTCTGCCGTCGCCGATCGATGACGTTCATCAGAAGGAGGACCTTCGTGCGAAAACTGTCTCTCGTGAGTGGTGTCCTGGTCGCGGCGCTGCTGGGGACGCCGGCCATCTCGCAGGCCGATGAGCCGGCGACGGCGATCGACTCGCGGATCGCCAGAGCGCTGGCCGAGGCCTGGCGCGACACCCCGGCGCCGGCCGCTACGGCTCCGGCACCGCGCGCGCTGGCCGTCCAGGGCCGCGCAGCCGTATCCGGGGCCGGGCCCAACATCGGCACGGTCGGCATTGGCGCCGTCGGCGGCCTGACGGAGCTCGAAATCGGTCCGAGCTTCCGCTTCTGGGCGACCGACCGTATCGGCGTCCAGGCGCACCTCGGCTTCTCGGGTGACGAACTCGGACCCGACGATGTCGATTACATCCGGTTCGAGCCGACCGTCATCGTGGCCATCGGTGACTTCGGCGAGGGCTCGGTGAACGTACGTCCCTACGTGGGCGGCGGGATCCGCGTCATCCGCACCGACATCGGCCCGTTCGACGACTCGCACGTGAAGCCGGTGGGCGTCGGCGGCGTCGAGTTCGGCTTCAGCGCTGTCCCGCGGCTGAAGGCCAGCGCGGAGCTGAGCCTGTCACCCGACATCGATCCTGACGACTTCGATCTCGACCGTCGTGGGCCGAAGGTGGCCGGCGCACGCGTCGCGGCGCTCGTGCACTACTTCTTCTGATACGGCACGTTTCTCGAGCGCCGTTCAGCGATCGGGTCAGTCAGCCGACATCGGGCGGCGCTGCCGGCAACTGTGCCGGCAGCTGCCGCTCCTCTCCTCCGTCCCTCACCGCATCGCACAACAGGTAGATCGTCACGGGATACGTCCGATCGGGAACCCGCCCGACTCGCTCGAGGCACGGATGGCCGTCGATTCGGCCAAGCAGTGCCAGGAAGTCGCCGGGCTCGTACCGATCCTCGTGAAGCACCACGTATCGCACGCCACGCCGGCCGAGTGCTCTCAGCGACTCCCCTGACGGGAAGCGCACGAGTGATTCGATCAGCTCGATGTACGGCCGCGGGTAGTAGCCGCTGTAGCCGTTGGCGAGCGGCTGGCCGTGGAATCTGCCGATGAAGCTCCACTCGGCTTCATGGAGCGGCAGTGCGTTGGACCGCGGCACCGGGAACTCGATGACGACACCGCGGGGCTGGGCCCCGAGCCAGCGGGCGTAGAGCGGCGCTTCCGTCGGCCACGGATGGAGCGGCCCGAACTGCGTCGCGTACTCGGCCACGAGCAGCAGGACGACACCCACGGCCGCCGCCAGGCGGCGTCGAGACCGCCGGGCCGGCGCATCGGACAGCGCGTCGTCCGACGTTCCCTCCAGTCGCTTCCGCCACGCGCAGAACCCGAACGCTGCCAGCACCGACAGGGCCAGCAGGACGAGCATGCCGAATCTCGCCGGGGCGCGCAGACCGTCGAGGGGAGGCACCACACGCAGCATCGCGGCATACACCGGCGTGTGCGTGCCGAACGACAGCACGACGGCCCACGCGAGCCCCCACGCGTACACGACGGACATGCGGCGTGAAGACCCACCATCCGGCAACACGCCGGCCGTGCGCCGGCGTGCGACGACCACACCTGCCGCAAGGCCCAGCGCGGCGAGACCAGGGAACAGCCGTCCCTCGGGTGTGCCGAACCGGTGCAGCAGCGCACCGTACAGCCTGTTCTCGGGCGGCACGGCGGCGTAGCTCCGCGGCTGGGCGCTCCAGTGCGCAATCTCGTCCGGTGAACGTCCGCCCAGCGCCTGCTGGTTTGCGCGGTACGGCAGTCCGTAGGCCACCACGGGCGGGATGGCGATGACCGCCCCGAGCGCCAGGGCGGCGGCGACACGGCCGATGCCGGCGGGACGGCGGCACCAGAGAAGCGCCGGTGCGAGCAGCACGAGGAACAGCACGAGGAACACGCCGTAGTAGATGCAGCTCAGGAACTGCAGCGCCAGGAACACGCCGGTCAATGCGCCGTCACGCAGGCGTCCGCCGTCCCACGTCCGGTGCAGCGCCCACAGCGTCAGCGGCATCCACTGCGACCATTGCAGCTCGAGGTGCATGGCGTGCTCCATGCGATACGGCGCGAAGCCGTAGACGACGCCTGCGATGAACGCGGCCGTGCGTGAGCCGGTCAGGTACCTGGCAAGCACGTACGCCCCGAGGGCCGACCCCCACATGCCGCCAAGCTGCAGCACGTTGTAGACGGTCAGGACGGGGACACCGGCCACGATCCACGGCCACGCGAGCACTCCCTGCAGCAGCACGGCGTCGGAGAAGGCGAGGGTGCCGGTGACCGGCACGAAAATCGGCGCGTCGAACAGCGGCGTGCCCGTCGTGGAGAGGGCATGGCTGATCCACGACAGGCGCCACATGTTGAACAGCGTGTCGTGATGCCCGTGCGCGCTGGTCGTCAGGTGGGCAGCCTGCGGCCACGTGATGACGACGGTGAGGAGGGCAAGGCCGAGCGCCACGAGCAACGCTTCCCTGGCGGTGGGTGCCGTGGCGGGTTGGGCATGGGTCGTGACGCGTGACATCCGAGGTGGCAGAGTACTATCTCCGGGATGACGAGCACCCGTCGAGCGTTCCTGGCCCGCGCCGCCGGCACGGGCGCTGCCGCCGGACTGGCGCTGCTTGGCCCGCAACGCACGGAGGCGTTCCAGCCGGCGGGCACGATCCGCCGGCCGGCGCGGCTCCGAGCGGGCGACACCGTCGGCATCGTCGATCCCGCCTCCGCCACCTGGGATCCCGTCGACGTCGACATCGTCGTCGAGTCGCTGGCGGCCCTCGGGCTCAAGGTGAAGCTCGGCGCACACCTGCTCGACCGCCATGGCTATCTGGCCGGGCCCGACGAGGCTCGTGCCGCCGACGTCATGGCGATGTTCACCGATCCGGCCGTCAAGGCCGTTCACGCGCTGCGCGGCGGCTGGGGATGCGCGCGCCTCCTGCCGCACCTCGATTTCGACGCCATCGCCAGGCACCCGAAGATCCTGCTCGGCTACAGCGATCTCACGGCGCTGCTGCTGCCGGTGCTGGCGAAGGCCGGCTTCGTCACGTTCCACGGCATGAACGGTTCATCGGAGTGGAACCGCTTCAACGTGGGCTGGTTCAGGCGCGTGCTGATGGACGGCGAGGCCGTCACCATGAGCAACCCCATGGACGCGGGCGAGCTGCTCGCGCCCGTGGAGAACCGCATCCGGACGATCACGCCGGGCGTGGCGCGCGGCCGCCTCCTCGGTGGCAACCTGACCGTGCTCACGTCGCTCGTGGGCACCGAATTGCTCCCCGACTTCCGCGACGCCATCCTGTTCCTCGAGGACGTGCAGGAGGCGCCCTACCGGATCGACCGCATGTTCACGCAGCTCGGGCTCGCCGGAATCCTGCGCGAGGTTCGAGCCGTCATCTGGGGCCGCTGCACGCGCTGCTCGCCCGGCGAGGGCTTCGGCTCGCTGACGATTGGCGACATCCTTCGTGACCACGTCGCGCCCCTGGGCGTCCCGGCCTGGGAGGGCGCGCAGATCGGCCACATCGCCAGGCAGTTCATCATGCCGCTCGGCGTCGAGGCCGAGGTCGACGCCACGGCAGGCACCATCCGTCTGCTCACGCCCGCGGTCACCTGACAGTCAGGAAGACGCCTGCGATGCCCGCCCTCCTGCTCGCCGACGACGACGAATCCATCAGGCTGGTGGCGCGTCTCGCGTTCTCGCGCGCCGGCTACGAGGTCACGCTCGTCGAGGACGGCACGGCGGCGCTCGACGCCGCGCGCGGGCGGGCGTACGACGTCGTGGTGCTCGACTGGATGCTGCCGGGCATGGACGGCATCGACGTCTGCCGCGCGCTCAAGGCGGATCCGCTCACGGCGGCCGTTCCTGTCGTCTTCCTCACCGCGGCATCACACGAGGGCGCACACGACGAAGCCCGGGCCGCCGGCGCGACAGGCGTCATCGCGAAGCCGTTCAGTCCGATGGCCCTGGGCGCCAGGCTCGAGGCGATACTCGCCGCCCGGTAGGTCCGCGACCAGGCGGCCCCTAGTAGGTCTTCAGGTAGCGTTCCACTTCCCAGTGGCTCACCTGCTGCAGGTACTCGAACCACTCGCGGCGCTTGGCTTCGAGGAAGTGCTCGAAGATGTGATCGCCGAGCGTGTCGCGCATCAGCGCGCTCCGCTCGAGTTCGTCGAGGGCCTCGCTCAGGTTGGCCGGGAGCTCGTCGATCCTGAGCGAGCGGCGCTCCCGATGGCTCATCGTGTAGATGTTCTTGTTCACGGGCGCGCCGGGATCGAGATCGTGGTCGATGCCGTCGAGGCCTGCGCGCAGCACCGCGGCAAAGGCGAGGTACGGATTGCATGACGGGTCGGGCATCCGCAGCTCGATGCGCGTCTCCAGTCCGCGGGGCGTGGGGATCCGGATGAGCGGACTGCGATTGCGTTCCGACCAGGCGATGTGCGTGGGCGCCTCGAAGCCCGGAATCAGGCGCTTGTACGAGTTCACCAGCGGGTTGGTGATCGCGCAGAACGCCTCGGCATGCTGCAGCAGCCCGCCGATGAAGTTGGTACAGACGCGACTCAGGCCGAACGGCAGATCGGGGTCGTGGAACGCGTTGACGCCGTCACGCAGCAGCGACAGGTGCGTATGCATGCCCGATCCGTTCACACCGAACACCGGCTTGGGCATGAACGTGGCGTGGACGCCGTTCTGCCGCGCCACGTTCTTGACGACGAACCGGAACGTGCTGACGTTGTCGGCCGCCCGCAGCACGTCGTCGTAGCGGAAGTCGATCTCGTGCTGGCCGCCCGCGACCTCGTGGTGCGCCGCCTCGACCTCGAAGCCCATGGCCTCGAGCACGAGCACGATCTGGCGCCGTACGTCTTCGCCCTGATCCACCGGGGTCAGGTCGAAATAGCTGCCGGCGTCGTGGGTGAACGTCGTCGGCTCGCCGTCCTGCGTCTGGAAGAGGAAGAACTCCGCTTCGGGCCCGGCGTCCATGGTGAACCCGCGCTTCGACGCTTCGGCCATGGCGCGCTTGAGCGTCTGGCGGGGACATCCCGAGAACGGACTGCCATCGGGGTTGGTGATGTCGCAGATCAGGCGCGCGACCTTCTCGCCCGACGGCTCGGTCCAGGGAAAGACCCGGAACGTCGAGAGGTCGGGCGTGAGGAACATGTCCGATTCCTCCAGCCGCACGAAGCCCTGGATCGACGAGCCGTCGAACATCACGCGGCCGTCGAGCGCCTTTTCGAACTGGCCGGCAGGCACCTCGACGTTCTTGATGACGCCGAGGATGTCGGTGAACTGAAGGCGCAGGAACCGGACGCCCTGCCTGCGGGCCGCGTCGAGAATCGCGGCCTTGTCGAGTTCACTGGGCTGGTCGCGCTGGACCGTTTCGCTCGTCATCGGGGCTCCACACGAACGCGCACGCCTCTGGCGCCGGCCGGCTCGTCCCGCCCGCCCGGCTACTCGTCCCGGCCGTCGGCACGGGGCTGCACCCGCGAGACCGCTGCCGTACGTAGTTGTTCACAGCGAGAGGCCGGGGCGGCCCGGTTCGTCACAGTCTAGCCGACCGGACGAGTCAACTTTCCGGCCATCACGACCGTCTACAGGATCTACTGAACCATCACACGCACGGCCCCTGCCGGCACGCCCGAGCGGCGTCCGGCGGCGCCTGTGTCACGAGGTACTGCGTCATGACGTCACGAACCCTGCTCGCCTGTGTGACTGCGGTGCTCGCCGCTTCCGCCGTTGGCGACGCCGCCGTGCTCGACTCGCGCGCGCCGCGCCGCAGCCGCACGGATGCCGCCACCCTGCGAACCGCGCCCGTCGTCCCGGCGGGCCGGAGCGCGCAGGCCGATGCGCCTGCATCCAGGGCCACGCCGCCACAGGCCGCCGAGGAGCCAACCGTGGTCGACCTCGAGGCCGTCCTCGCCGACGTGCAGCAGCAGGTGGCCGACGCCCTGAAGACGGCGGACATCGACGCGGAGATCAAGGCCGGCCTCGGCGAGATCGACGTCGACGGCATCGTCGCCGGCGCGCTCCAGTCCGTCGAAGCGTTCCTCCCGGGCACGCCGCGTCTCGGCCTCGGCATCCGCGACCTGACGGCGGACGAGGCGAAGGCCGCCGGCCTCGACGGCATCCGCGGCGCGCTGGTCACCGACGTCCACCCGGAGTCGCCCGCCGCGAAGGCGGGCCTGGCCGCCGACGATGTCATCGTGCGCGTCGATGCCGAGGACGTGCGCAGCGCCCGCCACCTGTCACGGCTCGTCGCCGAGACGCCGGCCGGACGCGAAGTACGCGTGGAGTACGTGCGGGGCGGAGCGCGTGCCACAGCCGCCCTCACCCCGGAGACGGCCGTCGCGATGGCCGCCCCCGGAGTGGCGCGCCCGTTCCCGGGCACGCGGATGTTCAGCTTCGCGCCAGGCCGCCCCTGGGGTGCCGGCTCGCCTCTGGCGCGCGGGCGGCTCGGCATCGGCGTGCAGGACCTCACGACGCAGCTTGCCGGCTACTTCGGCGTGGAGGGTGGCGTCCTCGTGACGAACGTGGCAGATGGTTCGGCTGCGGCTCGGGGCGGCCTGAAGGCCGGTGACGTGATCACCAGGATCGGCACCACGGATGTCGCCAGCGTCGGCGATCTCATGCGCTCGCTGCGCGAGGTGGAAGGCGGCACGGAGGTGGAGGTCCAGGTGTCGCGCGACAAGGAGTCGCGGACGCTCACCGTGACGCCCGACGCGACCCCGACGCGCGAGCGAAGGAGCCTCCGATCGCGGAGCCGGTCCGCGTCGGTGTGAGTCGAG
>JBIQIB010000027.1:24042-37976 GCA_044508265.1 Acidobacteriota bacterium
GAGTCGAGCGGTTCGAGTGGAGCAAGGAGAAGGCCGATGCCCCTGCACGCATCGCGAAGAGTCCCCGTCCTCGTCACCTGCCTGCTCGGCGCGTCGCTTGCCGGCAGCGCGATAGCCGCGGTCCCGGAGAGCGCGCCGTTCACGCTTCCCTCGTGGTGGGCCGTCGAGTTGCCGGAGGCGCCTCCGCCGCCTCCGCGCGTCATCCAGCCGTCGCCCGTGGTTCCGTCAGTGGATCTCCAGGGTGACGAGCCTCGCCGCGCGAGGGCGTGGCCGGCGACCGCGCGGCTTCCGAAGGCTGCGCCGCCAAAGGTCGCCTCGGCCCGGAAGGCCGCCGAGAAGTGTCACGCCTCGGCGTCGCTCGTGTCGGGAGGAATGAGGACCGCGAGCTGAGCGGCCACGAGCTGCGCGACGGCTCGCGTCGCTCGTGCCGCTTCGCGGTGATGGCCGATCTCGGCGGCGAGGACGCCGGTGCATCCCTGCGGACCGAGGATGGGGACGGCCACGGCGCCTGGCGCGGCATCGGTGGCCTCGACCACGTGCGTGATGCCGTCGCGCCATGCCGCTGCTGTCGCGTTGTCGGCGTCCCGCGGCAGCGTGGGAATCCGGCGCAGCGCCTCTTCGGGATAGCCGTACGTCAACAGCGGCTTGAGCGCGCGTCCATCGGCGTCCACGATCCACACGATGACGCCCGTCGCGTCGAGAACCCGCGCGGCACGTCCGAGCACGTCACGCAGCTGGTCGCCATCCTGGACGCGCGCGAGATCGGTGCATACCTGTGCGGCTGCCGCGAGCGCAGCGGTGTCGTGGGCCGCGTGTGCCGCTGCCGCTGCCGGCGTCGGCGTCGGCGCGGGAGCTTCGACTGCCGTTTCCGCAGGCGGCCCGGCAGCCGGTGCGGGCGGCTCGGGCCGGGCCGCCGCCTGTGGCTCCACCCGTGCCGGACGATCGAGGCGCCAGTCGTTCTCGTCTTCGACGGCGGGTGTCGTCGCGGGCACCTCGCTCGTGACGAGCCTGCGCGCCGGGCGCCCCGCCGGCAGCAGCAGCAGCGACACGAGGACGCCCGCGGCCGCGACAGCCGCCGCCAGCCACTGCTGCAGCAGCCTGTTGCTCTCGACAGCTGCAAGGTGCGGCGAGGTGAGGAGCCGGTGGGCGTCGTCCACGCCCTCCACGATCAGGCTGCTCGTCTTCATGCCGTCTTCGTAGACGACGTCGGCGGCCATCAGGAGGCTGCCGCTCTCGACGAACCCGCGGATCTTGCGGTCGAGGCCGTCGTACACCTTCAACGCGCGATCCGCCCTGTCGAGCGCCGCCACCGTCGCCTCGTCGTCGGCGGCGGTCACGCGCAGGTTCTCGAGCGCGTCCGTTATGTCAGCGATTGCTTCCGCAAATCGGGTGCGCCAGAAGTCGACGCCCTGGCCGTCGGCGACGTAGGCCTGCTGCGCCGTGCGGGCTTCGTGGACGCCGAGGTGCACGGTGTCGCGGAAGCCGTCGAGCTGCCTCGCCTCCTCGGCCGATTCGGCGCTGTCGAGCTCGAGCCCGTAGTACTGCCATCCCGCCACTCCGACGAAGACGACGAGAAGCAGGAACAGCGTGAGACGCAGGCCGTTTCGCGTCACCGCTCGAAGCCTCCGCCTGTTGCGGTCATCGACTCGGTACTATAGCACCGCGCTTACGCATGACCCCGCGCGTCGACCTGATCGTGAACCCGTACTCCGGTCCTGCAGCGAGGCGCCTCCCGCGCGCGGCGCGGCTCGCGTTCGCGACGCGTGTGCTGCAGTCGTCGAACCTGGCACACGTCAGGGCCATCGAGACGCACTCGGCCAGTGACGGCGTCGATGCGGCACGGCGGGCGGTCGCCGACGGCGTGGCACGCGTCGTGGTGTGGGGCGGCGACGGCACGGTCAACGCCGTGGCCGCGGAGCTCGCCGGATCGGCGACGGCGCTCGCCATCGTCCCCGGCGGCTCGGGCAACGGCTTTGCCCGTGAGCTCGGGGTCCCGCTTCGCATCGAGGCCGCACTGCGGTTTGCCCTCGAAGGATCGGTGCGGTCCATCGACCTGGGGCTCGTCAACGGTCGTCCGTTCGTCAACGTCGCCGGCATCGGACTCGACGCAGCCATCGCCCACCGATACGACCAGACCGCGGGCCGGCGCCGGGGGCTGCGGGCGTACGTACGAGCGTGCGTCGCGGAGGTCGGCGTGCACACGCCCACGCAGGTCTCCATCCGCGTGGGCGATGCCGTGTGGTTCACCGGCGCGGCGGCGCTCGTCGCCGTCGCCAACGGCCGGCAGTACGGACACCGCGCACTCATTGCGCCCGGCGCGGCGCTCGACGACGGCGAACTGGACGTCGTGATGGTGCCGGACATCACGCGTGCGAGGGCACTCCGCCACGGGTGGCGGCTCTTCACGGGGACGCTGCCAAGCGTGCCTGGCGTCCGGAACACGCGCGGACGGGAGCTGACGGTGGAAGCCGCCGCTCCCTCGCTGTTGCACCGCGACGGCGAGGTGGAGCGAGTCATCGGCCCTCTCCACTTCACCGTGCGACCCCGCGCGCTGCACGTCGTCGGTCGCTGACGTGTCCTGCGTCAGCGGCGGGGGCGCGCCTGTGGAAGCGTGGCCTTGCCCGGCGTCACCGAGACGACGAACTCACCCTGGTTGTCACCCCGTTCATCGTCGTTGACGGCCAGGAACAGCTCGCCGCCGTTTGGCATGGGCATGGCGTTCGTCTGATCGCCGATACCGAACGGCTGGCCGTTCTGGCCGACCCGGCCGATAAGGGCGCCCGCGAGCGCCGACGGCAGCGGCGCGCCAGTCGCCCGGCGACCAGACGTCGCACCGGCGGCTTTCGCGCGGTCGTTCGCATCGGCGCTCAGCTGCACGTCACCCTCCACGGCGAAGGTCACCGGCTGTCCCTGGATCACGTAGATGCCCGTGGGCACCCACTGGGCACTCGCCGGCACGCGGACCGTCTTGCCATCGCCGCTGGCCGCCGCCGAAGACGTCGACGCGGCCGCCTGCGGATAGCGGCCGACGTAGACGCGGCCCACTTCGGCTGCGGGCACGCGACGCTCCTGGCCATCAGCCGTGCGGAAGACGAAGACGCGAGGATCGTCGGGCGCCTGCGAGCCCGCGCCGCCCGCAATGTCCATGAGCCGGCCGTTCACGAGCGAGCTGTTCCGCAGGACCAGCAGGTGCTCGTCGCCCCGGGCCTTGCTGAGCTCGGTTTCGGGAAGGCCGCTCGCGCCGCCGACGAAGTCGATTACGGCGACGTCGCCGATGGGCAGCTTGCGCTGGTCGGCGCGGGAGACCCTGACGTACAGCGTCCCGTTCTCGAGGTCCTCCAGTTGGCCGGCGACCTTCTCGCCGGAGCGCAGCATCACCGTCACCGGATCGGCGGCTGCTGCCGCAGGGAGGGTCAGGACGCCGAAGGCCAGCAGCGAGGCGGGGATGAGACCTTGTGTCGCGAGTGCACGGCTGACGCGCATGAATGGCTCCTTTCGACTGATCTGTGGAAACGAAGCGGGCCGCGTGAGCGGCCCGTTCGCGCCTTCCTGTCGAAGGTGCAGGTTCCATTCCACGCGGCAGAGCCGCGTGCGCGCTAGGAGTCGACCGACCGCAGCGGGATCACCGTGCCGGACGGCTGCGGCTTCAGCATCTCGATGAACTTGACTGGCGGCAGGTCCTGGAAGAGGGTGTCCCACTTGACGCGCTCGGAGGCGTTGCTCGCCTGGAGCCAGTGCCGAGCTGCCACGGGCGTGCGGAAGTCGGGGTCGTCGATGCCCTGCACGCCGGGCGTGCCGGGCAGCGTCCCGGCGATGGCGCGCCGAACCTCGTCGGCCGACGCATAACCGAGCTCGGCACCGGCGGCACGTGCCGCCTCGACCACGATCAGCACGTCGTCACGCGCGTCGCCGGGGGCCGGAATCGCCTGGGAGGTGAACTGGAGCCGGCCCTGCATGTTCGCGTACGAGGCGTCCTTCTCCACGAAGGAGCTGCCGGGCAGCACGATGTCGGCGGCGGCGGCCAGCGGCGTCATCAGCACGCCCTGCACGATGAGCGTCTTGATTCGGCCGGCAGCGCGCGCCTCGACGATCCACGCCACGTCGCCGAGCGAGCCGTCGGGGCCCGGATCGAAGACGTACAGCGTGGACACGCTGCCTGCGTCCACGGCCGCGCGAAGGGCCCCTGTGTCGGCAGCCGCACCGGCCGGCGCGTCGGTCAACCCGAGCAGCCGTGCGCCGGCGACGTTCGGTGCGTCGACGGGCGGCACGGGAAACTTCGTATTGGCCGGCTGCGACTTCTCGCTCGTCGTCCAGCTCACCGTGAACGCCTGCTGCGCCGCGTCGCCGAGCAGCTCCTGCCCCAGCCGCGCGAACACGAACAGCTCTTCGTGGCTGGCGTGCGCGGAGAGCAGGAACCGGACGCCGCTGGGCGCGCCCTTCAGCGCCTCGCCGACAGCGCTGATCGCCGCGTCCCACGCCGTGGCGGCGTGCGTGCCGCCGCCGTCCTTCACCAGCGGCTGCGTCAGGCGCGCGTCCGACTCGACCCAGTCGTAGCCGAAGCGGCCGATGTCGCACATCCAGTACTGGTTGACGTCGGGGTTCAGTCGGGGCGTGATGCGTGCCAGCCGCGCGCTCTGCGCCCATTCAGGCTTGGCGCGCAGCCATACGGTGGTGTTGCAGCCTTTCTCGCAGAACGTGCAGATTGTGTCGACGGCGCTCGGGTTGTCCCAGGGACGCGACTTGAACCGGTAATCCCGCGTCGTGATGGCGCCGACGGGGCACACGTCCATCAGGTTGCCCGACAGCAGCGAGTGCACGCCCCGTTCCTCGAACGTCGCGATGTGGCTCGAGTTGCCGCGCGTGACGATGCCGATCTGCGCATCGCCGTCGATGTCCTGCATGAAGCGGATGCACCGCGTGCACATGATGCAGCGGTTGCGGTTGAGCATCAGGGTCGGCCCGAAATCGACGTCCGCCCTGACGCCGCTGCCGTCGAAAGTGCGCCGCTCGAACTCCATGCGGCTGTCGTCGGGGCCGAACGTATACGAGAAATCCTGCAGCGGGCACTCGCCGCCCTTGTCGCAGACCGGGCAGTCGAGGGGATGGTTGAGCAGCAGGAACTCGAAGACGCCCGCGCGGGCCTTGACCACCTCGGGCGACCGCGTGTCGACGACCATCCCGTCGGTCGCGGTGATCGCGCACGACACCTGCAGCTTCGGCATCTTCTCGATGCGGACGAGGCACACGCGGCAGTTGCCGTCCATGCCGAGGCCGGGGTGGTAGCAGTAGTACGGGACGTCGATGCCGTTCTCGATGGCCGCCTGCAGCACCGTCGTGCCCTTGCGCACCGTCAGCTCACGGCCGTCGATCGTGAAAGTGACTGAGTCCATAGGAGTTCGAGCGTGGGCCAGCGGTCTGGCGCCGGGAGGCGGCAGGCGCGCCCGGACGATACCGGACGAGGCGCCCCTAACTTGCGGATGATAGCAGAGAGGGGCCGGCCGGGCGGCCTCCGGCAGGGCCCTTGACCTGCTCGTCCGAGCCAGTCACCGGCCCCGTGCTATCCGCACGAGGGCGGCGTGGTCGTCGTTGAAGCGGACGTCGCGGACGGCGCCGGTGACGGGCAGCGACAGCTCGGTATGACGTCCGTCGACCTGCGCGATGGCGCGTTCGGTGCGTCCATTCCCATAGACGACGGTGACCGTCACGGCCAGCGGAACAGGGGCGTCACCCTCCTGCTCGAGACGTACCTGAAGCAGGGAGACGGGGCCGTCGGCGGTCAGCGCCCCGCCGCTCGTCGACATCGGCGGCTCCACCGACCAGCTCGCCCGCAGTGTCGGCACGTGCGCCTCGTGAATCCAGCGTTCGAAGAACGTCTCCAGCGACCGACCGGTCTCCTCTTCGAAGGCCGCGCGCAGGTCGTCGGTGCCAACCCGCTGGAAGCGCGACATGCCGTAGAACCGCTGCAGCCCCTGGCGGAACGCGGCGTCGCCGACCATGCGCCGCAGCATGTGCAGCACCAGCGCGCTCTTGTTGTAGACGATGGCACGGAAGATGCGCGCGTCGTCGCGCAGGTGCCCCAGGCGATAGCCGAGCCAGACCGGCCCCTGGTCGCTGGCGTCGAGCGCCGACCGGTACAGCTGGCGCAGCACCTTCTCGAAGTCGTCGCGCGAACGGACACGCTCCGCGTACATCACGGCGAAGTACTGCGCGATGCCCTCGCTTATCCACTGCTCGTGGTAGCTCTCCCACCCCACGGCCTGGCCCCAGAACTGATGGGCGAGCTCGTGCGCCAGGAAGAACTCGGGGAAGCTGTCGAAAGCCACCGGGTCGCGCCGCCACACGAACGGCGAGCCGGGCACCGGTTGATGGACCAGGGCAAAGTACGCCGGGCTGTGGCCGCCGGGCAGGGAGTCTTCGACCGCGACCACGCGCATCAGCGGATAGGGCACGTCGTCGACGAGGTCCTGGTAGAAGGTCAGGATGTCCGTCGTGTCGCGCAGCAGGCCGTCGGCGCGGCCCGCCTGCCGGGGGTGGCTCCAGATCTCGACGTCCGCCTTCTCGTAGTAGGCGCCCGGCCGGAGCCGCGACAGCCTGTCGCCTGCGGTCACCGCCTGCGAGGACGCCAGTGGCCGGACGATCTCGCCGCGCGCCGTCTGCTCGAGCCTCGCCACGACGAACGACAGGTAGCGGACGGGCTGCGTCGAGGTGAAGACGTAGGCCTGCCGGCGGGCGCCGTCTGCGCTGTCGACGGGGGCGGGGGGATCGGGCACGCCCGTCGCGATGCACGCGAACGCCTCCGGCACGGTGATGCGGACGCGCGCCGTGGCATACGACGTCACGGGCGTTTGCGGGTACCACCATGAGCGGATGGAGTACGTGTAGCGCGGCGCCGCCTCGAGGACGAAGTCGGTGACGAGCTGCCCGCCGGCGGCCCCTGCCACGCCGACGGCCCCTGCCACGCCGACGGCTTCCCTCTCCGGCTGCTGTGGCGGCAGCGCGCCGCCATACTGCACCCGCAGGCGTACGCGATCGCCCCGGCGCAGCGCGCCCGGGAAGTTGACGATCACGTTGTTACGGCCGCGGACCTTCAGCGTCAGGAGCCGTCCGAACTGGTCGGACGTGATGGCCCGCACCGTCAGCTCCTCGGCCAGCCGCAGCGTGAGGGTGGTCGTGGACGACGCGCGTATCAGGATGTCGAGGTCGGCGCGGCCCTCCAGCCAGGTGCGCTCCGGGTCGTAGGACAGGTCGACGTTGTAGTGCTCGATGAGGTAGTCGAGCTGCTCCGCTTCGTCGTAATGCCGTGTCCCCCGCTGCGCCAGCCGCCGCTCGGACGCGTAGATCGACAGATTCTTCCGGCGCCGGCGGTCGAACAGCGAGACGTCCTCGGCGTCGCTGCCGCTGCGGCTGTACGTCAGCACCCCGTGCCGTGCCGTGTCGAGCTCGAGCAGCAGGTCGCCGAGGGGCGGCACGAGCGACCACGTGCTGTCGCTCAGGTCCTGCAGGTCGAGGCTGAACGAGTTGTCGACGTGCTGGGCGAAGAACGCGGCCGCCCGGCTCGTGAGCTGGCGATCCAGCGGCTCCGGGGTGAGCGCGTCGAGGTCGAGATGGACCGCGGCATCCGCCGGGTTGAGCCGCACGAACACGCGTGACAGCCGTCCTTCGAGGGTCGGGCGTCCGGCAAACAGCTCGAGCTGGCCCTGCTCCGCCGCGGAGGGCGGCGTGAACCGCAGCGTGCCGTCGCCGAACACGACGAGCGCCGTCGGCAGGCCATTGGCTTCGGCGACCCACGCCGTCCCGCGCGGCACGGTCACTTCCACGTCCTCGCCCGTGATCGTGAGATTGCTCACGTCGTACTGTCGTTCGGCCAGCGACAGCCTGAACAGGGCGTCGAGGAGGCTCAGGCGGGCGAGCGACCGGAGGCGGTGGTAGGGCTCCTGTTCACCGGTAGCCGGATCGACGGCCAGCGGCTCGAGATCGATCCGCCACGTGGCGACGCGCGCCTGGCTCGCGGTCTCGGCGAGGATGTCCACCATCAGGCGGACGCCGGCATCGGCAAGCGGCTGGCGGTCGCGCTCCTTCAGCGTCACGCGGACGAGTCCCGGGCGTTCCAGTTCGGAGGCGACGGCCTCGATCTGGGCGGCGTCGGCACCGGCGGCCAGCAGGCCGCTCGCGGGCCAGGGGGTGCCTTCGAGGAGCGTCCGCTCGACACGCGCGAGCAGGCCGGCGACCGGATCGGCCGCCTGGGCGCCGCAGGGGGCGGGGACGAGCAGCGCCAACACGAACGGGACGAGAGCCCCGACGCGCATGGCTCATCTTACGCCGCCACGGCTAGGGTGCGGCCTTCACCACGAGGACGGTCACGTCGTCGGACAGCCGGGTGTCCTCCGTGTGGGCACGTACTTCGTCGATGATCCGTCGTGCGGCCAGCCCCGCGCGCAGCGGCACCAGCGCCTCGGCGAGGCCGGCGAGACGGTCCTCGTCGAACGCCACGCCCGCGGGCGACTCGGCCTCGGTGACCCCGTCGCTGTAGGCGACCAGCAGGCTCCCCGGTGCGAGGCGCTGCGTCTGCTCGGTGAAGACCGCGCGGCGGGAGAGGCCGAGGGCCATGCCGGTGGGCTGCAGCCAGGCCACCTGCCCGTCGGTGCCGCGCAGCAGCGGCGGGTTCTGGCCGGCGTTCACGTACACGAACTCGCCGGTGTCGGGGTCGCACACCGCGAGGAACGCCGTGATGAACCGCGACCGGGGCGCGTGGCGCATCAGCTGCTCGTTGAGGCGCGCGGCGAGCGCCGCAGGCGGCAGGTTCTCGTCCACCAGCGTCCGCACCATCGACAGCAGCAGGGCCATCAGCAGGGCGGCCGGGCTTCCCTTGCCGGCCACATCGCCGAGCACGACGAGCACCCGCCCGTCGGGCCTCGTCAGGATGTCGAAGAAGTCGCCGCCCACGGTGTTCGCTGGTTGCGTCTCGCCGTGGGCTTCCAGGCGTCCCAGGGCGAACGTCCCGGCCGGCAGCATGGCGCGCTGGATGTCGCGCGCCACGCCGAGGTCATGCTTGAGCGTCAGCCGGTCGGCGACCTCGAGGAGCAAAATGAGATTCACCAGGCCGAATCCCACGAGCAGGGCGGGGAGGCCCTCGTCCCAGACGGAGGCTCCCGGCGTCCTGTTGGCCATGTCGAAGAGCCCGAGCGCGAAGGCGACGATGCCGGCGGCGTAGAGCATCCGGCGGGCGGGCGTCAGCCGCATGGCAAACGCCATGAAGAAGGCGCGGGTGTGGCGCAGCGGGTGGCGCAGGACGTCCCGCCAGGTGGCCTCGCGCTCCTCGGTGCCCTGCGTGAAGAACGCGAGCATGTCGCGCGTCTCGCGGGTGAAGACGCGCTGCAGGTCACGCGCCGTGAGGTCGCGCGTGTAGGTGTCGATGAACGTCCGCGCCCGGTCGCTGAACCGGGGCGCGTTCCGTCTGGCCACGGTGGGAGTCTACGCGCAGCGGCGGCCAGGGGTTCACCCGCCCGTCGCCATGGTCCCGTCACAGGCAGCCACCCGCCGCCTCCGCTATGCTGACGGCCACGATGTACGAACTGCGCGCCAGAGGCCCCGCGTCCGTCGCTGCCGCCTGCCTGCTTCTCGCCGCGTGCGCAGGCGCCGGCCGCGACACCAGCCGCGCGGCGTCACCCCAGGCCGCCGAGGTGATCCGCACGTTCGAGGGCCGCGGCGTGATGGCCGACGGCTCGTCGCCGACGCCGCCCGACGAGGCGCTCGAGCGCTTCCGTCTGCGCGACGGCATCGCGATCGAGCTCGTCGTCGCCGAGCCGCGCATCTCGCAGCCGCTCTTCCTGTCGTGGGACAGCCGCGGCCGTCTCTGGGTCGTCCAGTATCGCCAGTACCAGTTCCCCGCCGGCCTGCGCATCGTCGAGTATGACGACCACCTGCGTGCGCGCTTCGACAAGGTGCCGGAACCGCCTCCGCACGGTACCCCCGGCCTCGACGTGGTCAGCGTCTTCGAGGATACGGACGGTGATGGCCGCTACGACACCGGGAAGGATGTGCTTACCGGCCTGAACATCGCCACGGCCGTGGCTGTGGGAGCCGGCGGGATCTGGGTCGCCAACCCGCCGTACCTCCTCTTCTATCCCGACGCGGATGGCGACGACGTGCCCGATGGCGAGCCGGACGTGAAGCTGTCGGGGTTCGGACTCGAAGACACGCACGCGGTCATGAACAGCCTCACGTGGGGGCCCGACGGGTGGCTCTACGGCGCCACCGGCAGCACCACCACGGCGCGCGTGAACGATCCGGCGAGCGGGCGCGAGATGGCCTGGCAGGGCCAGGCCATCTGGCGCTATCACCCCACGACCGAGCGGTTCGAGATCTACGCGGAAGGCGGAGGCAACACGTTCAGCCTCGAGATCGACGGCGCCGGCCACGTGTTCTCGGGCACCAACGGAGGCGGCACCAGGGGCATGTTCTATCCGCAGGGCGCCTATGGCCCGAAGGCCTGGGGCAAGCATGGACCGCTGACCAACCCGTATGCCTTCGGCCACATCGAGCACATGCGGCACGAGGGCGACGATCGACGGTTCCCCCAGGCGTTCACCATCTACGAGGATGCGCTCCTTCCGGCGGCATACGCCGGACGAATCATCGCGCCCAATTCGCTGCACAACATCGTCTGGACCAGCCGGCTCGAGCGCGACGGCTCCACGTGGCGCACGGTGGACGAGGCGCCGCTGGTCGACACCGACGACAACTGGTTCCGCCCGGTCTACGCGGGCGTCGGGCCTGACGGCGCCGTCTACATGGCCGACTGGTACGACAGCCGGCTGAGCCACGTCAGTCCTGTAGACGACTGGCACAAGGCGAGCGGACGCATCTACCGGGTCGTGCCGGAGGGCGAGTCGCCCCGATACGAGGCCGGCGATCTCGCGAAGCGACCGTCTGCGGATTTGGTGGGCCTGCTGGCGCACGAGAGCCGTCTCGTACGCAGGCGGGCGGTGCTCGAACTGGGCTGGCGCGGCGACACGTCCGTCCGCGATGCCCTCGCCGCCCTGGTCGAGGGTGGTGCGATGCCGCAGGCCCTCGAGGGACTCTGGGCGCTTCACCTGCTCGATCAGCTGGACGACGATGCGTCGTGCCGCTGGCTCGATCACCCGAACGCCGACGTGAGGCGGTGGGTGGTTCGCCTGGCAGGCGACAGCGGCGAAGCGTCTCCCGCGCTCGCGGCGGCGCTCGCCGCGCGTGCGCGTGACGAGCGTGACGTGCAGGTGCGCGTGCAGCTGGCGGCATCGGCCCGGCGGCTTCCCGTGGACGTCGCGCTGCCCATCGTGAACGCCCTCGTCGGCCACGACGAGGACGTGGCAGACCCGCATCAGCCGTTGATGCTGTGGTGGGCGCTCGAGCGTCACGTGGACGGCGGGCTGCAGCACGTGGAGCGGTGGCTCGACGCGGCCGACTGGAAGCGTCCGCTGCTGCGCGAGACGCTCGCCCCCAGGCTGATGCGACGCCTGGCGATGGCAGGCGGCGCCGTGCACCTGTCGGCGGCCGACCGCCTGCTGGCGCGCGCGCCTGACGAGCCCCTCCGGACGGCGCTCCTCGACGCCGTGCAGATGGCGTACGAGGGCGTGTCACGGCCGCAGCTGCCCGCGCGGCTCGCGACGGCGTTTGACGCGCACACGCGCCGGCTCGACGCGCATCCGCTCGTCTCGCGCCTCCGCGACGGCGATCCGGCGGCGTACGACGAAGCCCGCACCGCGATCGTGGACGCGTCGCTGCCCACTGGCGCGCGGACGGCCATCATCAGGCAACTCGGCGACGCGCCCTCCGAGGTTGCGGTCCCTGCGCTGCTGCGCGTGCTGGCGCTCGACCAGGCGAGCGCCGAGAAGCGCGTCGCGCTGCAGACCCTCGCGCGCTTCGGCACGCCTGCCGTCGCTGAAGGCATCCTTCAGCGGTACGGGTCGACGCTGCCCGCCGAGCACGGCGTGCGAACGACGGCGGAACGCGTCCTCGCCAGCCGTCCCGAGTGGGCCGCCCGCATGCTCGACGAGGTGGACCGCGCCGTGGTCAAGGCGCGTGACGTGTCTCCAGACGTCGTGCAGCTGTTGCTGCAGCACGGCGATCCGGGGCTCGAGGCGCGCGTGCGCCGGCATTGGCCGCGCATTGCGACGGCCGTCAGCGACGCCGACCTTCTCGGCGCCACCAGCCGCATTAAGGCCGCCCTCGCGGCCGGGCCGGGAACCGTCGCATCGGGCGCGGACCTCTACGCGGAACGGTGTGGCGCGTGTCACACGCTGTTTGGCAGGGGCGGCGCCGTCGGCCCGGACCTCACGGGATACGAGCGGCACAACATCGACTTCTGGATACCGGCCATCGTCGCGCCGGGGCTCGAGATTCGGGAAGGGTACGAGCACTTCGTCGCGACGCTCGCGGATGGTCGTGTCCTTGCGGGCGTGCTCACCGGCCAGACCGCCAGGACGGTGTCGCTGCGCGATCCTGAGGGACAGGTGCAGATCCTCGACCGCGCCGGCATCCGCACGCTCGAAGCGTCGCCCGTCTCGGCGATGCCACCCGGCCTTCTCGACGATCTGGACGATGCGCAGGTGCGCGACCTGTTTGCCTACCTGATGGCGACGCCCTGAGGCCTCAGATGAGGCCCATCTCCCGGCCGACCTTCCCGAACACGTCCAGGGCGAACTGCAGCTCGTCGCGCGTATGGGCTGCCGAGACGATGGTGCGCACGCGCGCCCTGTCGCGGGCCACGGTAGGGAACGCGATGCCCTGGGCGAACACGCCGGCGGCAAACAGCCGATCCGAGAACTCCATCGCGCGCGCACCCTCGCCGACGATCACGGGCGTGATCGGGCTCTCGCTCGTCCCCGTGTCGAAGCCCATCTCCCCGAGGCCGGCCTTGAAGAAGCGCGTGTTGTCCCAGAGGCGGTCGATGAGCTGAGGTTCCTCGAGCAGGAGGTCGAGGGCGGCGAGGCACGCCGCGGTCACGGCAGGCGGGTGTGACGTCGAGAAAAGGAACGGCCGTGCGCGGTGGTGGAGGAACTCGATGAGGGCACGGCTGCCCGCGACATAACCGCCGAGCGCGCCGATCGCCTTCGACAACGTACCGACTTGGATGTCCACGCGGCCGTGCAGCTCGAAGTGATCGACGGTGCCACGGCCGTTGCGTCCGAACACGCCGCTGGCATGCGCGTCGTCGACCATCATGATCGCGCCGTACTCCTCGGCAGCGTCGCACAGCGCGGGCAGCGGCCCGAGATCGCCGTCCATGCTGAAGACGCCGTCGGTGATGAGGAGCTTCCGCTGGCCGGCCGGCAGGTCGCGCAGGATGGCGCGGGCGGCGTCCGCGTCGCCATGGGGGAAGACCTTGATCGTCGCCCGGCTCAGACGTGCGCCGTCGATGATGCTCGCGTGGTTCAGCTGGTCGGAGACAATCGCATCTTCCTTCGACAGGATGGCCGCCACCGTCCCGGCATTCGACGTGAAGCCGCTCTGGAAGACCACCACCGCCTCGGTGTGCTTGAACTCGGCCAGCCGGCGTTCGAGTTCCAGGTGCATGGCCATCGTGCCGCAGATGGTCCGCACCGCGCCCGACCCGACGCCGAACTGCTCGATGGCCTCGATCGCCTTCGCCTTCAGCCTGGGATGCGTCGTCAGCCCCAGGTAGTTGTTCGACGACAGGTTGACGACGGACTTGCCGTCGAAGGTTGCGGTACTGGCCTGCTCGCCGTCGAGCACGCGCAGCTCCCTGTACAGCCCCTGGTCCTGCAGCGTCTTCAGTTCGTCGGCGAGATAGGCGAGCGGGTCGTTGCGCATGGCACCGACCAGTCTACCGTGCGTCCTCCTCCGCTCCTCCCTTCCTCCATTCCTCGTCCGTGTCCACTTGTGACACACTTCCCGCACACGCCCCTGTGCGGACAGGGCACACATGCCGGGGT
>JBIQIB010000166.1:0-6712 GCA_044508265.1 Acidobacteriota bacterium
TCCGCGTTCCTGCCGCGCCTGGCCATAGCGCCGCGTCCCTCTCCTGCGAGCCGCCGATCGTCCGTCGATGCACACGGCAACGGCCTGCACCCGCCGGTCGTGTCGCACCGGCCATCGCCGCTCGCTGCCGTTCGCGGGATCTCGAAGGCGGAGATCGTCAGCCTCACCCACGCGGGCATCGTGAAGCCGGAACAGGTTGCCGCGCTCGACGTGGAGCGGCTCGCCGCACTGCTGCCGTCGAGGTCGGTCATGCGGGCGCGGCTGCTGCAGGGGCTGGCGCGGAAGCTGATCGAAGGCGACGAAGACTGACCTCCGTGCGATCGTGCGCCGACGCGGGTACAGTGGGCGGGAGGAGTCCGCCATGCGTCCATCGATCGGCCTCGTCGTGCTGCTGTCAGCCGCTCTCTTCCTGTGGCGGCCTGCGCGCCCCTCGGCCCAGGAGCCCGACCGCGCCGCGCTCGACGACATCGTCCTGCGCTTCCTCGACGAGCACGCCAGCCAGTGGCGCGACCTGAACGTGCCGACCTCCGATGGGCAGTTGCTGCACGACCTGATCGTCGAACACGGCTACACGCGCGCGCTGGAGATCGGCACGTCCACCGGACATTCCGGTATCTGGATCGCCTGGGCCCTCAGCAAGACGGGCGGACGCCTGATCACTGTCGAGATCGACCCTGAACGGCATCGCGAGGCCGTCGCGAACTTCAAGGCCGTCGGGCTCTCGCGATTCGTGGACGCCCGCCTGGGCAACGCGCACACGATCGTCCCCTCGCTCGACGGCCCCTTCGACTTCGTCTTCAGCGACGCCGACAAGGACTGGTATCCGCAGTACTTCAAGGACGTGTTCCCGAAGCTGACCGTCGGCGGCTGCTACACGTCGCACAACATCTCGGCACGCGGGCGCGGCGCGGCGAATGCGCAGAGCTATCTCGATTTCCTGCGCACGGTGCCGGGCGCCGAGACGACTGTGGACGAGCGTGGCGCCGGGATGGCCATCACGTACAAGCGTGCGCGGTGAGTCATAGGCGCACCGCATCAGCCGGTGCGGCGCGCTTAAGGGGTACGATCGACAGTCATGTCCGCTCGTTCCCTCCTCCTCCTGCTGGCTCTCTCGTTCCTGTCTCCATTTCACTCACTCGCCCATGGCCAGCCCGCGGCGTCGCGCGGCGGCGTCGTCGTGGATGCGTCGGGCGCGCCAATCGCCGATGCGGTGGTGAGCCGCATCGCGACAGGGGGGGAGATGACGCCGGTCGATCGCACCACGGCCGACGGGCGCTTCACGCTGCCGGCGGGCTTGTCCGGTGGTGAGCGTCTGCGGGTCGAGCGGACGCCGTTCGTGCCCGTCGATCTGACGATCGCCCGGGCCAGTGCCGACACAGGAGGCAACGGCGACCTGCGCATCGTGATGGCGCTCGCGACGACGCCTGAGACGGTGACGGTCGCGGCACCGCTCGTTGACGCCACGACCGTCGACTCGTTCGGCAACACCACCACCGTGGTGACCGCGTCGCAGGTGCGCGACCTCCACGCGCTCGACCTCGCCTCGGCCTTGCGCCGGACGCCCGGCGTGACGATCTCGCGCTTCAACCCCGTCGGCGTCTTTGGGGGCGGTGACGGCGGCGCGGTGTTCGTCCGCGGCACCGGCGCGAGCCGTCCCGGCAGCGAGCTTGCCACCTCCATCGACGGCGTGCCGTTCTACATGGGCATCTGGGGCCATCCGCTGCTGGGCCTGCTGCCCGTGAGCGGCATCGACAGGATCGTGGTGCACAAGGGACCGCAGCCGCAGGCCGTGCCCGACGCGTTCGCCGCCATCGACATCGAGACGCGACGGGCCCGCACGGACGGGCTCGCCGCCGACGCCCGCGTCAGCGCCGGGGCGTTTTCGACGCTGGCCGAGCAGGTGGGCCTGACCGTGCGTCACGGACGCTGGGACGTCGCGGCGTCGCAGGGCCTCGCGCGCTCGGACGGCCACAGGCCAGACGCGGACGGGCGGATGTTCAACGCGCACGTGCGGGCCGGAGCCCGGCTCGCCGACGCCTGGAGTGCCGAGGTGACGGCGCTGCACGTGGACAGCGTCGCCACGGATCCCGGCGAGCTCGGGCGGCCCGAGACGAAGACCGGCAGGTACGAGACGGACGGCACGCTGCTGGCCGGCACGGTGCGGCACGTCGCGGGCCGCCTTGCCAGCACCGCGCGCGTCTACGGCAACCGCGGCAACGGCGACTGGTTCGACCAGCCCGCGCCAGACGGCGACACGCTCGCGGCGTTCTCGCTCCTCGGCGTCCGCTGGCGCGGCCACGTGGGCGCCTGGAGCGGCGGCCGCATATCGGCCGGCCTCGACGTCGACAGCACGACGGGCGACGTCCGCTTCAATCGTGTCGCGCCCGACCCCCAGACGACGTACGACGCGGAGCGGCTCACGCTCACGTCGCCGTTCGTGGCCGTCGATCACGGCCTGCCGCTCGGCGAGGACTGGAGCCTCACGCCGTCGGCCGGCATCCGCGTGTACGAGCACTCCGTCTTCGACGCGGCCATCGCGCCCACCGCCGGCCTCGTCGCGCGCCATGGCGATGCGCTGCGTCTGCACGTGACCTACGCCCGCGGCGTGAACTATCCCGGGCAGGAGGTGGTCGCGCTGTCGTACCTGATTCCGCCGCTCGGCGAGTCGTGGCGCACGCTGGAGCCCGAGCGCATGCACCACGTCGAAGGCGGCGCGTCGTGGGCGCCGACGCGTGCGACGACGATCGACGCCTCGCTGTTCCGCGACGACGTGAGCGAGCGCTACGTCTTCGGCTTCCCTCCGGCGGTGGCACCGCCGGCGTTCACGAACCTCGGCAGCTTCCAGATCACTGGCGCCGAACTGACGATGCGGCACGCGGCGACGGACGACTGGCAGATCTTCGGCGGCCTCACGCTGCTCGACGCCAGCCTCGACACGCTGCCCTACACTCCCGCCCGCGCGTTCGTCGCAGGCGTGACCGGCCGTCACGGCCCCTTCCGCGTGACGGTGGACCTCCAGGCGCAGAGCGGCATGTACGTGCTCGCGGCGTCGCGGACGGCGGGAGCGGCCAACACCCGGCGCGTGGACGGCTTCACGGTGGTCAACGTGCGACCCTCGTGGCTCATCCCGAACTCCGGCGGGCGCGCGGAGCTGTTCGCCGCGATCGAGAACCTGTTCGACGAGGGGTATGCGTACCGGCCCGGCTACCCGATGCCGGGCGTCTCGGCGCAGGTGGGCGTCAGCGTGGCGTGGCGCGGGCAGTGACGGTCCAGCGCACCCCGCGGGCGACGAGGTCGAGATACACCGGGTTGCGCATCATGTCGTTGTTGTGGCCGAGCGTCGTCACGAAGACGCGTGCCTTCCCTGCCGTGTTCGTCCAGATGACGGGCGACGTCGTGTTCGTCTCGACGCTGTGCGCCTGCGCGAGCGGCGTCATCCCCGGCCACGTCTGGATGATCTCGTAGAGCTCCTCGTCGATCGTCTGCCAGTCGTCCGGAAAGCCCTGCATGATGGGATGCGACGGCGCGACGGTCTCGATGCGCAGCGGCCGCTGCCTGTCGTGCCGCATGCTGAAGGCCCCCATCAGCTCGCTCCACGCTCTGGATTCCGAGCGGCGGTAGCTGTGCACGGCGCCGTGCAGGATGACGGCGCCCACGCCGCTCTCGCGATGCGCGGCGGTCAGCCGTTCGATCCACGGCACGTCCACCACGTGCGAGAACGACATGTTGTAGACGACGACGTCGAAGTCCTTCGTCCAGGCCGTCGTCTCGTGCCGCGGGATGAGGGCCTCGGTGGAGGTGCCGGCCGTGTGGTCGATCGTCCACGCGATCGGCATGCGCTCGGCGAGGCCGGGCGGGACGATCGTCTCCTGCGTGACGAAGTCGTGAAAGCCTCCGCCGGTGACGTACAGCGCCCTGATTGGGGCGCCCTGGTCTCCACCGGCGCGCGCGGGCGCCGCAGGCTGAGAGCCGCGCAGCTCGGCGCCAGTCGCGGCGACGAGCACGGCAGACACGCAGACGGCCGCTACTACGGACAGCACAGGGATGCGGGACATGATGGGCGGCAGTATCGCACCACCCGCAGCCCGGGGCTACGCCTGCCGGCGCGATGCGGGTCGGCTCATCGGCGCTGCAACCGCCGCCGCCCCAACTCGCGCGGCCGGCGGCGCACGCCCAGCCACGCCAGGACACCGGTAAGCGCGAGGGCACCGGTTGCCGGCTCCGGGACGTCCACGGGCTCCGCCGCGCTGCGCAGCACGACACGCGACAAGACGAGGTCACCCTCGTAGCGCGCCGTGGAGAGGCGAAACGCCCCAACCGACGGGTCGAAGACCGACAGCGCCGTGATGTGCGAGAACTGGCTGGCAGACTGCAGCGTCTGGCGTCCGTCGTTGTTGTCGTCGAGGTTCGGGTCTTCCCAGACGAACGACGTCGGATGGCCCGGTCCGAAGAGGTCGACGAGCTCGAACGTCCCGTACGGCGGGAAGACCACCCCGGTGGCGAACGCGGTGTAGATCCACGAGTCGTACGCACGACCGTAGCTCGTCGTCGCGTCACCCGTGTCTGAACTGAACGTCAGCCGGTTGCGCAGCTCGAACCCGAAGATGTCGCCGCCCGGCGGCGAATTCGTGGAGCCCTCGCGGTAGTACACCGTCTGATTGCCTTCGTACGGGCGCCCGAAGGTCGTGGCACCGCCGGTCTCGGTCGTGATGTCGCGATTGAACTCGAGGGTGAGCGGCGTCTCGGTGGCCAGCGTCAGTGTGGCGCGCATCCACTCGGTCGTCTCGATGCCGGCATCCGCGCCCGGGGTGTTCGCGGGATCCTCGTCGCGAAAGACCATCCCGGGGATGGCGCCCCAGTTGCCGGACGCCGCCGCGGCCAGGTACGCGCTGTCGACGACCATCGTGCCGACGAACGCCACTTCCGTCGGTCCTTCCCGTGTCGTCTCGACGTCCGACCCCACGCTGTCGGTGATCGTGATCTCGAAGTTGCGGACGTACCCCTCGAACTCCAGCAGGAGCGGCGCCGCAACGCCGGACACGGGGGTGACGAGAACGAGCGCGAGCGCCATCCGCCAGGCGCGGCAGGCGGCGGTAGTGGAAATCCGCATGTGGACGACCTCCTTCACAGAGCGCCGACCCGATCGCTCCGCAACCGAGGTCCCCGACGCGAACACATCCCTCCGGTGCTTCAGGGAAAGGGCACCGGGTGGTCCTGGATGACGGGGAGGCTACCCACCCGTGGCGCCGACGTCAAGCCCGTGCCGCGGCACGCCGCGCGGCGAAGAACTCGCGCAGCAGGGCCGATGCCTCGTCGGCGAGCAGCCCCTCTTCGATCCGTACGCGGTGGTTGAGCGACGGCTGCTCGAGCAGGCGCGCCGTCGAGACGACGGCGCCGGCCTTCGGCTCGCGCGCCCCGAAGACCAGGCGCTCGATGCGCGCGTGAACGAGGGCGCCTGCGCACATGGTGCAGGGCTCGATGGTGACGTACAGCGTGGCGCCCGTCAGCCGGTAATTACCCACCTGCGCCGCGGCCGATCGCAGCGCGACGACCTCGGCGTGCGCCGTCGGGTCGAGGGCGCGGATCGGCCGGTTGAACCCCTGTCCGACGATGCGCCCGTCGAGTACCACGACGGCGCCGACAGGCACCTCGCCGCCCTCGCCGGCGCGGCGCGCCAGCATCAGGGCCCGCCGCATCGCCGCCTCGTCGCCGTTCACGCGTGCATCATAGCGGCTGGTCGCCTCGGCCTCGCATGACACGACTCGAGAGCATCCAAACCGGCCCGGCTGTGGTACAGATCCCTACCCGTCAACCCCCTCCCTGCGCGTCCTCCGGACGCGCGCTGCCGTGACAGCCCTACTACGACAAGGAGACACGAACATGCACGGACCATTGCCCATCGGCGCAGACGCCCCCGACTTCGAAGCGACGACGACGCAAGGCCCCATCCGCTTCCATGAGTGGCTGGGGGACTCGTGGGGCGTGCTCTTTTCGCACCCCAAGGACTTCACGCCCGTGTGCACGACCGAGCTCGGGACCATGGCGCGCTCCAAGCCCGAGTTCGACGCGCGCGGCGTGAAGATCATCGGTCTCAGCGTCGACCCGGTCGAGAGCCACCAGCGCTGGTCGCAGGACATCGCCGACGCGGAAGGCACCGGGCCGAACTTCCCGATGATTGCCGACACCGACCTCTCGATCTCCAAGCTCTACGGCATGCTGCCGGCCGACGCCGGCGAGAGCTGTGACGGACGAACGGCCGTCGACAACGCCACGGTGCGCAACGTGTACGTCATCGGTCCGGACAAGAAGGTCAAGCTCGTGCTGTCGTATCCGATGACGGCCGGCCGCAACTTCGACGAGATCCTGCGCGTCATCGACTCGCTGCAGCTCACCGCGAAGCACAAGCTCGCGACGCCCGCCAACTGGAAGCAGGGCGACGAGGTGATCATCGTGCCGGCGGTGTCGGATGCCGAGGCGAAGGAGAAGTATCCCGACGGCTGGCGCACCCTCAAGCCGTACCTGCGGTACGTGCCGCAGCCGCGCGGCTAGCGGTAGGGTAGGGACGGCTCGCCGAGCCGTCCTCTGCTCGCGTCGACCGGCGAACGACGTGCCCTCGGGCGGCGCCCTGCACGATTCGTCCCGGGCCGGGCGTCCGCCAGGATGCACGGCCGTGAGCGTCAGCGGGCGGGGCGCACCGACCGACGAAGGAACG
>JBIQIB010000028.1:0-33618 GCA_044508265.1 Acidobacteriota bacterium
TCGGCATGGCCGTCCTCGAAGAGCACCGCCAGCCGCTGGCCCTCGTCCACGGTGCGGACACCCTCGCCGCCGATGGCGCGCTGACGGAGCAGCGCGAGCTCGGAACGATCGCTGAGACTCCACGCGCGCACGGTGCCGTCGCGACCCGTGGACACGAGCACGTCATCGTCGAGGAAGTCGAGGTCGGTCACGAGCCGCGCGTGGCCGGTAAGCGACGCCTCACGCGCTCCCGTCGTCGTGTCGAACACGTCGATGGCGCCCGCCCACGTGCCAGCCGCCAGCCGTTCGGACGGCTCGTGATACGCGAGGACGAACGGCGCGCTCGACGTCTCGAGTACCCGCAGCGCATGGCCGTCGGTGACGTCGCGCACGACGATGCGGCGATCCCGGTAGCCCGTGAAGAGACGCGACGCGCTGGCGTCGAAGCGGACGGAGAGAAGGTCCGCGCCGTCGCCGGGGAGCGAGTAAAGCCGCGTGCCGTCGCCGTTGCGCACGAGCGTCAGCCGGCCGCCCACCTCGCCCACCGCCGTCAGCCGTCCATCGGCCGACATCGCGACCGAGTACGCGTCGCCGTCCTCGAGGGTCAGCAGCGGGACGGCGCCGTTGCTGTCGTGCCGCCACACGCGCAGCAGCGGGCCGAAGCCGGCTGAGGCAAACAGCTGCCCGGCGGCGTCGACGGCGACCTGCGCCAGCCGGACACCGTGCCTTGCGACGTGCGGCGCCCCGCCGGCGTGCAGCACGTCCAGCCGTCCGTCGGCTCGGCCGATCACGGGGTGCAGCCCCACGCGGTCTGTGTCGAGCGTCGTGGCAAGCGGAGCCGACGGCGCGGCGGGCAGAAGGTTGACGGGTGGATTGAGGTCCCAGAGCCTGACGCTCCCCTGAGCCGACGCGATGAGCAGCCGGTCGCCCGCCGACGAGAACCGCGCGTCGTACCAGCCCTGCGAGGCGCCGATCTCGTCGCGCAGGAGGGAGCCGGTCTCGACGTCCCAGATCTCCACGCGCCACCACCCGGCTGAGGCGATCTGCCGGGAATCGGACGAGAACGCCACGCTGCGTACCGAGCCGTTACCGGCCGTCATCGTGCGAACCATCCGGCCTCTGGCCTGGTCCCAGAGGCGGACGGTACGGTCGCTGCTGCCCGTCGCCAGCCAGCATCCGTCGGGTGACCAGGCCACGCGTGACACGGGCCCGTCGTGTCCGGAGGCGCTCCAGCGCACGCGGCCCGTCGCCACGTCGGTGACGACCAGCATGCCTTCGTCCGTTCCGGCGGCGATGGCGGTGCCGTCCGGGCTGACGGCCACGCTGTCGACGTCCACGCCAGCGGGCGCCGCCCAGAGGGTACGTGTGGCGCCGTCGACGAGCGACATGGCGACGACCTCGCCGGACGCCGCAGGATCGTCCGGGTGCGCCGCGGTCAGCACGAGCGTCGCCGGCCTGAGCAGCGCGGCATCGCGCACGGTGGTACCGGAAAGTGTCCAGCGTTGCGCGGGCGCGTCCGCGTCCACCGCGTGCAGGGCGACGCCGCCGGCAGCGTCCACCGAGTACACCTGCAGGCCGTCGGGCAGGAACCCGGCGCCGACGACACGCGCCGGCGCGTGGCTGGTCCAGTGACGCAGCGGAGCGCCGTCGCGGACGCGCAGGAGCTGCACGCGTCCGTCACGTCCTCCCGAGACGGCCAGGCGATCGTCAGGGCTGAACCGGACGACGTCCGCTTCCTGGCTGTGCACCTGGACGTCCCACATCGACGTGTAGCGCGCGTACAGCTCGCGCAGCGCCCATCGTCGTGACGGCACGTCGCCTTCGGCCAGCGTCTGCTGCCAGAGCATCTGCTCGGCCACCGGGAGGTTGCCCATGCGCCCCAGCAACCGGGCCCGCTCGACGGTGCTGCGCGCCAGCTCGGACTCCAGTGCCTCGGCCGCCTCGCGCGCCTCCGTGCGCTGGATCATCGCGTACCCGGCCAGGCCCGCCACCCCGATGAGGCCGACGGCGGCCGCCGTTGCGACGAGGCGTGAACGCCGCAGCCGATGGAGGAGCGTGACGAGCGCGGAGTCGCGATGAGCCGCGATGGGCACGCCGGCGGCGGCACGGCGCAGGTCGGCGGCGAGGGCAGCCGCCGATTCGTAGCGGCGTTCCCTGGCGCGCGCCATCGCGCAGGCCACGACGACCCCCACATCGGCAGGGAGGCTGGGGCAGCGGGTCGTCAGGCGGACGGGATCGCGCTCGCAGATTGCCCTGGCCGCATCGGCAAGGCTCATCTCCACGAAGTCGAACGGCAGCACGCCGCTCAGCAGGTGATACAGCAGTACGCCCAGCGAGTAGACGTCGGTGCGGATGTCGAGGTCACCCGGGTCGCCGGCAAGCTGCTCGGGGCTCATGTACGGCAGCGTGCCGACCATCTGGCCGATCTGCGTCTCGTGCGCGTCGCCGCCGACGGCGTGCAGCAGGCGCGCGACGCCGAAGTCGAGCACCTTCGGGTGGCCGTCCGAGGTGACGAGGATGTTGCCCGGCTTGAGGTCGCGATGGATGACGCCACGCTGATGGGCGTGGTGCACCGCGTCGGCGATGCGGGCCACGAGCTCCAGGCACGCCGGCGTCGTCAGCGACTGCGCGGCGACGAAGTCGGTGACCGGCTCGCCTTCCACCAGTTCCATGGCGATGTACGGCGGGCAGTCGCCGCGCGCGCCGCGCGACGCGTAGACGCGCGCGATGCCGGGGTGGTCGAGCCGTGCCAGCACCTCTGCTTCGAGCTCGAAGCGCTTCTGCGCACCGGCGCTGGTTCCGGCGCGAAGCACCTTGAGCGCCACCTCGCGGCCGAGCATCTCCTGCCGCGCGATGTAGGCCACGCCGCTCGTTCCCGCGCCGAGCAGGCCCAGGATGGTGAAGTCGTCCACGCGCGTTCCGGGCGCGAGCATCCGGCTCCACGCGGCGGTGGACGCGGGCTCCGGGACACCGTCTGGCGTCTCGAACTGGTCGACGAGTCCCTGCACTTCGGCGAGCAGCGCGGGGTTGCCCTCACATCGCCGCGCAAGCCAGCGCAGGCGCTGGTTGGACGGCACGTCGGCCATCTCGATCAGCACGCGCTCCGCAGGGCGAAGGCTGGTGTGGGACATCGGACGCAACCAGGAACGTCTGTGGCGTCAGGCCCCGTGCCCGGCGCCGGGCCCCGGCGGGGCGTCGACGAGGGCCATCAGGAGGGCCGTCCATTCCTCGTCGAGCGACGCGTGGCACTCCGGCTCACCGGCGCGCGCGTACCAGTACCGGGCGTTCGACCTGTCGCCTTCCTTGCGGTGCAGGTAGGCGTGCACCCACGCAGCCTCGCGCGAGTCGAGGTCCTGCACGATGCCGTGCGCGCGCTGCCAGTCGCCGCGCGCGTCGTGCCACAGCGCCTGGAGCTCAGCGGAGAGTTCCGGGGGAGGCGCAGGGTGCGCCAGCGACGCCTGGAAGGACGACATGGTCATGGCCGAGCTCCCATGATCCACCAGGAGGCGCCGGACGGCAACGCCGGCCCGTCAGGCTCGCGCGGCGCGTCCGTTCGGCCAGCTACTCCGCTTCGACCAGCGACATAGGGTCTACGCGCGCGGTGCCGACCCGCACCGACCAGTGCAGGTGCGGCCCCGACGACCGGCCCGTCGATCCCACCAGCCCCACCACGTCGCCCGTGGTGACCTTCGCGCCGTCGTCAACGAGGATGCGCTGCATGTGCGCGAGGATCGAGTGCACGCCCTGTCCGTGGTCGATCACCACCGTCCTGCCGGTGTAGTAGAGATCATCGGCCAGGACCACCCGTCCCGGAGCAGGCGCCCGGATCTCCGTACCTGCGGGGCTTGCGAAGTCCACGCCCAGGTGGCGTCCGCGCACCTCGCCGTTGAAGATGGACTGGGCGCCGAAGGGCGAGTTCTGTCGATGGCGCACCGGCCTTGCGAACGGCGGCGAGCAGAGGAACTCGTCGCTCTGCGTCTCGTAGATGGCGGTCAGCCTCCGCGCCTCGCGCTCGATGCGCGCACGTACCGCCGGCGGCGGCGACACGTACTTCGGCGCCACCTTCAGCCTGCGTGTGCGAAACGACTTGGGCTCGACGACAACGGCGTAGTCCGCGGCGAGCGTGCCGCCGGAGGCAGTCGTGGCGGTCGCGCGCAGCGTCGCGGCGCCGGGCTCGACCTCCACGTCGATCCCAAGAAGCGCCTGCCAGATCTCACCCGCATCCCCTGCTGACACCAGCCGCACGCCCTTCGCCTCGCGTTCGAGACCCCGCACCGTCACCCCGGCAAGCGGCACCGGCGACGCGATACGGAGCACCAGCACCTCGCCCGGCTGCACCGCGCGCGCCTCATGCGTCAGCGTGAGGGCGGGAGGCTGGGCGACGGCTGGCGCGCAGAGAAGAAGCACCAGCAGGAACGCTAGAAAGGGCATTCGGCAGGATACCAGCCGAGTCAGAACCCGATGCCCGTCGCGAGATGCACGCGCGTGGCCCCGCCGATGCCCTTCGCCACGTCGAGACGGACGACGAAGACCGGCGCGGCCACGAACACGCCGACGCCTGCGCCGCGCGCGAAACGCTGATCCTGCCAGCGCGCATCGTGGTCGTAGGCCGCAGCGATGTCGTAGAAGACGGCTATCCCGGTGCGCGAGAGGCTGGCCGGCGACGACACCGGCACCCGGAGTTCCGCGGACGCGGCGAGGGCGCCGTCGCCGACAGCCGTGCCGGCGCGCCATCCGCGCAGCGAGCCTGCGCCGCCCACGACGGCCTTCGCGTAGTCGGGCACGGGACCGTTCGTCCGCGTCGCGTGGGCTCGCAGCGCGAGCACCGCCCCGCGTGGCAGGCCCAAGTAGCCGCGGACATCATGTGCCGTACGGACGGCACCCGGAGCGGGCGACAGCCGGAGCCGCGCGACGTCGCTGCGGACATACACCGCATTGCGCGGAAACGCCGGGTTCTGCCGCGTGTCTACCTCCGCAAAGACGCCGACGCTGTCGAGACGTCCATCGCTCTCACCGAACCGGACGTCGGTGCGCCCGCCCGTCAGGCCGACGCCAAAGACCGGGCCGAAGCGTTTCAGCACCTCGCCGGAGATACCAGTGCGCGTTTCACCCCTGTCGAAGAACGGATGCTCGCGCCGCGAGACGCCGGCGCGTCCGCTCACGCGCGATATCACGCCCCGCTCGAACGTGTGCGAGGCCTCGACGGCCGCCTGGCGCTCGCCGCCCCACGACAGCGGAAACGACACGCGCGTGGCCGACCGCCTCGATCCGACGAGAGAGAAGCGCACACCGTAGGTAAGCCCGTAGCCGTCTTCGTACCTGAGGATCGGCAGGAACATCGTGCTCCGCCGAAGGCGCGCAAGCGGTCCCGGGATCGAAACGTCTCCAGCATCGGTGATCGACGCCCCCGGGCGTTCGGTCACCATCACCACCACGGCGACCTGCTGCGTGTCGTTCAGCGATCGATAACGCGTAAGGACCTCGACAGACTCGAACAGGCCACTCTGCTCGAGCCGCTGCCGTGCGGCGTCGAGGCTGGGGCGGTCCGCGGGTTGCCCCACGGCCAGCTGCGCGACCCGCAGCACGTCGGCGTCGGGCGTGGTGTGGTTGCCGTGGATGCGTACCTCGGCGACGAGCGGAGGAGCTCCCTGCCCGACGACCGTGTCGGCACGTGCAGCGGACAGCAGGCAGGCCGTCGATGCCAACAGCACGGCGAGGTAGCGTCTCATGGGTCGAACCCGCCGACGCGGAAGCGCATGCGGACGTCGGTCTGCCGGTAGTCGAAGTAGTCGCGCCTGTACGTGACGCTGTAGGTGCCCGTCGCGAGCGTGGCCGCGCCTTCGACGGTCGTCTGCACCGGCAGCCAGACACCCGCGAACGGCTGCCCCATTTCCATGGTCGCGCGGGCCTGCTCGACGCGCACCAGCGAGCGGCCCGGCAGGAAGCTGAAGTCGACGTTCTCGAAGGTGGCCTTCACCATGCGCTGCTGTGCGGCGTCCACCCACAGCGTCACGCGCGTGACCTTGTTGAACGCGAAGTTCAGACGCCGCTCCATGGCGTCGCCCTCGTCGATCTCGTCGTCGGGCCGGACGCGGCGCCCCTCGCCGGCTTCGTCCTTGTCGTCGTCCTTGTCCTCGTCCTCGTCGTCCTCGTACATGCGCGTCGGGTAGTACTCGATGCGCAGGACCTCGACGCCTGCCAGCGTCTCGCGCCCGACGAGGTAGTAGTTGCCGGGATCGAACGGAAAGCGCATGAACTTTCCGAGCGTCGCCTCCTCGTGCTCGTCGTCGTCCTCCGACGTGTCGGATACGGCGACCCCGTTCACGCGGACGGGGTGACGGACGGCCTTGCCGTCGCGCGCCACCCAGACGTGCTCCCGCTCCATCCCGAAGAGGCGGCGGAGGTCAGGGCCGGTCACCGAGAGCTCTTCGCGTTCGCTCAGCAGCAAGCCCTGGAGTTGCCGCCAGCTCTCCTCGCGGTTCTCGAGGACACGCTCCATCAACGCGTCGAGGTCGGTCTGCGCCGTGGCCGGCGCGGCGAGCGCCAGCAGGAGAAGAAGGAGCAGGGCGGTCACGCCGGGCAGGGACGGCGCTCCGAGCCGTCGCGCGCCCGGCGTCGGCTGGCAAGCAGGCAGCTGTGCCGTCAGCGGTTCTCCCGACTGAGCATTCCCGGCGAGTTCCACTTGATGACGTGGTAGACGGCCGGCACGTCGCCGACGTTCCGGATGCCGTGCGGCTGGTTGGCGGCCTGGAAGATCACCGAGCCCGGGCCGACGCGCTGCGTCCGATCGCCGAGCAGCGTCTCGACGGTCCCTTCCCGGATGATGATGACTTCCTCGTCCGGATGCTGATGCGGTGCGTGCGGCGTCTCACCGGGCCGCAGCGTCGTCACGTGGAGCTCCAGTTCGTCGAGCGTGGCTGTCGGCGCGCGAAACACCTGACGCACCTCGCCGACCTTCGTCTGCCGCGCTTCCATCTCTGACCACTCGACCGCCCGAGAGCCCATCACCTCGGGGCGAGGCTGCGTCCAGCTCATCACGCCGGCCGTCGCCATCGACGCCAGCACCGCAACGTAGAGGTCACGCAACGTCATCGGAAGTACCTCCGTGCAACCGTGATTGAATGGGATCCGACAGTCTCCAGAGGGAGGAGCGATGGAAGGACCGGCGAGAGGATGTCTTGCAGGACTGTTCGCCTGGCGGTTCGGTGGCGGATGCCTGTCGACGATAGTGCTGTTCGTACTGGCGTTCTGGATGCTCGGCTACGTCAATTGCTAGACCGGCTTGTCGGCGGATCGGCTTGTCAGCAAGTCGGCAGGTCGGCTTGTCGGCTTGTCAGCCAGTCGGCCAGTCGGCAGGTCGGCTTGTCGGCTTGCCGGCGGATCGGCATGCCAGCTTGTCGGCGGGCCGGCAGGTCAGCTGGTCCGCTCGTCTGCTTGTCAACCAGTCGGCTCGTCGGCCAGTCGGCTTGTCGGCCAGTCGGCAGGTCAGCTTGTCAGCTAGTCGGCTCGTCGGCCAGTCGGCTGATCCGCTGGCAAGCTGACTCGCTGACTCGCTGACTCGCTGACAAGCCGGCTTGCTGACTTGCTGACTTGCTGACTTGCTGGCTTGCTGATCCGCTCCCGGGCGACGACGAGACGCCGCCCGGGAGCTCGTCCTCAAGTCAGCGACCAGCCCTTCCTGTATTCCCGCTTCAGGAACTGGTTGGCCTCAGGCGCGTTGGTGACGCGCATGTTCGCGCCGTCGTACTCGATGCGCTTGCCCGCGTTGAGCGCCACGATTCCGAGCAGCATCGTCTCGGTGAGCGGCGCCGCGTAGGAGAACGGGCACGAGGCCTTGGTCTCGCCCTTGATGGCGCCGATCCAGTTCATCTCGTGGCTCGTCGTGATCCGCTCGAAGAGCTCCGGCGGCTTCTGCATCGAGTCGTTGGCCGACTTGGGCAGCAGGCGCGGGTTGCCGCCGTAGTTGTCGTGCAGCAGCTTGCCCTTGCTTCCGATGTAGAGCACGCCACCGCCCTTGTTCAGCTCCTCCTCGCCGAGTTCGTCGGGCTTCGGAGGCAGCAGGCCGCCGTCGTACCACGTCAGCTTCACGGCCGGACGTCCGTTCTTCGCCGGGAACGTGTAGTAGGTGGTCGTGGACGCCGGGTACGTGCGCGGGCCTGGATCGTCGGCCGCGCGGACGAACGGCGTGGACTGGGTCTCGACTGTCGTCGGGAAGTCGAGGTCCAGCGCCCAGAAGGGGTGGTCAATCAGATGCGCGCCCATGTCGCCGATCGCGCCGACACCCCAGTCGGTCCAGCCCCGCCAGTTGAACGGGTGGTAGATCGGGTGGTACTCGGCCTGCGGCGCAGGTCCCAGGAAGAGATCCCAGTTCAGCTTGTCGGGTACCGGGTACCGGCCCATCGCGGCCGCCAGGCGCTTCATCACGCCGTCGAGGTTCCACCGCAGGTTCTCGGTCGACAGGTCCGGTGCCGGACGCGGCACGCCCTGGGGCCAGTGGGTCAGCGGGCGGTTGGTCCAGACGTGCACTTCAGAGACGTCGCCAATCAGCTTGGCCGCGACGATCTCGTTCACGAGGCGGGCATCGTCTGACGAGTGGCCCTGGTTGCCCATCTGCGTCACGACCTTCGGGTTGTCGGCCGCCTTCTTCGCGAGCAGCCGGCACTCCTCGACGGACCACGCGAGCGGCTTCTGCACGTAGACGTGCTTGCCGAGACTCATCGCGGCCAGCGCGATGACGGCGTGCGTGTGATCGGGCGTGGCGATCATCACCGCGTCGATGTCCTTCTGCTTCTCGAGCATCTCGCGGTAGTCGTAATAGCGCGCGGCCTTCTGGTACTTCGCGTGCAGCTGCTTCAGGCCCTCGATCTGCCGCTGCGCGCCCTCGCGCTGCTCGGCGGTCGCCGACGACGCTTCCTTGAGCCGCGTGGTGATGCCCTCGACCTGCTTCGGGATGCCGTCGTAGTTGCTCTCGACGAACCCCCAGTCGACGTCGCAGAGCGCGACGATGTTCTGGCTGCTCAGGGCGGTCATGTTCGAACGGCCCATGCCGCCGACGCCCACGCCGGCGACGTTCACCAGGTCGCTGGGCGCGGTGTAGCCCTGCCCCCCCAGCACGTGGCGGGGGACGATGGTCATGCCGGCGGCGGCGATCGCCGCGCCACGCAGGAACTCGCGCCGCGGCAGCGGCTGGGATTGGTCTGTGCGTCCTGTGTCACTCATCATCAGTCCTCTGTTATGGGGTCAGGTCTCGATTTGGTCGTTTCCGGGGTCAGGTCTCCGGATCGCGCGCGCCGGGGGTCAGGTCTCGGGCGCGTGCACACGGACGAATCCCGGCTCCGGCGACGTACGGATGTCACGTAACTCCGGATTATGACGTATTGCCGCGCGGGCGGCCACGGGTAGGATGCTCGGCGTGACCAACCCGTTCGCCACCGCCGAAATGGCCGCAGGCTATGCGGCCGACCGTCCGCCCATGCACGCGAGAGTGCTGGCTCGCGTCCGGGACGACCTGTCGGAAGCTTTCCCGGTGCGCCTGGCGGTGGACGTCGGCTGCGGCGCCGGACTCTCGACGGCGCCCCTGAGTGCGCTGGCCAGGCGCTGCGTGGGCGTCGAGCCCGCCGTGCCCATGCTCGCGGCAGCACGCCGCGTGGCCCCCGACGCGGCCTTCGCCGCCGGCGCCGCGGAACGCCTGCCCCTTCCTTCGCAGTCGGCCGACCTCGTGACGGCCGCCGGCTCGCTGAACTTCACCCGCGTCACGGAGGCGCTCTCCGACATCCGCCGCGTGCTCGCACCCCACGGCGTCCTGGTGGCCTACGACTGGGCGACCGCTCGCGAGTTCGCCGACGCGGGCCCCCTGGACGAGTGGTTCGCGGAGTTCGAGGCGCGCTACCCGCGACCGGCGTCAGAAGCCGTGCATCTCGACCCGCCGACGCTGGCCGGACTCGCCCGTGACCTCCGCCTCGACGACGCCACGACATTCGCATGGCCGCTGCCGATGACGGCCGACGCCTACGCGCGCTACATGCTGACCGAGACACGCGTCGCAGCGGCGGTGCGCCGCGGCGAGCCGCTCGCGTCGATAGCCCGATGGTGTCACGCCACGCTCGCCGAGATATTCGACGGGCGCGAGCGCGAGGTCCTGTTCAGGGGATACGTGGCGTATCTGCGCCCGGCGTGAGCGGTCGCCGACGTACACTCTCGGCCATGCTCCTCCCGCACCCGTCGCGTACTACCAGCCCTTCATCGTCGATCTCGTTCGGCTGCCATCGAACGCTCGCCCGGACGACGCTCCTTGCGATGGCGCTCGCCGCTGTCGCTCCGGCCGCCGGCGCACAGGACGCCGCCACCCGCAACCCTGCCACGACGGGCCGCTTCTCGCCGACGATCACGCCCGTCACCCTCGGCGCCGCCGGCTACGCCAAGATCCTCTGCTCCGCCATCTTCGTGTCCGGCCGCGACGAGGCGGAGGCGCGGCGCAACAGCGCGTTCTTCCTGACGCCCGAATCCGACCGCGATCGGATCACCACGCGCGTCGACAGGGACAAGCAGGTCGTCCACGTCACCGTCGGCGATGTCGTCACGCGTTCGGCCGGATACTACGGCGACCAGGGCTGCGTCATCCACCCCGAGGGCACCGAAAGCGTCTTGTTCACGCCCGTGCCCGTCCGCACCACGCTCCCCGATGCCGGCACGATGCCGTGGCCGATGGGCGATGCGCCCGATACCGCCCCCTGGCCGGCCGACGTCGACAAGGCCCGCCTCGACGCCGCCGTGGACCTGGCCTTCTCGGACCCCGAAGCGCTGACCGCCGCGCTCGTCGTCCTGCACAAGGGCCGCATCGTCGCGGAGCGATATGGACAGGGTGCCACGCGCGACACGCAGCTCGAGGCGTGGTCAATGGGCAAGAGCCTGACGGCGACGCTCGTGGGATTGCTCGTCCAGCAGGGCGACCTGACGCTGGATGCGCCAGCGCCTGTCGCCGAGTGGCAGCGACCCGGCGATCCCAGGGCCGCCATTCGTGTAAGCGATCTCCTGCGCATGAGCAGCGGCCTGCGCTGCCCCTCGCCGGCTGATGCCGACTTCTCAGAGAAGGACGGCTACCCGGCGCACGTGCTCGTGTACACAGGCGCGATAGACGTCTTCCGCTTCTCGGTCAGCCGTCCGCTCCAGTTCGAGCCGGGCACCGAGGGACGCTACCGCAACTGCGACCCGCTCACGCTCGGGTACCTCGTGAGGCGTGCCGTCGAGGCCCGCGGCGAGGAGTACCTCACGTGGCCCCAGCGCGCGCTGTTCGATCGCATCGGCATCCGCCGGCACGTGCTCGAGCCCGATGCGTACGGCAACTTCATCCTCAGCGGATACGACTACGGGACCGCACGCAACTGGGCGCGACTGGGCCTGCTCTACGCGCAGGACGGCGTCTGGCAGGGCGAGCGGCTGCTCCCCGAGGGCTTCGTGGAGTTCGTCCGCACGCCGGCACCGGGGTGGAAGGCACCCGAGTACGGCGGCCTGTTCTGGCTGAACGGCACCGGCGAGCTCAAGATGCCGAAGGACGCCTATTGGATGGCCGGTGCCGGCGGACAGCGCGTGATCGTCATCCCCTCGCACGACCTCGTCGTCGTGCGGCTGGGTCATCAGCGCGGTGACGCGGCCGGGATGCGCCTGCTGGACGACGCAGTCGCGGGGATGATTGCGGCGATCAGGTAGGTCTCGCCCGGGCGGGTCAGGCTAACCGGCGTGCCGTCCGGGGGCCAGCGCGTTCACTTCCATCCGCCGCCCCCGCCAGTGCTCGTCGATGTCCTGCACGAAGCTGGGGCGCACCACCTTCGCGCGACCCGAGGCGTCGCCGCCGGCAGTCCACTTCAGGTACACCCCCTCGGCCGGGCCGTCGGTCAGCTGCGACGGCCCGAGCAGCTGCGGCACGTCCTGAAGAGAGAACCGTCCTGTCGCGACGTGCGGCACCTTCGCCAGCCCCATCGCGTCGATGAGAGCGTCGCGCCGCGTCATGTCCCAGAACGCGCCGGCATCGCGGTCGTACACGTCGAAGGCAAGGAACCAGTCGGGCAGACGCGTGTAGCGCACGCTGTGGACGGCGTAGCACCACTCGCCGAAGAGGATCACGCGGGGGGGCAGGTGGTCGAGCAGCGTGAACCGGTGCCTGGCGAGCCACCCGAACAGCGGCCGGAACTGCGGATGGCAGCCGTCGCGCTCGACCCACGCGCCGCGATTCTGCGCCCGCAGTTCGCCCGACTGATCGACGGACACGCCCACGTTGGCGCCGTCCACCTTCTCTTCCACCGTCACCTCCCGCGCCAGCAACGCCTCGGCCTCGTCAGGGGGCAGCACCTTGTCGGCTCTCGGCATCCCGTCGCCGAGCCACAACAGGTGCGGGGTGTGGGGGAACCGGAAGAACTCGTCGAGTGGCCGCTCGGCCGGGTTCATCGGTCCCGCTCCGCGATGGCTGCCCGCAGCCACGCCTCTATCAGGTGGTGGACGACCACGCCGGCATCCTTCAGCACGTCCTCGATCTCGATCCAGTCCGAGTCGGCCGCGTTGACGATGGATATGCCTTTCACGTCGGTGAGCGCGGCGGCAAGGAACTTCCTGTCGGAGCGGTCGCAGGCCTGGAGGGCCTCGGGCACTATCGCGTGCCCGTCGGCGTCCCACTCGAGCGACACGACGCGGTGCGCCTGCATCTTGGCGTGGATCACCTGCAGTCCGACGTCCTGCTCGGTGAGCTTGTGCCGGTACTCCTCGTAGATCGCCAGCACGTCGTCGAGCACCAGCCGCCGGCTGTCGTCCCTGCCGAACTCGACGAGCCAGTCGAGCACCTGCAGCTGCTCGTCGAGCGGCACGTGCGTGTCGTCGAACGGCGAATAGGGATGTGCCGCGCTCGCCACGAGCAGCACGTTGGTGTCGACGACGTGGTCAGGCACCGCGTGACTTCCGCCGTGCGGCCGTGCGCTCGAGCATGTGCCTCGTCTGCTGTTCGGTCTCGCCGAGAGAGTCGCCGAAGAAGTGCTTCGGCCAGTTCGCCACGCGCCCGAAGGCGTCGACCTCGAGCCGATTGAGCTCGGCGCCGCTGCGTCCGCTGTCGACGAAGTAGAGGGCGCACTCGTCCGGCCGGACGGTTTCGGCGGCCATCAGCGTCTGCAGGCGGCGGAAGACGTGCTCCGAATGCGTCTCGACGAGGAACTGCACACCGCGTTCGCGCGTGACCTCCGCCATCAGTTCGGCCAGTCCCCCCTGCGCGCGGGGGTGCAGGTGCAGTTCCGGCTGCTCGGCGATGATCGTCGCGCCGCGCGGCACGATGTGCGAGAGGACGATCATCGGCAGCACCTGCGACACGCCGAAGCCGACGTCCATCAGGTTCGCGCGCTGCGTGCCTCGGACAACAACGAGGCCGTAGTGACGTGAGCGCCCCTGCCGCTCGAGCACGAGCTCGTCGGCGACGCCGAGCCGCGACAGCCACGTGGACACCTTGTCGACCAGCCACTGCCGCCCGCCCTCCACGCCCGCCTTCGGACGGGTGCGGGCGTTGTCGCTTGCGAGCAGCGCGTGCACGGCCAGCTCGCCGCGCTTGCCTATGTCGCGCGGCTCGACGCCGCTCCACAGGTACGTCCGCTCGGGATGCTCACGCAGCGGCCCGAGGTACACCACCGAGCCAAGCGCCTGCCGCAGCAGCAGCGACAGGTCCTGGATCGTGCTGCCTGCCGGCCCGAGCTCGACGATCGCGTCCTGCGAGAAGGAGAGCGAGCGCTCCGGTTCGAACGAACGCTTCGCACCGCCACGGCTGCCCTTGCCCGACGAGTAACCGGGCGCCGTGATGCGGTACCCGCCGCGCAGCTGCCGCGTCGCGGTGAACGTCTGGCCGCCGCTGGCGATGGTGAGGTCCCTGATCACCGGGGCGCCGTGCAGCGCGATGAACGTGGCGGCGTAGTCGATCTCCGTCTGCATCGCGCCCGGCGCCGCGTCCGACGGCGTCACCCGCACCGTCAGGCCGAAGCCGATCTCGCGCTTCGTGTCGTGCTTGTGCACGAGCGACTCGTAGCTGCCGAGGTCCACGAGGTCTGTCGGCTGGCCTCCGAGGTTCAGGTGCACGAAGCGATCGGGGCTCTCGAACGTCTGCTTCAGCAGGAGGGGTACCTGCAGCAGCGACGTCTTCCCCGCGGAGTTGGGGCCCAGCAGCAACGTGATGTTCGACAGGCCCACGCCCTCGTCCCAGAGCTGCTCGCCCCAGGCCTTGACGTTCTTCAGGCGCAGTCGCGTGAGCATGATGGAGGCACGCTACCACAGGCGGAATCCGGCCGCCGCGCCTCGTGCCGCCTGCGGTCCGGCGGTACTATCCGCGCATGCCACATGCGGCGCCGCTCATCACCAACGACATCGTCCTGCTCGGACTGATCGCTGTGACGCTGGGCCTCATCTTCTGGACGGCGAGCGGGCCAACCCCCTTCTGGGCGCGCTTCTACCGGTACGTGCCGGCGCTGCTGCTCTGCTACTTCGTGCCGGCGCTGTACAACACCATCGGGCTCATCGACGGCCAGGCGACGGCGCTCTACAACCCCGTGTCACGCGACGTGCTGCTGCCGGCGGCCCTGGTGCTCCTGACGCTCTCGATCGACCTGCCCGCGATGGTGCGCCTCGGGCCAAGGCTGCTGTTCGTCTTCTTCGCGGGCACTGCGGGCGTGATGTGCGGCGCGCCGGTCGCGTTCCTCGTCATGCGCGTGCTGCACCCCGAGACAGTGGCAGGCGAGACGTGGGCCGGCATGGCTGCTCTTGCGGGCAGCTGGATCGGCGGCGGCGCGAACATGGTCGCGATGCGCGAGATCTTCGAGGTGGACGCGACGACCTTCGGCCAGTTCGCGGTCGTGGACGTGGCTGTGGCGAGCCTCTGGATGGCGGTGCTGCTCTGGCTGGCGGGCCGGGCCAGCGATATCGACAGGCGCAGCGGCGCCGACACGAGTGCGATCGACGAGATTCAGGCCCGCGTGGCCGCCTTCGAGGCCCGGCACGCGCGCATCCCCACGCTCACCGACCTGATGGTCATCGTCGGCGTGGCGTTCGGCACGGTGGCCCTCGCGCACGCCTTCGCCGAGCCGACGGCCGCGTGGTTTGCCGACAACGCCGCCTGGGCGGCGCAGTTGAGCCTCACGTCGCCATTCGTCTGGATGGTGCTCTCGGCGACGGCCGTGGGCATCGCCATGAGCTTCACGCCGCTGCGGCGGCTCGAGGGCGCCGGCGCGTCGCGCCTCGGCTCGCTCTTCCTCTACTTCCTGATCGCGAGCATCGGGATGCAGATGGACCTGAAGGCGCTGCTCGACAGGCCCTGGCTGTTCCTGCTCGGCGTGATCTGGATGAGCGTGCACATCGCCGCGCTCTGGACGGCCGCGAAGCTTGTCCGCGCGCCGCTCTTCTACTTCGCCATCGGCTCGCAGGGCAACATCGGCGCGGCAGCCTCGGCGCCCGTCGTCGCCGCGGCGTTCCACCCGAGCCTCGCGCCCGTGGGCGTGCTGCTCGGGTCCGTCGGATACGCGAGCGGCACCTACCTTGCGTACCTCGTCGGCCAGTTGCTCCGCCTGCTGGCCGGCGCGTGAAGATTCAACCGGCCGACTCGCCGACCTGCCGAGCTGTTACACTTCCCCCATGCACCACAAGCGCCGACGCCCCAGGCATCAGCGTGCTGGCTGCCTGTGGTGCAAGCCCCACAAGGACGAGCGTGAACCCAAGCTGCTGCGGCTGAAGGGCCTCCGTGCCCCGCGGCGGCTCTCCGACGTCGACGCGCGCCAGGACTGACGCGCCTCCCCGGCCCCGACACACGTCCCTTACGCGTCCCGCCCGCCACTCACGTTGATCAGGAGCACCGGCATGCGCTCGTACGTTTCGGCCCTCGCACTGACGCTTGCGCTGGGCGGCACGGCCCCCGCGTGGGCCCAGGTGGACTACCTCACGATTGCCACCAGCAAGACCTCCACGACGGAGAAGGAGATGAACGAGGCCGCCGCCGACGGCTTCCGCTTCGCCGGCGTCATGGGGGGCGAGACGTCCTTCGGCGGCTCCGAGGTGGTGACGGTGATGCACCGGACGCCGGACGCCGAGGCGGGACGGTACGCCTACAGGCTGCTCGCCACCAGCAGGACGTCCACCATGCAGAAGGAGCTGCAGGCCGCGGGCGACGCCGGCTACGAGTACAAGGGGCAGACCGTCTACAACTCGCTCTTCGGCGGCCGGGAGGTCGTGGTCATCCTCGAGCGCGACAGGGCGGCCGGCGACCGGCCGGCCCACGAGTACCTGCTGCTCGCCACGTCCAAGACGTCCACCCTGCAGAAGGAACTGAAGGAGGCGGGAGCCGCCGGTTACGAGTTCGTCGGGCTGACCGTCGGACAGACGGCGATGGGCGGCAGCGAGATCGTCGCGATCCTGCGCAGAGTGCGGTCGTAACGGGCCGGGGTCAGGTCTCTTCCCGCTCCATCTCGGCGAGGTAGGCGTCGGCCTCCGCGATGGCCTTCTGCAGCTCGCCGAGCAGCGTGTCGACGTCGGCCTCCACGGCCGTCAGCTCGTTCGTGAGTGCCCCCAGCGCCTTCGCGTTGAGGTTGTGCTTGAGGAAGAGCACACGGTCGCGCAACGGACGCAGCACGGGGTCGACCCGCTTCTCCGACCGCCGCATCGCGGCTATCAGGCCATCGGTCCGCCTGCGCGTCGCCTGCAACTCGCGTTCGCTCTGCGCCCGCATGCCACGGTCGCTGTACTGGCCGAGTTCCTTCTTCCATTCGTTGAAGAGGTCGTCGGCGACGTCCTCCACCGACTCGATGCGGTCGTGCAGGGTACGGGCGCGCCGCTCCGCCCGCTCGAGCTGGCCGTTGAGCTGGTCGTATTTCTTCTCGAGCGTGCCGCCGTCGACCTCGACGACCTCGCGGAACCGCTCGAGTGCCGTCTTGAACTCCTCCTGCGCCTCCTGCTGGGCCTTGCGCGCGTCCTTCACGCGACCGATGAGGATGTCACGCTTTTCCTGCCCGAGCTTCTTCATCGTCCCGTAGTAGAGACGGTCGCAGCCGGCCGTCACGCCCGTCGTCAGGGCCAGCAGCACGAAGAGGACGGCGCGTCGGCGGGTCACCCCAGCATTGTAGCGGCCGCCGCCTCGTTGCACCGCCGGAACGAGGCGTACACCCGCTCAGCTGCCGATGGCGGACATGTCGATGCGCGCCAGACGCTCGGGGTCGGCCAGGATGTCGATCTCGGCGATCTTTCCGCCGGCCACGGTGAACGCGAGCACCGAGAACACGCGGCCGTCCGGACGTGTCGACACGACGCCGAGGTCGCCGTTGACGCGCACGAGACGCGTGGACAGGCCGATGCGCGAGAACGTCGCCGCCTGCTCCGCGACGGCGCGCGCGCCGCGTACGATCCGCGAGGCGCCGGACAGCGCCCCACCGTCGGCACGCAGCACGATCTGGGGATGCAGGACCGCCAAAAGGCCCTCGAAGTCGCCCGCCTGCGCGGCGGCAAGGAACGCGTCCACGACCCCACGCTGCCTGTGTGCGTCGCGCTCGGCCTCCGGCGCCCGGCTTCGCACGCGGCGCCGCGCGCGGCTCGCGAGTTGCCGCGTCGCGACAACGGAACGCTCGACGACAGGGGCGATCTCGTCGAACGTCATCCCGAACACGTCGTGCAGGACGAAGGCCAGGCGCTCGTCCGGCTCGAGCGCCTCGAGGACGACGAGGAGCGCGAGGCCGACGGACTCTCCGGCGAGCGCGGCCGACTCGGGTGTCGCGTCCACTCTCGTGATGACCGGATCGGGCACGTGGACCTCCAGCGGCTCCTCGCGTCGCGAGGCGCGCGACCGCAGCATGTCGAGGCACACCCGCGCGACTACTGTCGTGAGCCAGGCGCGGAGGTGCGCAACGCCGGTGACGTCGCTCCGCGAGAGTCGGAGCCAGCTCTCCTGGACCGCGTCGTCCGCCTCTCCCGTCGACCCGAGCATACGGTAGGCGACGGCGCGCAGGTGCGCGCGGTGGTTCTCGAACTGCTCGGCGAGCCGCTCAGGCGTGAGGTCGGTCACATTCCTCCGTCGCGGTCCGTCATGAAAGGGACGGAGCGCACGCGCATGATGTGACAAGACGCCCGGCCGGTAAAACCGTGCGCCCGGCCGGCCCTGCAGAGGAGGTCCCATTGAACCTGTCAGCGCTCGTACGGCAGACCCACCGGTGGCTGTCGGTGCTCTTCACCCTGGCCGTGATCATCACGACGATCGCCCTGAACCAGGATCCGCCGATTGAATGGGTGAGCTATGTGCCGTTGTTCCCGCTCGCGCTGCTCTTCCTGAGTGGCGTATATCTGTACTTCCTGCCGTACGTCGGCCGGAGGCGTGACGGGCACCCCACCCATGACACTGGAGGGAGCGACAAGTGACGAAGAAGGCGGCCCGAAAGTCCACGAAAGTGACGCTGCTCGCCGGTGACAACCCGCAGATTGCCAAGGCCGACGGCGACGAGCCCGTCCAGCAGTATCTCGACGCCATCCCCGGGTGGAAACAGGACGCAGCACGCCGGCTCGACGCGATCATCGTACGCGCCGTCCCGAACCTGAAGAAGGCCGTCAAGTGGAACTCGCCCTTCTATGGCGTCGAGGGCGGCGGGTGGTTCGCCTCGTTCCACTGCTTCACGAAGTACGTCAAGGTGACGTTCTTCCAGGGTTCGGCCCTGCGTCCGCCGCCGCCGGTCGGGTCGAAGCACCCCGACGCACGCTACTACCACGTGCACGAGAACGAGGAGATCGACGAGAAGCTCGTGACGAGCTGGATGAAGCAGGCGGCAAAGCTGCCCGGCTGGATGACGTAAGCCGAGCCTTACCGCCTACACGGGTGGCGGGTTGCGGTCGGGCATCTCGTACCGCTGGTGCCAGTACGGATAGGTCAGCGGACGTGCGCTGGCCTCGTCGAGCCGCCGTATCTGCTCGGCGGTCAACGCCCAGCCGATGGCGCCGAGGTTGTCGTGCAATTGCGCCTCAGTGCGTGCGCCGATGATCACCGACGCGACGCTCGGGCGCTGCAGCAGCCAGTTGAGCGCGATCTGGGGCACCGTCCTGCCGGTCTCGACAGCAACCGCGTCAATCGCATCGACGACGTCGAACAGGTACGGGTCGTCCACCGGCGGCCCGGCCTGGCGTGTGGCAGGCAGGCGGCTGACGTCCGGCGGGGGCGCCCCACGCCGCAGCTTGCCCGTCAGGCGGCCCCAGCCGAGCGGGCTCCACACGAACGCGCCGACGCCCTGGTCGAGCGCCAGCGGCATCAGTTCCCACTCGTACTCGCGTCCGACGAGCGAGTAGTACGCCTGGTGCGCCACGTAGCGTGTCCAGCCGTGCCTGTCGCTCACGGCGAGCGACTTCATCAGGTGCCAGCCCGAGAAGTTGGAGCAGCCGATGTAGCGGATCTTGCCGGCGCGGACGAGGTCGTCGAGCGTCGAGAGCGTCTCGTCGACGGGCGTGAGCGCGTCGAAGCCGTGCAGCTGATACAGGTCGATGTAGTCGGTGCCGAGGCGGCGCAGCGAGGCGTCCACGGCGGCTATGAGGTGCTTGCGCGAGCTGCCGATATCGTGCGGCCCGTCACCGGTCCTGAAGGTGCCCTTCGTCGAGATGAGCACGCTGTCGCGGCGTCCGGCGATGGCCTTGCCGAGAATCGTCTCGGCGAGTCCGCCGGAGTAGACGTCGGCCGTGTCGAACAGCGTGACGCCGTGGTCGAGGCAGATGTCCACCATGCGCGTCGCCTCGGCGACGTCGCTGCTGCCCCAGGCGCGGAAGAAGTCGTTGCCGCCGCCGAAGGTACCGGTGCCGAAGGCGAGCACCGGAACGGTGAGGCCCGAGCGGCCCATCTGTCGCTGTTCCATGGCGTTCTGAAAGGTAGGGACGGCCCTTCGGGCCGTCCTCGCGCGGATGGGTAGGACGGCTCGGCGAGCCGTCCCTACCGAGCCGTCCCTACCGGTTCCAGTAGATGATGACGTTCGCGGTGCGGCGGCCCGACGCGATGATCTCGGGACGGCCGTCGCCGTCGAGGTCGGCGGCCGTCATGTCCTCGGTCGCCATCCGCTCGTTCTCCACCACCGTCTTCCGCTCGACCTTGCCGTTGCTGTCGATGTCGTAGACCGCGACGCCGCCAGGCTTGTCACGCCAGCCGACGACCAGTTCCTGCGTGCCGTCGCCGTCCATGTCGGCCCAGGCGAGTGCGTGCCCCCAGACCAGCTGATCCTCGATGACCACCCGCTCCCAGAGCGTGCCCGCGGGCGCGCCCTTCGCCGGCTCCAGGAAGAGCACGACGGATGTCCCGTGCCACGGCTCGATGGTGGCAATCACCGCCCGGCCGTCGATGCGTCCGAGCCGGATCTCGCCGGGGGCGCCCTCGCCGATCTTCGTCCGCCTCCAGGTGCCCGACGCCTCGCGCCGATACGCGTGGACGCCTTCCTTGCTCGCCGTGATCACCGACTCGTGCGGATGCCCGGCCAGCTGGACGGCCTCGAAGTTGTGCATCGCGTGGAAGATGTCGTCGACGACCTCGGCTTCCCACTTGCCTTTCACGGGGTCCGTCGGGATACGGTACGCGAGCAGCCGGGCACCGGCGCCCTGGAAGTCTGGCGGCGACGTGCCGCGTCCGTGAAGCGGCCCCACGAGCAGCATCGGCTTGCCCGATCCGTCGACCTGGCCCCAGCGGATGCGGTGCAGCGTCGGCTCGCTCCCGATCTCGTGCAGCTGCCACGGCGCGCCCGCTTTCGCAGGCTGCTGTACCCAGTGCAGCGTGCCGCCGCCCTGCGTGTCGCGCGGGTTCCAGCCGGAGCCTAACGCGATGTCGAGGCGGCCGTCGCCGTCAATGTCGTGCGGGGCGATGGCCACGTTGTCCTTCGGCGTCTGCCCGTCGAGCACGACGTGCTCCGTCCACGTCGGGTTCTCGAACCAGACCAGCTGCGTCCCGTTGATCGCGACGATGTCGGGCTTGCCGTCGGCATTCACGTCGGCAATTGCCACCGCATAGCCGACGCCGAAGTCGCGCCTGATCTCCTGCGCCTCGAAGGTCAGCGGCTTGCTCCCGGCTGCGGGGGCCTGCCCGCCCATTGCCGAGCCGTGATGCACCGCTGCCAGCACGCCGGCGCCTGCGACCGCCGCGATCGCGATTCCGCGCACGGCGCCGCGCCGTCCGTCTCGCCGCCCTCTCGTCATGGCTTCACCTCGATACCCAGAATGGCCGCCATCGTCTCGCCATAGATCTTCCGGCGGCTCGCCTCGGGGACGCCGTTGGCCTCGAGCATGGCCTCGTAGCGCCCGAGCATGTTGTCGAGCTGTTCGGGAGGTTCATCCGTGCCGAACACGAGCTTCTCGAACGCGTATACCGCATCCGACGAGCTGTGCGCGGTCGGACCTTCCCACCACAGGTACTCGCTGAACACCGACAGATTGCGCGCCTTCTTGATCAGGGTCGAGCCCGTGACGTCGAAGTAGACGTGCTTCTCCCAGCGGGCGACCTCGGCCGCTTCGTCGTACCAGGGGTTGCCGAGGTGTGCGCCCTGGATCCGCAGCGCGGGGAACGACCGCGCGATCGTGTGCAGGAACGACGGTCGCATCCGCGCCATCGACGACGGCTCCGGCGCGTCGGAGCTGCCAGACACGATGCCCGTGTGGAACAGCGCGACCAGCTTGTGGTCCTGCAGCCGCTGGTAGATCGGGAAGTAGCCGAAGTCGTCCCAGTCGTACTTCGGCCGGTGCATCTTGACGCCCTTGAAGCCGGCCGCAGCGAACGCGTCGATCTGCGCGAGCGCCGCCGGGTCGTCCACGTCGATCTGCCCGTACGGGATGATGACGTCGGGGTGCTCGGCCGCTGCCTGCTTCACGGCGTCGAGGCCGCGGAACGGCGTGAGCACGCAGGCCATCGCATTGCGCGGACGATAGGTGCGCACGAGCGTGTCGATGTACTCCGGGCCGCTGCGCCAGTGCTGGTGCGAGTCGATGACGAAGCGCCGGGGAGGCTGGCGCGCTTCCTGCGCGTGCGCGGACGCCACGACTGGCGGCCAGCCGGAGACGCTCACGGCGGCGGCCAGTGCCAGGGCGGCGGCACACGCGGCCAGCGTCATTCTCGACGCCGGCGAAACGTCAGGGATGTGGCTCATGCCCCGTAGCCTTCACGCGATGGACGCGTAAGTCAACAGGAGCGACCTTCACCCTCATCGGTCTGCGGCAGGCAGGCGGCGGTCGAGCTCGTCCAGCGTGAACCGGACGCTGACGATGTAGGGCGGCTCGCCCGGGGTCCAGTGACCGTAGGTCGTGACGACGAACGTGCCGTCCGGGAGGCGCTCGACGCCGGGATACGCCGTGTCGAACTCGTGGTGGTTGTCCATGAACCTTATGCGGTACTGCCCTTCGCGTCCGTGGACGATGTCGTCGTAGGTGCCAACCCAGCCCACCCAGTCGCCCTTCGTCACGCTGTCGTGGGTCGTGTCGCGGAACGAGAGGACAAGCCGTCCGTCGGGCGCATAGGCGCCGACGTGCCTGTCGCCGGTGAGGGCGCCCGGCAGCTCGCGCGGCGCCGTCCACGTGCGTCCCTCGTCGTTCGAGAACATGACGTACGAGTTGCGCCGCCTGCGGTTCTCGCGCAGCAGCATGGCGAGCTGCGTGCCGTCGGGCGAGCGGATGACGCCCGGCTCGCAGAGGTGAATCTCGGCGGAGCTGTGCAGGACGCGGGGCGCGGACCACGTGAGTCCGCCGTCGGTGCTCTCCGTCTGGTACAGCACCATCTCCGGCGTCGTCTTGCCGCTGCCGGCGATGAAGCGGCCGTCGTCATGGAAGAGCGCGAGGTAGTGGCCGTCACCGGTACGGCGCGCGACGACGCTGGCCATCGCGACGATGCCGCCGAAGTCGCCGATGGGCGCGAGCGGCGTCCACGTCCGTCCGTCGTCGTCGGACGAGGCCATGCGAATCGGGTGGAGGCCGGAGAAGAGGATCAGCCGCTTCGTGCCGTCCGGGCCGACGACGCGGTGGATGGTCGGCGTCTCCTGCGACGTGGCCCAGTTCTCGGGGACGGGCAGGCGCTCGGACCACGTGCGTCCGCCGTCCTCGCTGCGCTTCAGGATGATGGCGCCCTTGCCGTGGCCCTTGGGATAGACGGCGAGCATGGTGCGTCCGTCCTCGAGCAGCACGGTGGTGGGATGACCCAGATACTGGCCGGGTTCGCGATCGACGACGACCTGGCGGTGGGTCTCGTAGGCGAGGTCGAGGAGCGGCACGGTGTAGCCGCGCGGCTGCGTGGCGGCAGCCGCCTGCGTGCCCGGCTGGGTGCGGGGCTGCGCAGTGACATGTGCGGGAGCGGCGAGGGCCGCGACGAGCAGAAACTGCAACGTTCGAGACACGAGACCTGACCCCGGAAACCGCCGAATCAGAGACCTGACCCCATGGATCTTACAGCAGCGTGGTAGGCTCCAGTCCCTCCGAGGATTGGCGACCATGAGACCCGGGACGCGCGCCGTTCTCACATTCGTCCTCCTGCTGGGTGCCATCGCATGCTCGCCCGCGGCGGCGCCGACGTACGACCTCGTGATTGCGAACGGTCGCGTCATGGACCCTGAATCGGGCCTCGACGGCGTCCGGCACGTCGGCATCAGCGGCGGCACCATCGCAGCTGTCTCCGAGACGGCGCTCGCAGGCACGCGCGTCATCGACGCCACGGGACACGTGGTCTCGCCAGGCTTCATCGACCTGCACGAGCACGGGCAGCAGGAAGAGTCGTACCGGATGATGGTGCGCGACGGGGTGACGTCGGCGTTCGAGCTGGAAGTCGGCACCGGTGACGTGCCGGCCTGGTATGCCGAGCGTGAAGGCGGACAGCTCGTCAACTACGGCGTCTCGATCGGGCACATCAAGGTGCGGATGAAGGTGCTCGGCGATTCGGGTACGGGCCTCCTGCCTGCCGACGTTGGCGGCAGCGGCACGGCCACGGAGGCCCAGCTCGTCGAGATGGAGCAGCTGCTCCGCAAGGGCCTCGCCGAGGGCGCCGTCGCTGTGGGGTTCGGCAGCGCGTACACGCCTGGCGCCCCGATGTCGGAGTTCGAGCGCATGTTCCGGGTGGCGGCCGAGGGCGGCGCCTCGTCGCACATCCACATGCGGGGCGGCGTCGAGGGCCTGCACGAGACGATCGCCGCGGCGAGGACGGCGGGCGCGCCGCTCCACGTCGTGCACGTCAACTCGGTGGCGCGCGACGGGATCGACGAGTTCCTGGGGGCCATTCAGGCGGCGCGTGACGCGGGCCAGGACGTGACGACGGAAGCGTATCCGTACAGCGCCGGCATGACGGAGATCCAGTCGGCGCTGTTCGACGACTGGGAGTCGTGGCCCGACGACCGCTTCGGCCAGCACCAGCTCGTCTCGTCGGGCGAGCGTCTCACGCGCGCCACCTTCGCGGCCGCGCGGCGGACGGGCGGCACCATCATCATCCACAACCGCTCCGACGAACAGACACGAAAGGCCATCGTCAGTCCGCTCGTGATGATCGCGAGCGACGGCTACATCGAGGACGGTCGCGGACACCCGCGGACGTCGGGTACCTATGCCAGGGTGCTGGGCCGGTACGTGCGCGACGAAGGCGTCGTGGAGCTGATGGACGCCCTGCGTCGGATGACGGTGGAGCCGGCGCGCCGGCTCGAAGCGCGGGTGCCGGCGATGAAGGACAAGGGCCGCATCCGCGTGGGCGCCGACGCCGACGTCACGGTGTTCGATCCGGCGACGGTGATCGACAGCGCAACGTACGAGGATGCGAGCATTCCGTCGGCTGGCATTCCTTACGTGATCGTCGGCGGCCAGGTGGTGGTAGACGACGGGCAGATCGCCGACGCCAGGCCGGGACTTGCTATCCGCGCCTCTCGCTGAACCAGCGCGCGCGGGGCACATCGGCGGGATTTGACGGTCAGACCAGTGTCAGCCCCGGCACGTCGGCGAAGTCGTCCTTGTTGAGCGTCCAGAGCGCCGCCCCGTGATGCAGGGCAAAGGCGGCAATGGCGATGTCGACCTCCCGGCCGCGCGGTCTCGACATGCGGCGATAGAGGTCGGCCGCGGCCGTGCCGGCGCCTCCGTCGAAAGGCACGACCCCGTCGAGCGGAAGAAGCGCGTCCTGCGCCGCGAGCTCTGCCGCCGTGCGAGGCCCCCGGCGCCATTCGTAGAGCACCCGACTCGAGACGGCGATGCGATGTCCGTCTTCGACGAGGGCGGTGAGGCGCGGGAGCGAACGCCGCGGCCCCGTCAGCGAGTCGATGAGGGCCGAGGTATCGATGTGGACGATCATGCCGAGCGTCGGCCACCCGTACGCCGCGCCGCTCTGACGGCCTTGATCTCGTCATCGACGGCACGGGCACTGCGGGTCTGGGACGCTTCACCGAGGCCCTCGAGGACGGCGAGCAGATGCAGTCGCTCGCGCTCGCTCAGTCGATCCACACGCGCGGCGTACTCCGCGACCGCCTCCCGGACGACGTGACTCTGAGCCATGCCGAGCCGCGCCGCGGCGCGGCGCAACTGCTCCACGGTCTCCTCGTCCAGCGAGAACGTGACCTTGACCATACCGCGACCATACTGCCATACCATGCGCGAGCACTGGTTGCCTCACCCACCTGCAGGGCGTTCCGCTCGCTGCGCTCTCAGCCCCCCGCGAGCGCGCGCCGTGCCTTCCAGATCGACTCGAGCACGGCGCCGACGTGCTGCTCGTCGGAGAACGGACTCAGGATGTACGACTTGAGCGCGTTGATGGGCTCGCCGTAGTCCGACATCCGATAGCAGTCGGTCAGCGAGATGATCACGCCGCGTCCCTCGAGGGCGTCGGCCTGAATCATGTCGAAGATGCGGCGGTTGTACTCGTTGTGCCCCAGAAGCGTCTCGCGGCACGCCGGGTCCTTGCGCTCCTGGTCGGGCATGCCGAACGTGTCGACGCCGTCGGGATAGACGCGGAAGAGCGTCACGGGCCCGAAGTTCTCCCCGTTCAGCACGGTCGTCGCGGCGTGGCCCTCGAGGTGCTCGCGCAGCTCCTCGGCCATCGTCACGACGTGGCCGAGCAGCGCCTGCAGCCCGCTGGTGCCGAACAGCCGCAGGTTCGCGATGGCGGCCAGCGGCCCGCCGCCGGCACGCGTCGTCTCGAGCGTGTACTTGCCCGGGTGGCGCGTGCCCGACTGGAAGATGTACGGCGTGTCTTCGTCGGGGCGTGTGAGGTAGTCGAAGTCATCACCGTCCTTCAGGATGACCGCGCTGGAGATGTACGGCGTGAACCCGGTCTTGTGGTAGTCGATGCCCAGCGAGTCGGCCAGGCCGAGATGCCTGATGCGCCGTGTCGTGCCCGCCAGCGCGCGCCCGGTGCGGTGCCTGAACCCGAGCGGGTTGGCCTCGAAGTCGTAGTCGTTGAACACGCTCCAGGCCCAGCCGATCACGGCGTCCGCGTGCACGTGTGGCACGTAGTCGAGGCCGCACTCGTTCACCAGTGCGTCACGCGCCTGGACGATCGCAGCGAGATCGTCGAGGCCGAAGGCATCCGTCGTGCCCATCGTCGCCACGATGCACGCGATGCGGCGTCCGTCGCGGACGATCTCGCGCAGGCGCGACGCGAGTACGTCCACCCGCATCTGGCTGTCGTCGGTCGTCGGGATGCGGACGACGTTGGCCTCGCCGATGCCGAGCCAGTTGCTGACCGTGAGGCACGCGTAGTGGGCGCGGTCGGAGCACACGAGCACGGCCGGCGTGTGCAGCCCCGTGCGACGGGCGCCGGCGACGGCCTTCTCGAGGCCGATCTTGGCGCCGTAGAGCAGCGTGCCGGTGCCGCCGAACGTGAACACGCCGTCGGCTCGGGCGGGGTCGTAGCCCACGAGCGCCGCCGTCATCGCGATCGCCTCGACCTCGGCGAGCGACACCAGGCGCGACGTCTCTTCGCTCACGAGGTTCGGGTTGTAGATGGACGGCAGCAGCCCGCCGATGATGCTCGGGATGGTGGGTGACGGCACGACGTTGACCTGCGCGCGCGGGTGTCCCCAGATGAACATCCCCGAGAGGTAGCTGACGAGCTCGGCCGTGACGGCTTCGAGGGTGCTGGGCTCGTGCTCGACGCGCCGCTGCCGCGCGGCGTGGTAGTCGAGCGTCACGGGCGAGCCGAGCATGGGCGCCGCAGACTTGAGGGCGTCCACCTGGTCGAGCGCCCGCAGGAACGAGAACACGAAGTACGCGTCGTGAACCCGGTCGGAGACCGGCGTGGGGAACGCCGTGCGCAGCTGCGAGAGCAGCTCCTGGTAGGGAGGCATGCGTCATGCCCATCCTACGATGACGGGGCGCGCGACGGCGAAAGCGTGCGATCATCCTGACGCTTCCGGAGCCCGTCCATGACCCGCATCCTGTCGCTGCTCGCGCTGGCCGTGCTCGTCAGCGTGTCGATCTCCGCCCGGCCTCCGTCGTTCTCGATCGTGGAAGCGACGATTCCCGCGATGCAGCAGGCGATGGCCGAGGGACGCGTCACCTCGCGCGATCTCGTGGCCTTGTCGCTGCAGCGCATCGCCATCCATGAAGACCGGTTGAACGCGATCATCACCGTGAACCCGCGGGCTCTCGAACAGGCCGAGGCGCTCGACAGGGAGCGCGCGGCGGGCAGGGTGCGCGGACCGCTGCACGGCGTCCCCATTGCGCTCAAGGACAACATCCACACCACCGACATGCCGACCACCGGAGGTGCGCTGGCCTTCGACGGCCTCGTACCGCCGTACGAGGCGACGCTCACCACGAGGCTGCGGGAGGCCGGCGCGGTCATCATCGCGAAGACCGGGATGACCGAGCTCGCCAACTGGGTCGCGACGGGCATGCCCACCAACTACAACGCGCTCACAGGGTACGGGTTCAACCCGTTCGACCCGCGGCGCGACCCGCGCGAGGCGACGGGTGACGGGCGCCCTGTGCTCGCCACGGGCGGATCGAGCTCGGGCGTCGGCACGAACGCGAGCTTCTGGGCGGCCAACGTCGGCACCGAGACGTCGGGCTCGATCCTCAGCCCGTCGAACCAGAACATGCTGGTCGGCATCAAGCCGACGGTGGGGCGCATCAGCCGCCACGGCATCATCCCGATCACCGCGGACCAGGACACGGCGGGCCCCATGGCGCGCACGGTCACCGACGCGGCCATCCTGCTTGGCGTCCTCGAAGGCAGTGCGCCCGACCCGAACGATCCGGCCACGTCGGCGTGCACGCCCCCTCCGGGCAACGACTACACGCCGTTCCTGAAGACGGAGGCACTGAAGGGCGCGCGCATAGGGATTCCGCGGGCGTTCTTCTACGAGCGCGTCACGCCGCCCGGCAGCAAGGAAGGGCGCGGCGGCTTGAATGTCGATCAGGCGAAGGTCATGGCCGAGGCCATCGACGTGCTGCGCGCGCAAGGCGCCGTCATCGTCGATCCGGCCGACATCCCGAGCGTGATTGACCCGAACCCCACGACCAATGGTCTGAGCTGGGGTGTCTGCGCGCGACTCGACGATGCCAGGGGGAAGGACGCGGACTGCTCCATCGTCTTCAAGTACGGGATGAAGCGCGACTTCAACGCGTGGCTCGCCAGCCTGGGCGACAAGGCCCCCGTGAAGACGCTCACCGAGCTGCGACTGTGGAACGTGGCACACCAGCGGATGGGCGCCATCAAGTACGGGCAGGCGCTGCTCGACATCTCGGACGAGATGGACGTCGAGCGCGATCGCGCGCGCTACGAGGCCGATCGCGCGAAGGACATCGAGCTGTCGGCGACACGCGGCATCGATGCCGTGATGGCGGAGCATCGACTCGACGCGCTGCTGTTTCCGGCCGGGATGGGCGCGTCGATTGCCGCGAGGCCGGGGTACCCGACGGTCATCGTCCCGTTCGGGCGCGTGCCGAATGCACCGACGCCGGCGTTGCCCGACGGGTTCGACGCGAAGCCGTCGCCGTTCGGCGTGGCGTTCACGGCGGGAAAGTGCAGCGAACCCACGTTGATTGGACTGGCGTATGCGTTCGAGCAGGCGACGAAACGACGTGTTGCGCCGCTGCCGTAGACCGCCGCAGGCACACTGACGACTGGCGCCGGGAGAAAGGCCGGAGTGCCGCTCGTCCAGCCAGCCCGTCGTGCTGTAGGATGGGCGCCATCAGAGACCTGCCTGGAGCATCCGATGCGCACGTGCGTCCTTCTCGCCTGCTGCCTCGTCACCGCGTGCAGCGCGACCGTCGGGTACGCCCAGCCGGCCGCGTCCACGCCGGAGACGTCACGACCGACCTATGACGCTGCTCTCGCCGAGCGCGTCGGCGCCGACGAACGCGGCATGCGGCAGTACGTGCTCGTCATCCTGCGGACGGGCCCGACGCGCGTGCCCGACGGCGCCGAGCGCGACGAGATGTTCAAGGGCCATTTTGCCAACATGCGTCGCCTCGCCGACGCCGGGAAGCTGGTGCTGGCCGGACCGCTGGACGGCGTGGATGGCTGGCGGGGACTCTACGTGTTCGCGGTGACCGACATTGAAGAAGCAAAGCGTCTCGTCGCGACAGACCCTGTGGTGGCAAAGGGCGAGATGGTGCCGGAGCTGCATACCTACTACGGCACCGCAGCGCTGATGCTGATCCCACAGCTGGCCGTACAGGTCGCCAGGTCGCCGATGTGAACGTGAGCTCGCCCCGTGCCGACGCGACGTTGGCCCCTTCTCGTTGACTGAACGCGCGCCAACACGACGATCCGCAGATATGGCCGACGCGCCGGCCCGCCTGACGTGGTTCAGCACGCTCGTCGCGCCCGACGGGGCGCGGAGGATTCTCGAGGTCGGCTGCGGCAACGGGCAGTTGCTGGAACTGCTCGCCGTCAGGTGTCCGCGCGCGGAGCTCGTCGGCATCGACCGCTCCGAGCGCCAGGTGCGCCGCGCCGTGATGCGCCTGGCGGCGCTGCCGCGGGCGCCGCAGGTTCATCACGTGGCCCTGGAGACGGCAGGTGAGTACTTCGCGCCGCGACGGTTCTCACTGGTTGTGGCGATGAACGTGAATCTCGTGTGGACACACCCTCAGCGGGCAGGCGCCGCGCTTCGGGAGCTGCTGGCGCGCGACGGACGCGTCGTTCTGGGCTACGAACCTCCGTCGCCTCAGGGTCGGGCGTCCCTGCGCGCGAGGCTGCTCGACGCCATCCCCGACACCGGATTCATGCTGCACGCCGAGTACGAGCCGGCAGATACCCCGTCGGGCGTCTTCGCCGTGGAGCTCCGTCTGCTGGCGACCCGCGCCGCAAGGGCTGGGCGGAGAGGCAGCAGTCAGGCGGGCAGGAGCGGCAGAGCGCAGAAACTGCAACGTTCGAGAGTCGAGACCTGACCCCGGAAAGGGCTCATTCCGAGACCTGACCCCCAATCGTCTTTCTCAGCAGGTGGCGCGAGCCGGCGACGAAGCCGGCGCGGGTGTAGAGCGCATGGGCGTCGTCGTTGACGTCCTCGACCTCGAGCAGCAGCACCCGCACGCACTGATGCCGGCACCAGCGCTCCACCTGCTCCAGCGCCGCGCGGCCGAGGCCGCGGCCGCGATGGGAGGGTGCGACGTACAGCTCGTCCACGAACGCGTCGCGGCCCTGATGCTCGAGGCTGTAGCCGAGCGTCGCTACCACGTAGGCGACGGCGTCCGCGTGGTCCTCGGCAATCCAGGCCTGGCCTACCCTGCAGTCCGAGAGCAGCCGCGGCCAGGCGTGGCGCATGGCGTCGGCATCGAACGGGTACTGCTGCTCCGCGTAGAAGTCGCGCTGCAGCAGGAGCAGGCGGTCGAGATCGAGCGTCGTCGCGCGGCGGTAAGGGCTCCGCATGGCATGGCACCTGTGTCGGGCATGACGCAACCCGGGGACACGTGCGATGGGATGTCGTGACCACCACAGGATACGCTCGACGGCACGTCTCGTGTTACGTTCGGCTGCCACCGGCTCGACATGCCGCGGCCGTTCGCATCGACACACCCCGAGGTGACGTGATGTTCCGACGCTCAGACCTGTCCCGACGCTCGTTCCTTGCCCTGGCGGGCGCCGCACCGCTTGCCGCGGCCGGGTCGCTTCGTGCGCAGTCCGGCGCCGTGCCGGTCGGCCTGGAGCTCTACTCGGTGCGGGATGAGCTCGCGAAGGACCTGATGGGCACCGTCCGCGCCGTCGCGGCCATGGGCTATCAGGTGGTCGAGTTCTATTCGCCCTACTACGAGTGGACGCCGGCATACGCGAAGGAGGTTCGCGCGCTGCTCGACGACCTCGGCATCCGGTGCCTGTCCACGCACAACTCGGCGACGGTGTTCGCGGAAGGCGCGCTCGAGAAAGCCATCGAGCTGAACCGCATCATCGGGTCCACGTCGATCGTCATGGCGAGCGCCGGTCGCAAGGTCGCCGACGCGGACGGCTGGAAGGAGGTCGCCGCCAGCCTCGCCGCCGCGTCCGACAAGCTCCGGCCGCTGGGCATGACTGCCGGCTTCCACAACCATGCGGCAGAGTTCAGGCCGCTGCCGGACGGAAAGCGACCGATGGACATCCTCGCGAGTGAGACGCCGCAGGATACCGTCCTGCAGCTCGACGTCGGCACCTGCGTCGAGGCGAAGGCCGACCCGGTGGCGTGGATCAAGGCGCACCCGGGGCGTATCCGCAGCATCCACTGCAAGGACTGGGGCCCCGACCAGGGCTACAAGGTGCTCTTCGGCGAGGGCGCCGCGCCGTGGAAGGAGATCTTCGCCGCCGCCGAGTCGGTGGGCGGCGTGACGCATTACCTCATCGAACAGGAAGGCAGCCGCTTCCCGTCGATGGAAACGGCACGACGGTGCCTGGAGACGTACAAGTCGATGCGCGGCTGAACGCGCGTCGCAATTCGCCTGGGGAGAACTGACACTGCATGGCCGGCCTGATCGAAGCAATTGACGTCAAGCGCAAGATGTTCATCGAGCTCGACGACACCCCGTTCCATGCCCTGGACGTCGAGGTGTCGCGGCCGACCGCCCGGGGCGGGCAGACGCTCGTGCGCATCAAGATGCGCAACCTGCTGACGCGAGCCGTGTTCGACCGCACGTTCAAGGCCGCCGAGAAGTTCAGGGAGCCCGACCTGGTCAAGGTGCCCGTGTCGTTCCAGTACGCGGACGCTGCCGGCCTGCACTTCATGGACCTCGAAAGCTTCGAGACGCTGACCCTTTCCCCTGAGACGGTCGGCGACGACAGGCTGCTGCTTGCCGACAACGCCGAGCTGCACCTGCAGAAGTACAACGGCAACCCGATCGGGCTGATGTTGCCGCCGCACGTGGAGCTGACGGTCGTCTACACCGAGCCCGGCGCACGCGGCGACACCGCTAGCGGCGCGGTGACGAAGCTCGCGCGCGTCGAGACGGGCCTCGAGGTGCGCGTGCCGCTGTTTGTGAACGAGGGCGAGCGCGTCAAGGTTCACACCGAGACGCGCGAGTTCGCCGGCCGCGCCTGAGCGGTCACTCGCCGTACGTGCCGTGATGTCCTGACGAACAGACAACGCGTCCGCGTACGAGGACGTTCCCGCGCTCGGCTGCCGGGCGCGTGTCACTCCGTGCCCCCAGCGGCACGCCTGGCCTTCGGACCGCGTCTTGCAGTCGGCCCGGCGACCTGCCTGCCTGTGTGAGGTGCCCGGTGTTGAAGAAGTGTGGACTGAGTGTGCTGATGGCAGTGGCAACCGCTGCCTGTGGATCTGACGGTTCGTTGTCGACGGAAGGCCAGGGCGGCCTCCCGACCTCACCATCCCAGGTGGCGCCTGCGCCCGGCAACGTGGACGTGGCCCGGGTGCGGGTGTACATCAAGGACGGACGTCCTCAGGCGTATGTCGAGGGCACTCTGGGCGACGGCTGCACGCGGCTGCTGCCGGTGACGCAGCAGCGCGCCGGCTCCACGTTCCACATCTCGCTCTCCTCGGTGCGCGAGGGCGAGGTCTGCACGATGATCCTCCAGCTGGTGAACGAGTGGGTGCCGCTCGACGGCCTCGACGCTCCCGGTACGTACCAGGTCCGCGCCAACAGCGCGACAGTCGAGTTCGAGCTCGTGGCTGGCCCGGATGGGCAGCTGCGGGTGCAACCGGATCCGGGCCCTGTGCCCACGGTGCCAACGACGGAAGTTCCGGGGTTCGTCGCGCCGGACGGCCCGCCGCGCGGCGGGGACGAGCCCGGCCAGGTCGAGCCGGCCAACCCGGCGGCAGGCGGCAGCGACGGCTGACGGTCCACAAGGGCGTGCGACTGCGGTAGGCTGATTTCGCTCCTGTCGAGGAGCGTCTCCGCATGTCTCACGCCCCTGCCCAGCTCACCGTCACGCGCCCGGGACCCGGCACCTGGAGCGACAACTACGGGATGTCGGTCTCCCTCGACGGCGAAGTGATCGCCCGGCTGGCCGCCGGGCGATCCGTCACCCGGGAGATCGCGCCCGGGCCCCACAGGCTGCGCGTCAACAACACGCTGATGTGGAAGACCATCGAGTTCGAGGCGGAGGCCGGCGCCCACATCAGCTACGTCGCAACCAACCGGCCCGGCTGGATCACGACGGTATTGGCCATGGTCGGCACCAGCTGGTTCTATCTGGACATCGAACGCGTTGACGACACTGGCAGCGTCGGCCCTGGCAGGGACGGCCACGGTAGGGACGGC
>JBIQIB010000028.1:33718-37199 GCA_044508265.1 Acidobacteriota bacterium
AGGGACGGCCACGGTAGGGACGGCTCTCCGAGCCGTCCTTGACCGTCCTTGACCCGTTCTCGACCCCTCCCCACGTCCGTCCGCCCCGAACAAACCCCGGAGGCCGCATGGAGAAGGCTCTAGAAACCCAGCTGGCGAACATCGAGAAGCGCACCGGCCGGTCGATTGCCGAGCTGACGGCGCTCGTCAGGAACAGCAGCCTCCAGAAGCACGGGGAACTGCGCGACATGCTGAAGCGCGACCTCGGCATGGGCCACGGCGACGCGAACGTCATCGTCCATCTCGCGCTGCAGGCGGGCGGCGGGACCGAGGCAGGCTCGGGCTCCGTCGTCGAAGCGGTGGACGGCCTGTATACCGGACCGAAGGCCGCGCTGCGGCCGATCCACGATGCCGTCATGACGGCCGTCGAGGGCTTCGGCCACTTCGAGATCGCGCCGAAGAAGACCTACGTGAGCCTGCGGCGGTCGAAGCAGTTCGCCACGCTGGGGCCGGCGACGAACTCGCGGGTCGATCTCGGCCTGAACATGAAGGGCGTCCCGGCGACCGACAGGCTGGCCGAGGAGCCTCCGGGACGGATGTGTCAGTACAAGGTCAGGCTGACGAGCGTCGACGAGGTGGACGGCGAACTCGTGCGCTGGCTGAGGCAGGCCTACGAGTCTGCCTAGGTGGCGTTCGTAAGAACCGCTGCCAGGACGGCTCGGTGAGCCGTCCCTACCTTGCTGTAATCGCCTTCGACCTCGCCTCGCGCGCCTGGCGTGCTCGCGCGAACTGCTCGAGCAGCGGTTCGGTCTGCGACATCGACAGGCAGGCGTCGGTGATGCTCTGCCCGTAGACGGCCTTCCCGCCAGGCACGTAATCCTGCCGCCCTTCGACGAGGTGGCTCTCGAGCATCGCGCCGAACACGCGCGTCTCGCCCCCCGACACCTGCTCGGCGATGTCAGCCGCGACGGTGAGCTGGCGGAGATGGTCCTTCTGGCTGTTGCCGTGCGAGCAGTCGATCATGACGGCCTGGCGCAGCCCCTTCGCACGCAGCCGTCCGCAGACGTCCTCCACGCACTCCGGCGTGTAGTTGGGTCCCGTCCGCGTGCCGCCCCGCAGGATCACGTGGCACGTGTCGTTGCCCGTCGTCTGGAAGATGGCCGACACGCCCTGCTTCGTCACCGACGGGAACAGGTGCGGCGAACGTGCCGACAGCACCGCGTCCACGGCGGTCTGCGTCGTGCCGTCCGTGCTGTTCTTGAAGCCGACAGGCATCGACAGGCCGGACGCCAGTTCCCGGTGCACCTGGCTTTCCGTGGTACGCGCGCCAATTGCGACGTAGCTCGTCAGGTCGGCGATGTGCTGCGGCAGCTGCGTGTCGAGGAACTCGCAGGCGGTCGGCAGGCCGAGGTCGTTGACGTCGAGCAGCAGGCGGCGCGCCAGGCGGATGCCCTTGTTGATCTGGAAGCTCTCGTCGAGATCCGGGTCGTTCACCAGCCCCTTCCAGCCCACCGACGTCCTCGGCTTCTCGAAGTACGCCCGCATGACGATGATGAGGTCGTCGTTGTAGCGCTGCGCCAGCGCCGACAGCCGCGTGGCGTACTCGCGTGCCGCCTCGGTGTCGTGAATCGAGCAGGGCCCCACGACCACGACGAAGCGGGAGTCTTCGCCGTCGAGCACCTGGCCGATCGCCCGCCGCGTGTCCGCGACGACGTTGGACGCGCGCTCGGACGCGGGAATCTCCTCCAGGAGGATGGCGGGCGGCAGGAGGGGCTTGACCTGCGCGATTCGGAGGTCGTCGGTCCTTCGGTACATACGACCGTCTAGAGTAGCAAACCGCCCGGGTCGCGGGCGCATTGCTACCTGTCGGAGAGCCGAATCGACCGCCCGACGCGGTCAAACGCGGCCTGGTAGGCGGCGGCGTCCCCGTCCGGCACGACGGTGAGGTAGTAGAAGAGGCTGCCGTCCGCGAGCAGCGTGGTGTAGAGGCCGATGCGCTCGGCGCCGCCCAGCACGGAGCGACCCACGAGCGGCGTGGCCAGCGCCGTGCGGCCGGAGATCCGCGTCACCTGCTGCGAGCCGGCCTGCTCCAGGCCGCTGTTGGACCGCACGAACGCCTGGACCAGCGTCTGCGTCGCCTCCTGGAGGTCGCGCGACGACGCGCGCGCGACGCCCAGCTCCACGCCGTGGGTCAGGACGCTCGTCCCCGACGACTCGCCAAGCCCGTTCTCGGGGACGAACTTGACGGCGTTCGTGGAAGAGACGGCCTGCCAGTTGGCGGGCACCTGCACCTGGAAGAGCTGTCCACCCCGGGCCGTGCGGTAGCGGGAGGACGGAGGCGGTACCGGGCGGCCGATGACGCCGGTGCTCGCGGGAGCCCCGCCCGCCTCACCGCGCCCGCCGGAGTCGTTGCGTGCGAGGTCGGCCATCGATCCTGCCGGCGGGAGCGACCCCAGCGCACGGCGGACGTCGTCGAACCGGCCCGTCGGCTGCGTCCGCGCGATTTGCAGCTGCGCCGCCTCGTTGGCGATGTAGCGGGACCTGTTGCCCGGATCGGGGTGACTGCTGAGCCACTCCGGAGGCGCGCCACTCCGGCCCTGCTGCTGGATCGTCTCGAACATGCGGCCGAGGTCGCGCGGGTCGTAGCCTGCCCGCGCCATGATTTGCGCGCCGAGCAGATCGGCCTGCTTCTCGTACTCGCGGGAGTACTTCATCAGCCACGTGCCGAGACCGAACTCGGTGCCCTGCGCGATGGCCTCGCCCCAGCCGCCCCCAATCACCGCGCCGGCGATGGCCCCCGCGAGCGCGCCGAGCTGGAAGCCCTGAGCCTTGCTCGCGTTGGCGGTGCCGTGGCGCAGCAGCACGTGGCTCAGCTCGTGCGCCATCACGCCGACGACTTCGCCTTCGGTGCTGGCGGCGTCGATCATCCCGCGGTTGACGAACATCGGTCCGCCCGGCAGGGCGAACGCGTTGATCTCCTGAAGGTTGACCGGCGTGAAGGAGTACTCGAACACCGGCAGGTCGAGCTCGGAGGGTGCCTGCGCGACGAGCCGCTCACCGAGCCGCGCGAGGTAGTCGGTGATCGCGTCGTTCGTGATGATGGGGTACTGCTGGCGCACCTGCTGGGCCGCCTCGCGCCCCAGCTGCACGTCCTGCTCCGGCGTGAAGCGGTTCTTCGGCGGCGTGATTCGTGTCTGTGCCGCGAGGCCGGCGGTGACCAGGGCAACGGCCACGACGGCAGGCACGATGGGACGCACACGCATCAGGGGAACCTCCTACAGGGAGAGTAGCAGTGATCGGCGGGGCGGCTTGTCGGCGGGTCGGCTTGCCAGCTTGCCAGCGGGTCGGCAGGTCGGCTCGTCGGCAGGTCGGCTCGTCGCTGGTAGGCTTGTCGGCGACCGGCTCGCTGACCCGCTGACTCGCTGACTCGCTGACTCGCTGACTCGCTGACCCGCCGACTCGCTGACCCGCTGACCCGCTGACTCGCTGACATGCTCCTCGC
>JBIQIB010000029.1:0-7305 GCA_044508265.1 Acidobacteriota bacterium
AACAGCCCGCGCATGCTGAAGGGCTTCATGATGAACATGTGCGCGGTGGCCGGGTTGGCGTCGAGCGGAATCTGCTTGCCGTACGCCTCGATCTTCCGCAGCGCGCTCGCCAGCCCGTGGGGCGAGCCCGCAATCTCGGCGCCCGTCGAGTCGGCGAGGAACTCGCGCGACCTCGAGATGGCCGCCTGGATCAGCATCGCGGCGAGCGGCGCCACGACGATGGCCGCGAGCAGGCCGAGGGGGTTGCCCCCTCGATTGTCGTCACTGCGGCCGCCACCGAAGATCGCGGCAAACTGCGCCATGCGGGCCAGCATCATGATGGCGGCGGCAATCGTCGCCGCCACGGAGCTGATCAGGATGTCGCGGTTCCGCACGTGCGCCAGCTCGTGCGCCATGACGCCCGCCAGCTCGTTGCGATCCAGGACGCGCATGATGCCTTCCGTGGCGGCAACGGCCGCGTGCTGCGGGTTGCGGCCCGTCGCGAAAGCGTTGGGCGACGCGTCCGGAATCACGTACACCCTCGGCATCGGCAGCGACGCGCGACGCGCGAGGTCCGCCGTCAGCTGGTGCAGCGGGTGTTCCGGGCCGACCTCCTTGGCGCGGTACATCCGCAGGACGATCTTGTCGGAGAACCAGTACGAGCCGAAGTTCATGACGATCGCGAAGCCGAACGCCAGCACCAGGCCCTGCTGGCCGCCGAGCAGGTCGCCGATGACCAGCAGCAGGGCGCTCAGCAGTCCGAGCAGCGCAGTCGTCTTCAAAGTGCTTCCCATAAGTCCTCTCTGTCGTGCCCGCCGCGTCCGTCGGCGAACCCCTACCGTAGTTTGACGTCCCAGGCACGTCCACTGGCTGCGTGGGTGCCGCTACGGCCGCCACGTCGCGAGGCATGGAGCCCGGGGACGCAGCGTGACTACAATGGTGCCATGGTTCGCGCAGTGCTCTTCACGCTCTGTCTGGCGTTGCTGCCGCTGGCGCCCGCGGCCGCCCAGTCGCGGCCGCAGTCGCTGCCGCCTCCCCCACCCGGCGTACCGCCGCAGCCAGTAGGCCGCACGACGCCCGGGCAGTCCGAACCGGCGCCGACCGAGCCCGCACGTACCGCGCCGCGCCCCGCGGCAGCCGCCGCGACGTCTGCCCCCCCTGCGGCGGCGCCCGCCGCGACGACGACGCCGGCGCCGGCCCAGGGTGGCCAGGGTGCAGGCCCCGTCGGGCAGGCCGTCGGCGCGGCCCTTTCGACGGTGGCAGGCGAGGAGGCGCCGACCGAGCAGATGCTGGGTGTCCCCATCTACCCGGCGGCGCGCTTCCTGCGCTCGTACAACGCCGGCATGGGCCAGCGCTACTATCTCTTCGGCGCCACGGCCAGTTACGCGGAGCTCGTCGCCTACTACCGGACCGCCTTGCGGAACCGCGGCAACGAGGTCTACGACGCCCCTCCGGTGCACATGTTCGAAGTGGGCCGCTTCCGCGAGCAGACGATGGCGTTTCCGCCGGGAGTGACGGTAAAGGACTACACCTGGAACGGCTCGCCGGGCTACCTCGTGCCCATTCCGGGCGCGGTACCGGACCGCTACCCGACAATCATCCAGATCGTCCCCGTACCGCAGAGCGACCGCTGACGCGAGGCGCGGCCCGGCCACGACACCGGTCCCGGTCGTCCTTCAGCCGGCGCCGCTGCCGTTGAGGGCCACGGCGGCCTTCACGAGCGTGATGAACGCGCCTTCGTCCAGGACGTCGTGCTCATGGATGTCGAGGGCACGCCGGGCGTTGCCGTCGAGGCTCGCGTTGAAGAGGGCCTGGTGCTCCGCGGGAAGCGACGCTCCCTTCATGAACGTGAGCTTCACCTTGTCGCGGTAGGTCTCGCCGGTGCAGATGATGCCGCCGAGCGACCACACGGGCACGCCCGCCGGGTTCGTGGGCTTCTTCCACTTGCGCTCCTCGACGACGCCGGGCGCGGCGCGTTCGATGAGCGTGCGCACATGGTCCAGCGTGCGCTGGCGCCAGTCGTCCGCGGATGCGGCGCCCGGGGCGGTCGTGGCCGGTTGCGTCTTCGAGGCGGAAGCACGGGGCTTGGTCATGCGTTCAGGTCCTCACAGGTGCGGGTTCCAGACGACCTCCCAGAGGTGGCCGTCCGGGTCCTGGAAGTAGCCGGCATAGCCGCCCCAGAAGGTCTGGTGCGCCGGCTTCACGATCGTGGCGCCGGCTCGCGCCGCCTGCGCCATGACGGCGTCCACCTCGTCGGCGGACGTCACGTTGTGCCCCAGCGTGAACTCTGTGGCGCTGCGTGCGCCAACCTGCAGGCCCGCGTCGTGCGCCAGGCTCGTGCGCGGCCAGAGCGCGAGGCGGGTCCCCGACTCCAGTTCGAAGAACACCACGGCGCCGTACTCGAACTCCTGACCGACGATGCCGTCGGTCGCGAGGCCGAGGCCGTCCCTGTAGAACGTCAGCGACCGTTCCAGGTCATCGACCCCGAGCGTGATGACGGTGACTCTCGGCTGCATGGGCGCCCGGCCTCAGCTGCGCAGGATCTTCTCCATCGGCCGGCCCTTCGCGAGCTCGTCGACGAGCTTGTCCATGTAGCGGATGTTGCGCATGAGCGGGTCGTCGATCTCCTCGACGCGCACGCCGCAGACGACGCCCGTGATCCGGCTCGCGTTCGGATTCATCGCGGGCGCGTCGGCGAAGAACGTCTCGAGGTCGGTGCGCGCCGCAATCTGCCCGGCGAGGGTCTCAGGCGTGTACCCCGTCAGCCAGCAGATCACCGTGTCCACCTCCTCACGCTGCCGGCCCTTCTTCTCCGCTTTCGTCACGTAGTGCGGGTAGACGCTGGCGAACGGCATGGTGTAGATGCGGTGCCTGGTCATCGGCAGTCATCTCCCATCGACGGTGCGTCGTGGTATGAGGTCAACGAACCCTACCGCTTCACGTAAATCTCACCCGCGCGCGCGAAGTCCTCCGACTTCTCCGCGAGACCCGCTTCGAGGGCCGTCTGCTCGTCCAGGCCCTTCTGCGCCGCGTACTCACGCACCTGCTGGGTGATCTCCATCGAGCAGAACTTCGGGCCGCACATCGAGCAGAAGTGCGCCACCTTCGCGCCCTCCGCGGGCAGCGTCTCGTCGTGGAACGCCCGCGCCGTGACCGGATCGAGCGCCAGGTTGAACTGATCACGCCAGCGGAACTCGAACCGCGCCTTCGACAGCGCGTCGTCCCAGGCCTGCGCGCGCGGGTGGCCCTTGGCGATGTCGGCCGCGTGCGCCGCGATCTTGTACGCGATCACCCCCGCCTTCACATCGTCCCGGTTCGGCAGGCCGAGGTGCTCCTTCGGCGTCACGTAGCAGAGCATCGCGGTGCCGTACCAGCCGATCATCGCTGCGCCGATGGCCGACGTGATGTGGTCGTACCCGGGCGCAATGTCGGTCGTCAGCGGCCCGAGCGTGTAGAACGGCGCCTCGGCGCACCACTCGAGCTGCTTCTCCATGTTCTCCTTGATGAGATGCATGGGGACGTGGCCGGGCCCCTCGTTCATCACCTGCACGTCGTACTCCCACGCGATCTGCGTCAGCTCGCCCTGCGTCCGCAGCTCGGCAAACTGCGCCTCGTCGTTGGCGTCGGCGATCGAACCCGGGCGCAGCCCGTCGCCGAGCGAGAACGACACGTCGTAGGCGCGCATGATCTCGCAGATCTCGCGAAAGTTCGTGTAGAGGAAGTTCTCCTTGTGGTGCGCCAGACACCACTTCGCGAGAATCGACCCGCCCCTCGAGACGATGCCGGTGACGCGCCGAGCGGTAAGCGGGATGTAACGCAACAGCACGCCGGCGTGGACGGTGAAGTAGTCGACGCCCTGCTCGGCCTGCTCGATGAGCGTGTCCCGATAGATCTCCCAGGTGAGCTCCTCGGGCCTCCCACCCACCTTCTCGAGCGCCTGGTAGATGGGCACGGTGCCGATCGGCACCGACGCGTTGCGGACGATCCACTCGCGCGTCTCGTGGATGTCGCGGCCCGTCGACAGGTCCATCACCGTGTCGGCGCCCCACAGCGTGGCCCAGCGGAGCTTGTCCACTTCCTCGTCGATCGACGACGACACCGCGGAGTTGCCGATGTTGGCGTTGATCTTCACGAGGAAGTTGCGCCCGATGATCATCGGTTCGAGCTCGAGATGATTGACGTTGGCCGGGATGATTGCCCGTCCGCGCGCCACCTCGCTCCGCACGAACTCCGCGTCGAGGCCTTCACGCAGCGCGATGAACTCCATCTCGGGCGTGATCTCGCCGCGCCGCGCGTAGTGCAGCTGCGTGACCGAGCGTCCGGACTTGGCCTGCAGCCGCGTCCGCGTGCGCTCGAGCAGCGCCGGCGGCATCTCCCGCTTCCACGATGACAGCTGAAGGAAGCGCGGCACTTCCTCGACGTCGCCACGCTCCAGCACCCACGGCCGCCGCGTCTGCGGCAGGCCTTCGCGCACGTCCACGCCCTGCGGTCCGCTGGTGTCGTAGACGCGCAGCGGCGGCTCGCCACCTTCGAGCGTGATCTCGCGCATGGGCACACGCACGCCGCGCGTGCCGTCGACGTAGACCTTTCGCGAGGCGGGGAACGCGTCCTCGAACGTGAACGACGGGGTGCTCGGCCGAACGGGGGTAGACATGGCTCGCTCCAACTCCAGAACTACCGGTGCCGGACGCGAGGGGGCATGGAAGGACAGGCCTGCGACGAACAGGCCCGTGGCGCCGCGCTCCCTCCGCCGGTCTGAACCGGTTCAGGTTCCAAGGGTGTCATCTCAATCCCGGTGGGATACCCCTGGCGGTCGCGACCATCATACGCCACGCGTTCCGCGGCTGCCCGCGGACGGAGCGCTTGAGCTGCGGCGAGCGATCGCTCAGCGGACGGGCTCGAACCTGACGGGCCCGTCGTGTCCCACGACGCCCACGACCAGGAACGCACGGGCTGCCGTCCCCTTGCTCGACGAAGCACCCGATGACGCGACGGTGCGCCAGTGCACGACCGCCGCGCCGGCCGCACGCTCGATGCGCTCGACGACAGGCTCGACCGGAGACGAGCCGTTGCCTTCGACGACGAACGCCAGCAGCGTCACGCGCGAGAAGTCGATCGGAGGGGGCGTCTGCGACGTCGGCAGGTGCCGCCAGAACGCCGTCCATGCCGCCTCGTCGCGAATCACCAGCGGCCCGACCGGTTCGTGCGCGGTCTCGGGGCCATAGGCCACGCGAATCGGGTTCAGGTCCGCGTCCGCGGTCGTCGGCGCGGGATCGGCTGTGTTCCCCGGTGCGGCAGACGCCTCCAGCGTCACAGGAATGGCATGGCGAACCGGTCTGGCGTCAGCCTGCGCGCGTCGGGCTTCGACGACCAGCGTGTAGCTGCCAGGCGCGAGGTCCGCCGTGTGCACCACGGCTGTCGCACGCTGGCTGTCGCTGTGCTCACCCGCCTGCAGCACGGCATCCGTCTCGCGCATCACCCGGCCCTCGACGTCACGCACACTGACGACGACGTGCGCGGTCTCGTCGCGGACGGCGCGTCCGGCCACCTCCGCCTGCAGGCCGACGGACGTGCCGACGTCGAACGTCCGCTTCAGGGTGGGCGTCGCACCCGCGTCGCCGTCCATCTCGAGCACCACGGGCGGCGCCATGAGCAGGTCGTTGCCCGGTTCGGCGATCTCGACGGGAGCCATCACCAGGCCCACCCGCGTTGCGTCGGCCGTCACGGCAGCGGCGCGCACCTGATGGGCGCCCCGCGTCAGCGGCATGGACGTCGTCACCTCCCAGGCCGCCTCGCCGGGCGTCGGCGTCATCCGGAACATCTGAGGCGCACCGACGTTCCCGTCGTCGTCGACAGTCAGCAGCGCGAGATCGACGGGCACGTCGCCGGCAGACGCCGCGTCCACGCGCACGGTCACCAGCGCGCTCCCGACGCGTCCGGTCGCGAACGCCGGCACCACCTGCATCTGCATCGTCAGCTGGCCCTGCGGCACCGAGCCGAAGGCGGTCTCGCGCAGCAGGCGCATGGCCTCGCTTTCGGACACCGACGGCTCGACAGGCGTCACGACATCCGGAACGACGTAGGCACGGCGCGCGAAGACACGGACGTCGTCACGCCGCACCCGCACGTCGATCTCATGACGTCCCGGCGTCTGCGTGCCTGCCGCCTCGAACGCGAGGACGTACGAGACGGTGTTCTGCTCGACTACTTCGGCCAGCACTTCGTCGAGGTCGTTGGCGGCCGTGATCCAGCGGCCGCCGCTCTCACGCGCGATCTGGCCGAGGGTCACGCCGACCATGTCGTCGGTGTTCAGCTCGATCGTCGTCCCGCCGCTGCCGCCGAAGACCGTGTCGGCCACGCCGAAGCGCAACAGTCCGCCCGTCCGCCGATCGGGTCGGTTGTCGCCCCGGTCGCCCTCCGCACGCGTGGCGCTCGCACGCATATCGGCGTGCCCTTCCCGAGGATTGACGGGGTAGATTGCGACGTCGGCGTTGAGCACGCGTTCCAGGGCGGCCTTCTGTGCCGCCTGATTCCCGTGCGGGTCGAGCGGCGAGACGCCCATGTCCTCGGTGACCCAGAACACCACCTTGCGACGCGAGCCGGCGCCGCTGAGGATCTGCGCCACCGCCTCGATGACGTTCGCTCGGCGCGCCGCGCGTGTCGGGTCGCCGCAATCCTGCGAGTTGGGCACGTTCGATCCGACGCCGCACGGCGCGTTCACGGAGCTCGGCGTCGTCTGGATGTAGGAGCGGTCCTTGGCGCCGGCCAGCAGGACGCGTCCGCGGAACGCGCGCACGCGTTCGGCATGCTCGGGCCCGGGCGGCGTGAGCGTGAGCAGTTGTCCCCCGACACCGCTCGTCGTGACGACCGCCACGAGCCCGTCGGGCGGAATGGCGCCCAGAAGACCGAGCCCTGCACGGATCGCACGGTGCGCGTCGAAGGGACTGGTGTTCAGGTCGTCGAGCACCAGGACGAATGCGGGCGCGTCCGCGAGGCCGGCGTTGGTGGCGAGCGACTCGACGTAAGCGCCCTCGACGGCCGGTGCGGTGACACGCGCCCGTGTGCGGGTGACGAGGGGACGCATCGAGACGAGCGGACGCGCGACGCCGTCTTCCAGCACCTCGAAGTCGTCAGCCGTCAGGTCGGCAACGGGACGTCCGCTGCCGTCGAGGACGACCGCCGCCACCTCCACCAGCGATACGCCGGCGCGAAAGGCGGGCTGATCCGGCGCAGCCTGCTCGGCGCTCGCTGGCCCGACCGACCAGGCAGCGACACTGAACACCACGCACGCTGCGGCTCTCCGTGTCATGCGCTCCGCCTCGTCCC
>JBIQIB010000029.1:7405-16895 GCA_044508265.1 Acidobacteriota bacterium
CGTCCCTACCTCCTGTCAGTATAGAGGTCATGGCAGGGCTGGCCCTTCCCATCGACGCGCACCTGCCCGCGGTGGTCGCGGCGCTGCGCGCCCACAGGGCAGCCGTGCTGATCGCGGCGCCCGGCGCCGGCAAGACGACGCGCGTGCCGCCGGCGCTCGCTGACGACGGTGCGGTCATCGTGCTCCAGCCGCGGCGCGTGGCCGCGCGTGCGCTCGCCCGCCGCGTCGCCGAGGAGCGCGACTGGACGCTCGGTCGCGAGGTGGGATGGCACGTCCGCGACGACCTGCGCGCGACGGCCGCCACGCGCGTGCTGTTCGCAACCGAAGGCATCCTGACCGCCCGGGCCCAGCAGGACCCGCTGCTCTCCGGCTTCACGACGATCGTGCTCGACGAGTTCCATGAGCGAACGATCCACGGCGACCTGGGCCTGGCCCTCGCGCGGCAGGCATGGCTCGCGCGTGACGACCTGCGGCTGCTCGTCATGTCGGCCACGCTCTCGAGCGACGCGATCGTCGCGTACCTCGACGGCTGTCCGGTGGTGCAGGTGCCCGGCGCGGCGCATCCGGTGGACGTGCGGTACCGGCCGGAGGCCGACGTCGTGGCAGGCATCCGCGAGGCACTGGATCACTCGAGCGGCGACGTCCTCGCGTTCCTGCCCGGCGCCCGCGAGATCGACGAGGCACGGCAGCGTGTCGCACGCGACATGCCTGGCGTCGACGTGCTGCCGCTGCACGGCGGCCTTTCGGCCGACGCCCAGGACGCCATCATGCAGCCCGGGGCGAACAGGCGCGTCGTCCTGGCCACCAACATCGCCGAGACGTCACTGACCGTGCCGCGCGTGCGCGCCGTGGTGGACGCCGGGCAGCAGAAGGTGGCGCGTTACGACGCCGAGCGCGGCCTCGACCGGCTGGTCACGGAACGCATCACCGCGGATGCCGCCGACCAGCGCGCCGGACGCGCCGGCCGTCTCGGGTCCGGACTCGTCATCAGGCTCTGGCACGCGCAGGACAGGCTGCGTCCGTTCCGGCAGCCGGAAATCGCGCGCGTCGACCTCGCGCCGCTGCTGCTTGCCGTCCTCGCGTGGGGCTTGCCAGACGAGGTGACGTGGCTCGAACCGCCCGACGCGGCACGCCTGGCAACGGCGCGCGCCCTGCTCGAACGCCTCGGCCTCGTCGCACCCGGCGGCCGGCTGACAGGCGCAGGACGGCAGGCACAGCGGCTCGCCGTCCATCCGAGGCTCGCACGGCTGCTCATCGACACGGGTGGTGCGCGCACGGCATGCCTGGCCGCCGCGGCGCTCTCGGAGCTGCGCGACCTTCGAGGCGACGGCGTGGCGACGTCCTGCGACCTCTGGTCGCTGGTCACACACGAGACGAGGCTGCCCCGCGCCGTCATCGCCGCCGCCGACGGGCTCGCGCGCCGCCTGGGCTCGACGCGTCAGCAGTCGGTTACCGAAAGAGAATTCCGCCGCGCCGTCCTCGCTGCGTTCCCCGACCGTGTGGCGCGCCGGCGCGACGCGACAGGTTCGCGCGTCCAGCTGGCCACCGGCACGGGCGGCGTGCTGACGCGCGACAGCGGCGTGCAGGCTCCGTGGCTCGTCGCCATCTCGGCACGCAGCGCCGACGGTCCGGACGCACGCATCGCGATGGCGACGGCCATCGACAAGGCCTGGCTCTCCGCGACATCCCGGGACGTCGGTGTCGCCGTGGACGACGCGGGCGTCGTTAGTGCCGTCGAGACCACGCGTTACGACGCGCTGGTCCTCCACGAGCAGGCGGTCACGCCTGACGAGGGCGCGGCGAGTGAGGCCCTGGCCGCCGCGTGGGCCACCCGTCCGCACGATGCGGCAACCGCACGCCTGCTCGCCCGCCTGCGGTTCGCGGGTCTCGACGTGGACGTGGGCGAGCTGGTCCGAACCGCCGCGACCGGGTGTCGCCGGCTGGATGACATAGACCTGGCGCGTGCGCTGCCGTGGCCGGTGAGCCGCGAGCTGGATCGCCTCGCGCCGGAGCGCCTCGCCGTGCCGAGCGGCAGGACGACGCGGCTCGACTACCGCGGGCCCGAGGACGTCGTCGCCGCGGTCAAGTTGCAGGAGCTCTTCGGCCTCGCCGACAGCCCGCGCCTCGGCCCGCGACAGGTTCCCGTGCTGTTCGAGCTGCTCGCTCCGAACGGGCGGCCGGTCCAGACGACGCGCGACCTGCGCAGCTTCTGGTCCACGACGTACCAGGACGTGCGGAAGGAGCTGCGCGCGCGGTATCCGAAGCATCCATGGCCCGAAGACCCGTGGAACGCCACGCCGACGCACCGCACCGGCAGGGACGGCTCCCCGCGCCGTCCAGGTCGGTAGGGACGGCTCCCCGAGCCGTCCAAAGGCGGTAGGGACGGCTCTCCGAGCCGTCCCCTGTGGTGACGCGAACGCAACAAGGCACAGAAGGACCGCTCAGAAGGACGGCTCAGAAAGGACGGCTCAGAAAGGACGGCTCGGAGAGCCGTCCCTACCAGACGCGGCGCAGGATGAAGCACTTCAGGTAGTACGTCTCGGGCATGCCGAGCAGCACCGGGTGATCACGCGCCTGCATGCGCTTCTCCACCAGGACGACCGGGACACCCGCGTCGAGCGCGGCGCTGAGCACGATCTCGCCGAACAGCGCCTCGTCCACGTGCGCCGAACACGTGCACGTGACGAGATGTCCGCCGGGCGCGAGCAGCTTCAGGGCACGGAGGTTGATTTCCTTGTAGCCCGCGACGGCCTTCGGCACGGCGCGGCGCTGCTTCGCGAACGCGGGCGGGTCGAGCACGATCGTGTCGAACCGTTCGTCGGCCCTGTCGTACTCGCGCAGCACGTCGAACGCGTTGGCGGCGACGGCCTCCACGTTGGTGATGCCGTTGCGCGCGGCATGGCCCCGCAGCCGTTCGACCGCGTCCTCCGACACGTCCACCGCCGTCACGCTGTCGCACCTGCCGGCGATCGCCAGCGCGAAGCCGCCCTCGTAGCTGAAACAGTCGAGGGCGCGCCCACGGGCGTATCGCGCGGCGGCGGCGTGGTTCTCCTGCTGGTCGAGAAACCCGCCCGTCTTCTGCCCGCTGCGCAGATCGACATCGCGCTCGATGCTTCCCGCACGGATGACGACGTGTTCGGGCACGTCGCCCCAGGCCACCTCGACCCGGCGCTCGAGTCCCTCGAGCAGCCGCACGCGCGGGTCGTTGCGCAGCAGCACGCCGGCTGGCTGCACGAGCTCCACCAGGAGGCGGACGAACAGGTCGCGCCGCGCGTCCGTTCCCTGCGACAGCGTCTGCACGACGAGCACGTCGGCGTACTGGTCCACGACGAGCGACGGCAGCAGATCGGCCTCCGCATGGACGAGCCGCCGCGCGGTGCCGTCGTGGCCGAGCGACGCGCGCAGCTCGAGGGCGGCCGTGAGCCGCGCCTTCCAGAACGCGTCGTCCACCGGCGTTTCACGTCTCGTCAGGAGGCGGAGGGCGATCTGCGACTCGGTCGAGTACAGCGCCTGACCGAGCCAGCGGCCGCGGCCGTCCGTGACGCCCACGATGGCGCCGCGCTCGATGCCGGCGGGCACGTCGTCGAGGTCGGATCTGTAGATCCACAGGTGTCCGAGACGGAATCGCTCGGCGCCGCGGCGGGTGACGGAGATGACGGGCAGCGCAGAAGGCACGGACCATGATGCCTGACTCGGGCGCATGCAGCCGCGCTGGCGCTGACGGGGCAATGCCGGGACTGTCATGCGGCGCCGCCGCCGGCAGCGTGCGGTGCTACAATTCCGCGTCATGCGTATCGCGCTTGGAGCCGACCACGCAGGTGTCTCGCTCAAGGCTGATGTGCATGCTCTGCTGGAAGCGCGCGGCGACGAGGTCGTGGACATGGGCGCGCTCTCCGAGGAGTCGGTCGACTACCCCGACTATGCCGCGAAGGTGGCCAGGGCCGTCGCCGACGGCGAGGCCGACATCGGCATCCTGACGTGCGGCACAGGGATCGGGATGGCCATCGCGGCCAACAAGGTGCCCGGGATCCGCGCCGCCCCCGTCGTCGATCTCGAGTCCACGCGGCTGTCGCGTGCGCACAACGACGCCAACGTCCTCGCGCTCGGCGCCCGTGTGACGCCGGCCGACCTCGCCCTGAAGATCGTCACCACGTTCCTCGACACGCCGTTCGAAGGCGGTCGCCACCAACGCCGGATCGACAAGATCGCGGAGCTCGAACGCCGCCAGACCCACGCCTGATCACGCGTCCCCGACACCATGGCTCACCAGCTTGCCTCTCTCGTCCAGCGCACGCTCGCCGAGATCGACCCCGAGATTGCCCGCGCCATCGACGCCGAAGCCGAACGCCAGAACCTCGGGCTCGAGCTGATCGCGTCGGAGAACTTCGCCAGCGTGGCCGTGATGCAGGCGGCCGGCTCGGTGATGACCAACAAGTACGCCGAAGGCTACCCCGGACGGCGCTACTACGGCGGGTGCGAGTTCGTGGACGTGGCCGAGTCGCTGGCGATCGAGCGGGCCAGGGCGCTGTTTGGCGCCGAGCATGCCAACGTGCAGCCGCATTCGGGCGCCCAGGCCAACATGTCGGTGTTCATCTCGTGCCTCGCGCCCGGCGACACGATCCTCGGGATGAACCTGGCCCATGGCGGACACCTGACCCACGGCCATCCGCTGAACTTCTCGGGCAAGTACTACACGGTGGTGCCGTACGGCGTCCGCGAAGACGACGAACGGCTCGACTACGACGAGCTCGAGCGGCTCGCCCACGAGCACAAGCCGAAGCTGATCATCGTCGGCGCCAGTGCGTATCCGCGGGTCATCGACTTCGCGCGCATCGCGGAGGTCGCCAGAGCGACAGGCGCGCGGATGATGACCGACATGGCGCACATCGCCGGCCTCGTCGCCGCGGACGTCCACCCGAGCCCGGTGCCGCACAGCGACTACGTCACCACGACCACGCACAAGACGCTGCGCGGGCCGCGCGGCGGCCTGATCCTGACGAAGGACGAGCACGCGAAGGCCGTGGACAAGGCGCTGTTCCCGGGTGTGCAGGGCGGGCCGCTGATGCACGTCATCGCCGCCAAGGCCGTCTGCTTCAAGGAAGCCCTGGAGCCGGCGTTCCGCGACTACCAGCGCCAGGTGGCGGCCAACGCCGCGCGGCTGGCGACGGCGCTCGAGGCCGAGGGCTACCGGCTCGTGAGCGGCGGCACCGACACGCACCTGATGCTCGTGGACGTGTTCTCGAAGGGCCTGACGGGCAGGCAGGCGGAGCATGCGCTCGGCGTCGCCGGCATCACCGTCAACAAGAACGCGATCCCGTTCGACAGGAACCCGCCGATGGTGGCCAGCGGCATCCGCGTCGGCACCCCCGCCGTCACGACCCGCGGCATGGGCCTCGCCGAGATGGACCGCATCGCCGAGCTCATCTCGCGCGCGCTGCGGACGCCTGACGACGAGGCGGCACTCGGCACGGTGAAGGCCGAGGTCGAGGCGCTGTGCCGGAAGTTCCCGCTCTATCAGCCCACCGCCTGAAGGACGGCACTGAGCGGGTCCTCGGGCCCGACGGCACGCTGGCGCGGACGCTGCCCGGCTTCGAGGTCCGCGACAGCCAGCGCGCGATGGCGGGCGCCGTGGCCGACGCCATCGTGGAAGGCGGTGTCCTGCTGGCAGAGGCCGGGACGGGCACCGGCAAGACGCTGGCCTACCTCGTCCCCGCGATCCTCTCGGGCCAGCGGGTGCTCGTTTCGACGGGCACGAAGAACCTCCAGGAACAGCTGATCGACAAGGACGTGCCGGTGCTGCGGCAGGCGCTGGGCGTGCCGTTCCGCGCCACGTGCATGAAGGGCCGTGGCAACTACCTCTGCCTGCACCGGTTCACGCAGGTGCAGCTCGACGACCGTCCGCGCGACGACCACACGCGGATTGCGCTCACGCTGATTGACGACTGGGCGGCGAAGACGTCCACGGGCGACCGTGCGGAACTCGAGGAACTGCCCGACGACCTGCCCATCTGGCCGGCCATCTCCGCGACGACCGAGAACTGCCTCGGCAGCGAATGTCCGCGCTACGACGACTGCTTCGTCACGCGGATGCGGCAGCGCGCCGCCGAGTCGGACGTGGTGATCGTCAACCACCACCTGCTGTGCGCCGACGCGCAGGTGCGCCGCCATTCGTTCGGCGAGGTCATCCCCGAGTGCCAGGTGGCCGTCATCGACGAGGCTCACCAGCTCGAGGACGTCGCCACCCAGTACTTCGGGATCGCGGTCAGCAACTTCCGGCTCGAGACGCTGGTCAGCGACGCGGGCAGCGTGTCGATGGCGGGCGCACGGCCCGGCGCGCCGTCGCTGCCGCTCGCGGAAGCCGACAGGCAGCGCTACCTGCTCGCGGTGGAGCACGTGTCGGTGGCGACGCGCGCGTTCATGCTGGAGCTGCAGGCGAAGCGCCCGGGTGTGCGGCAGCGGGCCGATGCGCCGACTGGCCTGTTCGACGAGCGCCTGCGCGTGACGGGCGAGACGCTGGCCGAAGCCGTCGGGGAGAGCGGCCTCGAACTGCTGGAGGCCCTGACGCGCCTCGAGGAAGCCGTCGCGCTGGTGCAGGACGCGCCCGAGGACTTCCGGGCCATCGGCCGCCGGGCCGCCGAAGCGCGCGACGACCTCCGCATCCTGCTGCGCGCCGACAACGACGACTACGTGTACTTCCTCGAGATCCGCGGGCGGGGCGTGTACCTGCGGGCCGCGCCGATAGACGTGTCGCACATCATCCGCGACGTGCTGCTCGACAGGATGGCGACCGTCGTGCTGACGTCGGCCACGCTGTCGATTGGCGGCTCGTTCGGCTACGTGCGCGCGCGGCTCGGTGTCGGGCAGGCTGGCGAGATCCGCGTGCCGTCGGAGTTCGACTACGCCTCACAGGCGCTGCTCTACCTGCCCCGCCGGATGCCCGATCCGCGATCGCGCGACTACCAGGCCGCGGTAGCAGCCGAAGCCGAGGGCCTGCTGCGCGCCAGCGAGGGACGCGCCTTCCTGCTCTTCACGAGCTACGGCGCGCTGCGTGACGTGCATGCGCGGCTCGCGGAGCGGCTGCCGTTTCCGATGCTGGTGCAAGGGAGCGCCCCGCGCGGCGTGCTCGTCGAGCAGTTCCGGCAGACGCCCAACGCGGTGCTGTTCGGCACGTCGAGCTTCTGGCAGGGCGTGGACGTGACGGGCGAGGCGCTGAGCTGCGTGATCATCGACAAGCTGCCGTTCGCCTCGCCTGCCGACCCGGTGACGGCGGCCCGGATCGAGGCGCTGCACGCGCGGGGGCTCGACGCGTTCAGCGCATACCAGGTGCCGCTGGCGATCCTCGCGCTGCTGCAGGGCGTGGGCCGGCTGATACGCCACCGGCAGGATCGCGGCGTGTTCTCCATCCTCGACCCGCGGCTGCAGTCGATGGGCTACGGACGGCGGTTCCTCGCGACGCTGCCGCCTGCGCCGATCACGCGGCGCATCGACGACGTGCATGCGTTCTTCGGAACGCAGAAGCCGTAGCGGGAACGGATTGGAGAGGGACGACGAAGGTATCAGGGACGGCTCGGGGAGCCGTCCCTACCGGTTGCGATGTAGGCGTCGACGATCTGCTCGAGGACAGGCAGCGGCACCGCGCCGTGCGCCAGCACCGCGTCGTGGAACGCGCGCACGTCGAAGCGGCTGCCGAGCTGCTCCTCCGCCTTGCGCCGCAGCTCGCGAATCGTGAGTTCGCCCATCTTGTACGACAGCGCCTGCCCGGGCCACGCGATGTACCTGTCGGTCTCCGTCGTGCACTCGTGCAGCGACAGCGCCGTGTGCGACGCGAGGTAGTCGATGGCCTGCTGCCGCGTCCATCCCTGCGCGTGCAGTCCCGTGTCCACGACGAGCCGGGCCGCGCGCCACATGGCGTACGTCAGGCGGCCGAAGTTGCTGTACGGGTCGGTGTAGAAGCCGGCCTCGAGGCCGAGCCACTCCGCGTAGAGGCCCCAGCCCTCGCCGAACGCGGAGATGTAGCTGTAGCGGCGGAAGTCGGGCACCGACTCGAGCTCGTTGGCGAGCGCGATCTGGAGGTGGTGGCCCGGCACCGCCTCGTGCAGCGTCAGCGCCTCGAGGTTGTACAGCGGCCGCGTGTCGAGCGCGTACGTGTTGACCCAGTAGTAGCCGGGCTCGCGTCCGTCAGGCGGGTTGCCGTTGTAGCGTCCGGCCGTGTACTTCGGGGCGAGATACCCGGGTACCGGTGCGACGCCGTACGGCTGGCGAGGCAGCCGTCCGAAGAGCGATGGCAACCTGGCATCCATGCGCTTGGCGATGTAGGACGCCTCCTTCAGCAGGTGCTCCGCCGACGTCGGGTAGAACCGTGGGTCGGTGCGCAGGAACGTCAGGAACTCGTCGAAGGTGCCGGTGAAGCCCGTCTCGCGCATCACGGTCTCCATCTCGGCCCGGAGCGCGGCCACCTCGCGCAGGCCGATCTCGTGCACCTCGTCGGCCGTGAGGTCGAGCGTCGTGAAGCGCTTCACCAGCCAGTCGTAGTACGCGGGCCCGTCGGGCAGGTCGGTGGCCGCGAGCGTCTCGCGCGCGCCCGGCACGTACTCGGTGGTCATGAACGTGAGGAACAGGCGGTAGGCTGGCGTCACCGCGTCGCGGATCGCCGCCCGCCCCGCCTGCTGGAGCCGCTGGCGCTCGTCCGCAGCGATGGACGCGGGCATCTCGGCGAACGGCGTCCAGAGCGGGCTCTGCTCGGGCGTGCCAGGTCCGAGCGGCGCGATGGACGTCTCGATGCCGGCCAGCGCCGCCCTCGGGATCGTGATGCCGAGACGCACGCCTTCACGCATCAGGGCGATCTGCTGGTCCATGTACGCCGGAAACGCCCGCAGCCGCGAGAGGTAGCGCTCGTAATCGGCGGCCGTGGCAAACGGCATCGACTGCGGCATCAGCGCGAAGCCCGTGTGGAACCCGGAGTCGGCGTTGACCGGCAGCAGGTACTCCTTGAACCGGTGGGCTTCGAGGCGCTCCCGGAGCTGCGCGCCGAAGATGTCGTAGTCGATCCGCCGCGAGTCGGGCAGCACCGAACGGTCGATCGCCTCGAGCGCGTCGAGGAAGTCACGGCTCTGTGCCGCCCGCCGCTCGAGGGCCGCCGGCGAGACGTCGGGCAGGCGGTCGTCGAACCGGTGGACGCCGACCGACGAGGCCAGCAGCGGCTGCTGTTCGAGCCGCCAGGCCCATTCCCGTTCGAGGAGCGCGTCGAGCTCGCGCTCGCTCGCCGCCGCCTGGTCCCGCGAGGTGCCCTCGCGCCCGCACCCTGTCGCCGCGCCGAGAATCAGCAGGCACGCCGCCCAGGTGAGGACGTGGTTCCGTACGCGCATCCTTGGGCCTCCCTTCCGAGTGCAGCGGGGCAGGCGCCCCCGCGCGACAGCTGCCGGGCGGCTGCGGCGGCAGAGTATATGTCAGCTCCCTCCCTCATCCTCCGCTCCTCCCGTCCTCCTCCTCC
>JBIQIB010000029.1:16995-20205 GCA_044508265.1 Acidobacteriota bacterium
CCCTCCTCCATTCCTCCCGTCCTCCCATAAGGTTGTACACTTCCGCGTTGGAAGCTCGTTCCGGAGGAATACCCATGATTGCAGCTGCAGTGCGGGCCCGTCTGCTGGCCGCCACCCTGGTCGCCGCCGTGGCGGTATCGGCCGCGCCGGTACTGGCGCAAACCTCGATGGTGAAGGGGAAGGTCACCGACGCCGACGGCAAGCCCGTCGAGAAGGCCACGGTGAAGATCGAGTTCAAGGGCGGTCAGCCCGGCACGCGCGAGGTGACGACCAACCGCCGGGGCGATTTCATCCAGGTCGGCCTGCAGCCGGGACCGTACCTGATCACGGCCAGCAAGGAAGGCGTCGGCGTCTCCGAGCAGGAGATCGTCGTGCGGCTGGGCGACGCGCCAGAGCTCGTGCTGGCGCTGCGTCCGGCAGGCGGCGCCGCCTCCGCGGAAGATCAGAAGTTCCGGCAGCTCTTCGACGAGGGCGTCAAGGCGGCAGGCGCCGACAACCACGATGAGGCCATCGCCAAGTTCAACGAAGCGCTGGGCCTCCGCGACGACTGCTACGCGTGCTACATGAACCTCGGCAGCGCGTACTACGAGAAGAAGGACACGGCAAAGGCCGAGGAGGCCTTCAAGAAGGCCGCCGAGGTCAGTCCCGAGGAGTCGAGGCCGTACCAGGCGCTCGCCGACCTCTACAACGCGACCGGCAAGCGGAGCGAGGCCGCCGAGATGGCGAGCAAGGCTGCCAGCCTCGGCGCCGCCAGCGGGGGCGCCTCCGCCGGCGACCTGTACAACCAGGGCGTGATTCTCTGGAATGCCGGCAAGATTCCGGAGGCCAAGGTGCAGTTCGAGGCGGCCGTGAAGGCCGACCCGAACTACGCGGACGCGCACTACTGGCTCGGGATGGCCATCCTGAACGCCGGCGACATGGCCAACGCCGGCGAGCACTTCGAGCACTACCTCCAGCTCGCTCCCAACGGTCAGTACGCCGAGCAGGCCAAGGGCGTGCTCTCGTCGCTGAAGCCCCAGGGGTGAGTCCCGACGGTCTTGCAGGACGGATCGCCGCCAACCTGGCGGCGATCCGCGCGCGGATGGCGGCCGCCTGCGAGCGCGCCGGCCGCTCGCCCGACACGGTCAGGCTCGTCGCCGTGTCGAAGACGTTCGACGGCACCGCCGTGCGCGCCGCGTGGGCGGCCGGACAGCGCGACTTCGGCGAGAACAAGGTGCAGGAGGCGCTCGGCAAGGCCGAAGCCACAGCCGACCTGCCCGTCACCTGGCACCTGATCGGCCATCTCCAGCGCAACAAGGCGAAGCGGGCGGCAGCCACGTTCCCCTGGATCCACTCCGTGGACAGCGTCGGCCTGCTGTCGCGCCTGGAGGCGGGCGCGTCAGAACGTCCCGAGCCCGTGCGGGCACTCGTCCAGGTGGATCTCGCCGGCGAGGCGACGAAGTTCGGCGCACCGCCGGATGATGTCCGCGCCATTCTCGATCACGCCGCCACGTGCCGTTCGGTGTCCGTCGCAGGGCTGATGCTGCTGCCGCCGTGGAGCGACGACCCCGAGGCGTCCCGTCGATGGTTCCGGCGTCTGCGTGAGTTCCGGGACCGACTCCTCGCCGACGGCTACCCTGCCGCGCAGCTCGCCGAGCTGTCGATGGGCATGTCGCACGACTTCGAGGTGGCCATCGAGGAGGGCGCGACAATCGTCCGTGTCGGCACGGCCATCTTCGGCGCGCGGCCTCCTGCGGCCCCGTAAGCGGGCGGCGCGGACAGCGCCAGAGGCCCGATTCCCGTCACCCGGCATCGGGTTCCCGTCGTCTGCCGTCGGCCGACCCCGCTCGATGGAGCCGATCTCGCACGCTGTGGCGTGTGGTACGAAATGTGCTACCTCGGCCATGTGCGGTTCGCCGCTTGCTCGGCCCTGTCGCGCCGGGCGTCGTCGGCCGATACTGCCGAGCATGGGCTTCCTGATGAGGTCCGAGCTTCACACTCAGGAGTTGCTGCGATGAAGGTGACGCCACTCGACCTGCGCCAGACCCACTTCCGCAAGGGGATGCGCGGGTACGACCCGGAAGAAGTACGGGGCCTGCTGGCCGACGCGGCCGACGATTACGAGGCCGCGCTGCGCGACCTCGACCACCTGCGGCAGGAGCTGCAGAAGGCCGAGGTGCAGCTCGGGGAATACCGCGAACGCGAGGCCAACCTCCGCAACACCCTGTTGACGGCCCAGAAGGTCGCCGACCAGATCAGAGAGAACGCGGCCAAGGAAGCCGACGTCCTGATGCGCGACGCCGAGTCGCGCGCCGCCGCGGCGCTCAAGGACGCCGACACACGTTCCGCCGCATTGACGGCCGACGCTGAGGCACGGCTGCGCGACGCTGAGACACAGTCGGCGGCGCTGCTGCGCGAGGCCGACCTGAAGGCGAGCTCCGTTGTCCGCGATGCCGAGGCCACGGCCGCCAACACGCTCCAGCAGGCCGAAACCCGCGCTGCCGGCTACGTCCAGGATGCGGAGCTGCGGGCCGACGCGACCATCAAGGACGCGACCCTGCGCGCCGACGCGCTCGTCGCCGAGGCGAGCATGCGCTCGGACGCCATGGTGAAGGAGGCGCAGGCGCGGGTGGATCTCCTCATGCAGAAGGCGCACGCCAGGCTCGACGAGCTCGATCATGCGGTCGCCGAGATGCGGCTGCGCAAGCGTGACGTCGAAGGGACGCTCGAGCAGTCGATCGCGTCGCTGACCTACGCGCTGGAGTTCGTCCGCACGCAGGACCAGCGTGACGACAAGGTGCGCCTGCACCGGCCGCGGCTCAACGAGCCGGCGGCGACGGCGGAGCCTCGCCTGCACCAGGATGCCGAAGCGCGGCTCGGCTGAGTCCGCCGACCACTCCCCTGTTCCGTGGCTGGTTGCCGACGGCGACGACACCCTCGTCGCCGTCCTGGTCGTGCCGCGTTCGTCGCGCACCCAGATCGACGGCGAGCACGACGGCCTGCTTCGCGTCCGCGTCGCCGCGCCGCCCGTCGAGGGCGCGGCCAACGCGGCGCTCCTCGAACATCTCGCGCGGCGCTGCAAGCTCCCGCGCCGCGCGGTCACGCTGGAATCCGGTGACGCCAGCCGGCGCAAGCGCGTCCGGCTGGCAGGTTTCTCCCCGTCGCAGGCTCTGACCGCTTTGCGGTAGGGACGGTCCTCCGGACCGTCCGGACGGCTCAGAGGACGGCTCA
>JBIQIB010000029.1:20305-37149 GCA_044508265.1 Acidobacteriota bacterium
GCTTTGCGGTAGGGACGGTCCTCCGGACCGTCCGGACGGCTCAGAGGACGGCTCAGAGGACGGGCTACAGGACGGCTCAGAGAGCCGTCCCTACCGCTTGCTATGGGATGAGATCGCCGTAGCGCGGCGGCTCTTCCGCGACGTCGATCACGAAGTGGTAGGGATAGAACCGCGTCGGCACGTACTCGAGCCGCTTCGTATAGCTCGTCGAAATGTACGTCGTCTGGCCGTCGCGTTCGACGACGATCTCCTGGGGCGTCAAGGCCACGTCGTGCGCGCGGGCCAGCTCCACGACCCGCGCGACGAGTTCCTCCGTGGTGCGGCGCTCGGGGAACATCGCCGTCTCACGCACCGCGTCCTTGAACTTCACGTAGTTCCAGAACACCGGTCCGATGCGCACGCCGGCATGGACGACCAGGGCGAAGACGATCAGGCGGATGGCGTTGCGGAGCATGGCGACTCTCCCGCCGCGACGGACGCGGCATCGGGATCAATCGGCCATGGCGCGAGGAACTTCAGCGGAGTCTGAACTCCATCTCGATCGTGGCGAGGAACGGCACGGACGTCCCGTTCTCCAATGCCGGCTGGAAGCGCCACTTGCCGAGGGCCAGCGCGGCCGCGGTGTTCAGTCGGCGATCGATCGCCTTGATCACGCCTGCCTCGACGACGGAACCGTCAGCGTCGATGACGGCCGCAAGCAGCACGGAGCCCTGCGTCAGATCGGACTTGGCGCTGCGCGGGTAGGCCGGCTTGACCGACTTGACGAGGACCGGCATCTCGAGGTTGCCGTCGACCTGCTGAATCCACCAGTCACTCCAGCGGACTTCACGAAGCGGCCGGGCGGCGAAGCGCCTGCCGAAGGCTTTGTCAGCCGGAATCAGCAAGGCGTGCTCGCCAGCCGTCGTGACGCGTGTCAGGCGCAGCAAGGCCTCCGCCGCGGCGCGACAACGTCCGGACGCACGCGGGCCGTCAGCGGAAGCCGCCGTGACCGTTCCGTCCGGTCCATAGGAGATGCGGCCGGTCAGGAACGTGCCGCGTTGCCAGCAGCCCTCGGCGTCGAACGTGGCGTGCCAGATTCCGCCCGGCAGACCGTGAAGGAACTGGCGCGCGGACGTGTCTGCCTCGAGAGGATTCCTCCCGGGACGCCCGCGGCGGGACTTGTCCCATCCCCAGGCAGCCCAGAGCGCCTCGATCTCCGACCTATCGAGGGTTTCCAGCTGGCGGCGGGTGAGAACGGCGACGAGACGCGACGTCGCTGCATCGGCACCCGCCTCCGCGAGCGGCAGTTCCTGCCGCGGCCAACCGGCCCGCCTGCCAAGGAGGATCGCCAGCAGCCTGGTGCTCGGGCGGCGCATTTCGAGGCCGTCCAGCAGCGTGTCGTAGGCATCGCCGGCCGCGGTTCCCTGCTTCAGCGCCGAGATCTCTCCGTCCGGCCAATCGAGAGCGGCGGCCAGGCCCTGGTCGATGACGTCGGGATCGGACGAACGCAGGGCCAGCGCGACGCGTGACGCCGGCAGCGGCACCGCCGTCTCGATGGCGGCCGCCACCAGGACACGCCAGGCTTCCGGCGTGCCTTCGCGCATCAGCGCGTTCTGCATCCGCGCCGCGTCCGGGTTGCCGAACCGGAGCCATCCGGACAGCACGGCCGTGTGGGCCAACTCCACCTCGCGTCCAAGCGACCGCCACGCGCCCGCCTCTCTGGCCAGCACCGCGGGAGCGGCCCGGCCCAGTGCCCTGATCGCGCTGGCCGCCACCGGGCCTCCCAGGCGATCCGCGGCCGCGCGGATCGCAGGATGTACATCGCGTGTCAGCACGACGAGGGCTTCGGCCTGCTCGACGGCCGCGCCGAGGTCGGACTCGACAGCGAGCTGGGTCGCCATGGGCTCGACGAGGTCGACCAGACCGCCGGCCTGAATCGCTCGGGCGACCACCATGCGCACGTCAGCCGACGAATCCGCCACGGCGTCGGCCCAGCGCTCGACGACACGTCGATCCGACGCGTAAGGCACGAGGAGCGCCTCGGCAACCGGCGAAACCGGACGCCGGAGCAGCTGTTCGGCCGTGGACTGCGCGGCGACGTCCGTTGCGGAGGTCAGCAGGACGAGAGTGGACAGCAGGGCGTGGCGCATCGAGGGGCGGGCCATGTTCACTCGTTCCAGAACGCCGCAAACATGCGGATCCGCTCAGGCACCCGACGTCCCGTGGCCCGGGCCGGCGAGAGAATGGCACGGGAGAGGCCGTCGAGCGCGGCAGCATCGAGCTCGAGCGTGACCGGACCGCGTACCCATGCCGCCATCACGCAGCCGGCTGGGCTCACCACCGCGTCGACCTGCACGACGCCCGTGTCCTTGCGGAACACCGACTTCGGTGGATACGTCAACCGCTCCCACTTGTCGACCTCGCTCGTCGTGTCGGGAGGGGCTGCCTCGGCCGTGCCGCGAACCGGGTAAGGCTGGTCGTGGCATTGGGTGAACGCCTCATCCAGCCGCACGAACATGACTCGCGTACCAGGGTACGGCGGGCCTGCCGGTTCGTACGCCAGGGACGTGAGCGCCTCGACCATCGCGACGCAGCCCTCGGGCAACGGAAGGCGAGAAGCGCCGGTCGGGATCGAGACGGCTTGTGGACGGCCGTCGGGCCGATACGTCGCCTCGACGATGCGATCGTGGCGCTTCTCGGCACGGCAGCCTGATGCCGCGCGCAGGCTGCCGGCCAGGCCGTGAGGGACTGCTGACAGCAACGCGACCGGGTGCCATGAAGGCTTCGCCCTGTCAGTACGCAGCGCCTGGGCGCCCCTGAACCGGCGCTCCTTCAACTGTAGACGTTCGTCGGGTGTCAGGACGTCCGTCGCCCGGAGCGAGAACAGCTCCAGCAATGACACGGCTTCCTTTCTGACAAGAGACGATGTCACGCCTCCGCTACCCTCGACCCAACGGCGCACGATCTCGCGAACAGTGTCCACGTCTGCAGCGCTTGCGGGATCAGCGCGCCACGCAGCGGCGAGTACGGGCGCGAAGTCATCGTCGTTGCGCGCACGCGCGGGACGATGATGACGAAGTACCACGTACTCCGCGATCAGCATCAGCCGGTCCCTCGTCGGCCTGTCATCGAGCGCCAGCAGCAGCGTCTCGAGCTGCAGCCGTCGATCGCGCGTGATCGCCAGCTCGAGCAGGGCATCCACGTCCCGCCCGCGGCGGGCCGCGACGACCGCCTCTTCATACGCGTGCGCCACGTCGCCATGGTCTATCGCGTCGAGCCTGGCGAGTGCGGCGGCGATTGGAAGCGCGGGGCTCTCGGCGTCCGCCAACAGAGTGGTGGTCAGCGCGGCAAAAGACGCCGGCCGGACTGACGCGATGATGAGAAGACCCTGCTCGAGCGACTGGTCATCGGTCTGCTGCAGCCGCGCGAGCGCATAGGCGTCGTGCGCGCCGTCGCCCAGCAGCAGCAGCGCCAGGCTCTGCTCCGCGGCGGCAATGGCGTGATTCTCGGCGGCCAGCGCCACGCGTACGCGTCCGACGGCTGCTGACACACCGGTCGCTGCCAGCGCGCGGGCAGCGGTCGCGCGCACGAGCGGCTCCTCGTGGCGCAGGTGCTCGATCCAACGCATGGGCACGCGCGGATCCCTGGCAAAGCGCACGAGCAGGGCGTCGGTTCCTGCCGTCACCGGCGCGCCGAGCAATGCCTCCAGTTGCGGAGAGGGTTGCGCTCGGGCACTCGAGCCCGCAGCCAGGAGCAGGAGGACACACAGGCAGGCGCCCGTCAGGCCACCACGGTCGTTCCGCATGTCCAACACAGTGTAGCTCAGCCGTTCCTATGGCTGAGCTATCCGTACAACTGGCGGACGGATCAAGAGGCCGCGGCAGGCGGCGCTTGGCGGTACGCGGTGCGCGGTGCGCGGCGGTCAGTCGATCTGGTGGCCGATCCGGCCCCAGCGCGTCTTCGTGAAGAACCCGGTGAGCATCGACACGAGCTGCTCGCCAGCCGAGCGCTCGTAGTCCGCGGCATCGCTCTCGAACGACCAGTAGACAAACAGCGCGCGGCCCTTGATGTAGCCCTCGGGCAGGAACCCCCAGTACCGGCTGTCCTGCGAGTTGTCGCGATTGTCGCCCATCGCGAAGTAGTGATGGTCGGGGATGGTGACCGGGCCGTAGTTCTCGCGCACGTCGAACGAGGTGCGCTCGCCGTCGGCGCGCGGCGGCAGCATGAAGTGCACGTACGGCTCGTCGAGCGGCTCGCCGTTGATGTAGACCTGCTTGTTGCGCAGTTCGAGCGTCTCGCCCGGCAGGCCGATCACGCGCTTGATGAAGTCGCGCTCGGGGTCCTCGGGCGACTTGAAGACCAGCACCTCGCCGCGGCGCACGTCCCGAATCGGCAGCACCGCCCGCTCGAACCCCGCCGGCGCGAACAGGAACTTGTTCACCACCAGGTGGTCGCCGATGAGCAGGTTGTTCTCCATCGAGCCGGTGGGGATCTTGAAGGCCTGGAAGCACCAGGTGCGCACGAACAGCGCGAGGATCACCGCGATGACGATCGACTCGAAGTACTCCCGGGCGGTCGACTTGGCGGGCCCGGCCATCACTCGGTGCCCACCTTCAGCACGGCAAGGAACGCTTCCTGCGGGATCTCGACACGGCCGACGCGTTTCATCCGCTTCTTGCCTTCCTTCTGCTTCTCGAGCAGCTTCCGCTTGCGCGAGATGTCGCCCCCGTAGCACTTCGCGAGCACGTTCTTGCGAATCGCCTTCACGGTCTCGCGCGCGACGATGCGGCCGCCGATGGCCGCCTGGATCGCCACTTCGAACATCTGCCGCGGGATGAGCTCACGCATCTTCGCGGCCAGCAGCCTGCCCCGCTGATACGCCATGTCGCGGTGCACGATGATCGACAGCGCGTCCACCGGCTCGCCGTTGACCAGGATGTCGAGCTTCACCAGCGGCGAATCCCAGTAGCCGCTCACGTGGTAGTCGAGCGACGCGTAGCCGCGGGACACGGTCTTCAGCCTGTCGTAGAAGTCGAGCACCACCTCGTTGAACGGCAGCTCGTACTTCACGACCACGCGGTCCGAGGCCATGTACTCGATGTTCTGCTGCACGCCGCGCTTCTCCTGGCACAGCTGCAGGATGCCACCCACGTACTCGGCAGGCGTGATGATCGTGGCCTCGATGACGGGCTCCTCGAACCTGGCCACGCGACCCGACTCGGGCAGCTTCGACGGGTTGTCCACCTCGTGCCATTCGCCGTCGGTCGTCATCACCCGGTACAGCACGCCGGGCGCCGTCGTCACGAGGTCGACGTCGAACTCGCGCTCCAGGCGCTCCTGCACGATCTCCATGTGCAGCAGGCCGAGGAAGCCGCAGCGGAAGCCGAAGCCGAGCGCCGCCGACGTCTCGGGCTCGAACGCGAAGGCCGAGTCGTTCAACCGGAGCTTCTCGAGCGCGTCACGGAGTTCCGGGTACTGGTGCCCTTCCACCGGATAGAGGCCGGCGAACACCATCGGCTTGAGTTCCTGGAAGCCGGGGAACGGCTCGGCCGTCGGCCGCGCGGCCTCGGTGATGGTGTCGCCGAGCTTCGCGTCGCTGATGCGCTTGATGTTCGCGATGACGAAGCCGACCTCGCCGACGCCGAGGCGCTCCACGGGAATCGGCTTCGGCGAGAAGATGCCGACCTGCTCGATGTCGAACTCCTGGCCGGCAATCATGAACCGTGCGCGCATCCCGGGACGGATCTCGCCATCGATGACGCGGATCTGCACGATCACGCCCCGGTACGGGTCGAACCACGAGTCGTAGATCAGCGCCTTGAGGGGCGCGTCGGGGTCGCCTGACGGCGGCGGCACGCGTTGCACGACGGCCTCGAGGATCTCGCGCACGCCGACGCCCTCCTTCGCGCTCGCGAGGATCGCGTCGTCGCCGTCGAGTCCGATGATCTCCTCGATCTGCCGCTTCGCCTCCTCGGGCTGGGCGCCCGGCAGGTCGATCTTGTTGATGACCGGGATGATCTCGAGGCTGTTGCCCACGGCCAGGTAGGCGTTGGCCAGCGTCTGCGCCTGCACGCCCTGCGAGGCGTCTACGAGCAGGAGCGCGCCTTCGCACGCCGCCAGCGAGCGGGTGACCTCGTACGAGAAGTCGACGTGCCCGGGCGTGTCAATCAGGTTGAGGACGTACGCCTCGCCGTCGTCGGCCGTGTAGTTGAGGCGCACGGAATGCGCCTTGATGGTGATCCCGCGCTCGCGCTCGAGGTCCATGCTGTCGAGCACCTGCGCCTCCATCTCACGGGCCTGCAGCGCGCCGGTGACCTCGAGGAAACGGTCGGCCAGCGTCGACTTGCCGTGGTCGATGTGCGCGATGATCGAGAAGTTACGAACGCGGCGGGCTTCCATGCAGCAACTGCCGATTATACGACGCGCGGCGACCGGACCTCCGGCATGGGCGTGGGCGTGGCCGACGCGCGCCGCTCGTGTCAGTGCATCAGGCGCCGCACGCGCGTGAGGAGCATCAGCGGGTTGAACGGCTTCACCACGTAGTCCTCGGCGCCGAGCGCGAGGGCCTTCCGCACGTCGTCTTCCTGCCTGTTGGCCGAGACGACGATGACGCGCGGACGCGGTGGTGGACGCTTTGCCAGGGCCGCCAGGACGCCCAGACCGTCGAGGTTGGGCATCGAGAGGTCGAGCACCAGCACCTCCGGCACCTCTTCGGCAATGCTTTCGAGCGCCTCGCGCCCGTCGGCAGCCGTCCGGCAGTGGAGCCCGTCGCGTGTCAGCGGCCGCACGGCGAGGAGCCGCGTCCCTTCGTCGTCGTCGGCAACGAGCACGCTGCGGCGGCGCAGCGTGACGGTCGGTCCGCGGTCGTCGCCGCCTGGTTCTGGCGGAGGCGCCGGCGCGAGCGCGGCATGGGCGGCGAGACGGCCGTCGGCTTCCTGGAGCAGCGCAGGGAGCGTGCGCTCGTTCGGCCGATCCGCGACAGCGACGCCCCAGGAGACGGGCAGTCCGGCGGCGCCGAGCCGGCTGACGACATCCGAGACATGGCGTTCGGCGGTCCGCCCGATGAGTCCCGGCAGGAAGAGAATCCGCAGGTCGTCGCCGTACCGGGCCAGCAGGTCGTCGCGGCGCAGCTCGCCCGTCAGCCAGGTGGCCACCCGCATGCCGACGTCGGCGGGCGTACGCAGCAGGACGAGTGCCCCCGTCGTCTGCTGCAGCAGGTCCGACGTCCTCGTGACGAACTCGCCATAGGTCAGCTCGCCCCGAGCCAGCTTCAGCTCCTGGTTGACGGCCTGCGCTTCGGCCCTGCGCGTCGCAACCGTGGTGAGTCGCAGGCTGAGATCCGCCAGGTCCACCGGCTTCTCGATGTAGTCGTCGGCGCCGAGGAGCAGCCCCGCCAGCCTGTCGTCAGGCGAGATGGCGCCGGTGACGAAGACGACGGCCACGGAGGTGAGCGCCGGGTCGGCCTTCACGTGGCGGCAGATCGTGTAGCCGTCCATGCCGGGCAGCTGCTGGTCGAGCAGCAGGATGGCGGGCCGGATACGCCGGACGGCTTCCAGCACCTCGTCGCCGCGGCTGATGGCCGTCACCACATGGCCCGCGGCCTCGAGGACGCGCATGACCGTGAGCTGCTGCACCTCGTCGTCCTCTGCGAGAACGATGGTGAAGGAGGGTGACGGGTCGGTGTCCGACTCGTCGGGCGTCGCCCAGTCGGGCGCGGTCTCCTCGTCGCGGGCGTAGGCGGCCTGCAGCCGTTCGGCCATGTCGGCAGGCGCGGCACCGGCCGTGCCGTCGCGGCCGACGGCGGTCTCGATCTCGCGGGCGGCCTGACTCAGCGTGGAGAACCCGGCGACGCCGGCTGCCCCGACCAGACGGCGTGCGGCTCTGGCGAAATCGCCGCGCGTCTCGGCGTCCTCGGCCCCGCGCATCGCCTCGAGCTCGAGGAGGCGCCTGGGCCACGTCGAGACGAACCGCTGGCGTGCCTGGATCAGTTCGGCACGCGTCGAGGCGTCGGGAGAGGCCGCCTGTGCGCTCACTGTCGTCCCTGCTCGTATGTCCCGCGTCGTGCCCCCGTGGCGGACGTCACCGTTCGTCCCGCGGGACGAACGTCTGCGGATATGGCGGCCCCACGTACTCCGCTCGCGGCCGGATCAGCCGGTTGTTCGCGAGCTGTTCGAGGACGTGCGCCGTCCAGCCAGCCACCCGGCTCACGGCGAAGATCGGCGTGTACAGATCCACCGGGATGCCCATGGCGTGATAGGCCGACGCCGAGTAGAAGTCGACGTTCGGGAAGAGGCCCTTCTCGGCATGGACGACGGCCTCGATGCGCTGCGAGATCTCGAACCAGCGCGGGTGTCCCGCGCGCTCGCCGAGCTCCTTCGACAGGCGCCGCAGGTGCGTCGCGCGCGGATCTTCCGTGCGGTACACGCGGTGGCCGAAGCCCGGGATCTTCTCCTTGCGGGCCAGCTTCGCGCGCACGACGTCCTCGGCGCGCTCGTCGGAGGCATCCTCGCCGAGGGCGAGCAGCATCCGCATGACGTCGGCGTTCGCGCCGCCGTGCAACGGGCCCTTCAGCGTGCCGACGCCCGAAACGACGGCAGAGTGCACGTCGCTCAGCGTCGCGGCCGTCACGCGGGCGGCAAACGTGGACGCGTTCAGCTCGTGGTCGGCGTGCAGGATCAGGCCGACGTCGAAGGCGCGCACCGACAGCGCGTCGGGGCGCTGGCCGCTCAGCATGTAGAGGAAGTTGGCGGCATGTCCGAGCGCGGGGTCCGGCGCGATGACCCCGCCGCCGGCAATCATGCGCCCGTAGGTCGCCACGAGCGACCCCAGCTGTGCGGTGAGTCTGACCGCTTTCCGGTAGGTGGCCTGCGGGCTGTCGTCCGCGGCGTCGGGGTCGTAGTGCGACAGCGCCGACACCAGCGTGCGCAGCGCGTCCATGCCGTTGGACGGCGGCAGGCTGCGCATCAGCCGGAGCACGCCCTCGGGCAGTGCGCGCGCCGCGGCCAGCTGCGAATGCAGGTCGCCGAGTTCCGCCCGCGTGGGCAGACGGCGGTGCCACAGCAGGTAGCAGACCTCTTCAAACGTGGCCGACCGGGCGAGGTCGTGAATGTCGTAGCCGCAGTAGGCCAGCACGCCACGCTCCCCGTCGAGGAAGCACAGCGCGGAGGAGGTGGCGACGACGTCCTGCAGTCCGGCGGGCGCGGCAGCCATGGGCGTCGCGGCTACTCCCCTGCCGTCTGCGTGCTGAGCACCGCCTCGTCGCCGCTGAACTGCTGCACGAACGACATCAGCCCCGTGTAGAGGAATCCGACCTGGAACAGGACGAGGAACGGCAGGGTGCCGTAGATGCCGTTGGCGAGGGCATAGAACACGGTGCCGGTGAAGTAGAGGCCGACGGCGACCTCCGCGGCCGGCTGCCAGAGCATCACCTGGTGATACTTCTTGCCGATCCAGTCGTCGCCGCTGCGTTCGACGCCGTGCTTGGGCGTGCGGACGAACTCGGTCTGCCGCCCGGCGAGCGCCTCGAGGACGGCGCGGGTGTTGTTGATCGACAGGCCGATGCCCACCGCCATCAGCAGCGGCAGGTGCTTCACGCGGCTCTTCCAGTCCGTCGGGTGCAGCCGCATCTGGCAGAAGCCGTAGAAGTTGATCATCGAGAACGTCGCCGCGAAGAACAGCGGCACGTCGATGAGCATCATCTCCGACCAGCCCATGTTGTAGCGCACGTACATGGACGGGAACATCAGCGCGCACAGGGCGATCATCAACAGGTAGTTGAAGTTCGCCGTGAGGTGGAAGAACGCCTCGGCCTTCACGCGCAGCGGCAGGTCGGCGGCCAGGATCTGCGGCAGCAGCTTGAGGCACGTCTGGATGGAGCCCTTCGCCCAGCGGTGCTGCTGCGACTTGAAGCTGTTCATCTCGACGGGCAGTTCCGCCGGGGCGACCAGGTCTTCCATGAAGACGAAACGCCAGCCCGCGAGCTGCGCCCTGTAGGAGAGGTCGAGGTCCTCCGTCAGCGTGTCGTGCTGCCAGCCGCCGGCGGCGGCAATCGCCTCGCGCCGCCAGATGCCGGCCGTGCCGTTGAAGTTGAAGAAGCAGCCCGCGCGGTTCCGGCTGCCGTGCTCGAGCACGAAGTGGCCGTCGAGCAGCATCGCCTGGATGCGCGTCAGCGTCGAATAGTCGGCGTTGATGTGGCCCCAGCGTGCCTGCACCATGCCGACGCCCTGGTCGGCAAACTGCGGCAGCGTCCGCTGGAGGAAGTCCGGCGACGGGATGAAATCGGCGTCGAAGATGGCGACGAACTGCCCCGTGGCGACGCGCATGCCCGCTTCGAGCGCGCCGGCCTTGAAACCGGTGCGATCCGTCCGGTGCATGTGCGCGATGTTGAAGCCCTGCAGCTGCCACCGCCGGACGGCAAGCGCCGCGACGTCGCGCGTCTCGTCGGTCGAGTCGTCGAGCACCTGAATCTCGAGCAACTCGCGCGGGTAGTCGATGCGGCACACGGCGTCCACCAGGCGGTCGACGACGTACATTTCGTTGAAGATCGGCAGCTGGATCGTGACGACCGGCAGCGGGTCGAGTTGCGGCCCGGTTCCTGGCACGTGCTCCGCGTAGCGCTTGTACCAGTAGACGAGGACGTACCGATGCCATCCATAGAACGCCAGGATGCTCAGCACGAAGAAGTAGGCCGCGAGAATCGCCAGTTCCGGAAGGGTCATGGAAGATGTCGTGCCGCGCGTCTACGCCATTTTATTGCGCGAATCCCGCAGTGTATCCCCGGCTGAGGCAGTGGGTCAATCACAGCAGGCGTCCGGGCCTTCGAAAAGCGGCCGTTACGGGGTATACTAGATGGTTGCCTCTGCTGTCGTCCGGCGCGACAGGGGCCACAGACACACCGTTGGGCCCACGATCATGGACGCTGCTTCGCTCCGCGCGCTCGAGTTCGACCAGATCGCGGCCGTGGTGCGCAGCCATGCGGTGACCCCGCTCGGTGCCGCCCGGCTCGACGATTTGCGGCCCAGCGGCCTTCGGCAGGACGTCGAGGCGATGCTCGACCTCACGGGCGAGGCCGTGCTGCTCCTGCAGGACCACCCGGGCCTGCCCCTGCGCGCCAATGACGACCTGGAGCCGACGCTGGACGCGCTGGCCGTGGAAGGGCGGCCGCTGGAGCCGCTGCGCCTGCTCGCCCTTGCCGACTTCCTGGAGTCGGTCGAGCGGTCGCGCCAGCTCGTCGAGCAAACGCTCGGGCCGCGAGGCCCTCGTCTGGTCGCTCTGGTCGGCGGCGCGGCCGGGTTCGGCGGCGAGACGGCCGACATTCGTCAGAAGATCAGCACGCATGGCGAGGTCGTCGACTCGGCGAGCCCGGCACTGGCGGGGATCCGGGACAGACTGCGCCGTCAGCGGCAGCGGCTGCGCAGCACGCTCGAGTCGTACCTGCGGGGCCGTGAGACCTCCCGCTATCTGCAGGACCTCGTCGTCACGGAGCGCAACGGGCGCTTCGTGCTGGTCGTGAAGAGCGAGCACCGGAACGCGATTCCCGGGTTGATCCACGGCGCGTCGTCCAGCGGGGCGAGCCTGTACCTCGAGCCGCTGAGCACCGTCGAGGTGAACAACGAGGTCGTCGCCCTCGAAGAAGAGGAAGCGGAAGAGGTCCGCCGCATCCTGCTCGCGCTGACCGACCGGTTCAGGGCACGCGCCGCAGACTTCCAGCGGACGCTCGACGTCGCGGCGGCGCTCGACGTGGTGCAGGCGAAGGCCCGCACGTCGCTGGCGTTGCGGGGCGTGCGTCCCCGGGCTGCCGTGGACGGGCGGATCGAGCTGCGGGCGGCGCGGCATCCGCTGCTCGTCCCGGCCATCGCGCGACGGCTGCCTGACGCGGACGACCGCGTGGTGCGCGAGGCAGAGCCGGTACCTGTGGATCTGCTCGTGCTGCCGCCGGCGACGGCGCTCGTCGTGACGGGACCGAACACGGGCGGCAAGACCGTCGCCATCAAGACGGCCGGCCTGCTGGCGGCCATGGCCCAGGCGGGACTGTTCATCCCCGTGGAGCATGGGTCGGCGCTGCCGACGTTTCGCGCCATCTTCGCCGACATCGGTGACGAGCAGTCGATTGGCGCGAACCTGAGCACCTTCTCCGGCCACATCGCGCACATCGTCGCGATGGACAGGAAGCTCGCGCTGCCGGCGCTCGTGCTGCTCGACGAGGTCGGCAACGGCACCGACCCCGTCGAGGGCGGCGCGCTCGGGGTGGCCATCATCGACCACTTCCGCCAGCGGGGCGCCACCGTCATCGCGACGACGCACTTCGAGACGATCAAGTCGTACGCGACGAGCACCGAGGGCGTGACGTGCGCGGCGTTCGGGTTCGAACCGCAGACGTTCGCGCCCACCTACAGGCTGCTCTACGGGTCGCCGGGGGCCAGCCTGGCGTTCGAGATGGCGGCGCGGCTGGGCTTGCCGTCGTCCGTTCTGGACGCGGCGGCGAAGTGGCGCAACGAAAAGGACGCGCAACTCGTTGATCAACTAGCGCGCATGGACAGTGACATGCAGGCGCTGGATCACGAGAAGCGCCTGGCGCGCCGGGCCCGCGCGCAGGCAGAGGAAGCCGAGCGGCAGTGGCGCGCGCGTGACGAGGCGCTGCGGGAGCGCGAGACGCAGTTTGGCCGCAGGCTGGAGCAGCGCCTGAACGAGCAGCTCCGGACGGCACGGGCAGAAGTCGACAAGGTCGTGGACGAGCTCAAGCAGCAGGCCGCGAAGCTGGCCCGCCAGCAGCGGCACGCCACGCCGATCACGACGGGTGACACGGGCCTGCTGCGCGTGTCGGCACGGGACGCGCTCGACACGGTGGCCGAGCGGGTGCGCGCCGGCGCCGCGCCGGGCGCGCCGGATGCGGCGGCGCCAGCGGCGCCCAGGGAGTCGGGCCCCATCCGTGAGGGCGACCGCGTCGAGGTGGGTGCGCTGCGGCTGCCGGGTGTCGTCCGGAGCCTGAGCGGCCGCGATGCCGAGATCGACGTCAACGGCAAGCGGATGCGGGCACGGGTGGCCGACCTCCGGAAGGTTGGCGGGCCGGTGCAGCCGCCGCGCCCGTCGGTAACGGTGGTGGCGCCCGGCGCCGGCGACGGGCTGCAGACGCCGTCGGGCGACCTGAACGTCATCGGCTGCACCGTGGACGAAGCGCTGGATCGTGCCGACAAGTTCCTGGACGCGGCACTCGTCCAGGAGCGCACCTCGGTACGCGTCATCCACGGGCACGGCACCGGGCGCCTGCGGGAGGCGCTGCATGGCTTCCTCCGGCGTCATCCGATGGTCGTGCGGCACGCGCCGGCGCCGCACGAACAGGGCGGCAGCGCCGTCACCGTGGTGGAGCTCAAGGAGTAACGTGCTCTACCCGCGTGAGGTCATCGACCAGGTGCGGCAGGCGGCCGACATCGTGCAGGTCGTGCAGGAGTACGTGCCGCTGCGCAAGGCCGGCAGTTCGTACAAGGGCCTGTGCCCGTTCCATGGAGAGCGGACGCCGTCGTTCACGGTGAACCGTGACAAGGGCTTCTTCCACTGTTTCGGCTGCGGCCAGGGAGGTGACGTCTTCAAGTTCGTCGAGCTGCAGGAGGGCGTCGGGTTCCAGGACGCCGTGCGGCGTGTCGCCTCGAAGTTCGGTCTGACGCTGCCGGAGCCGACGAGCAGCGCCGAGGCCCGCCGCGACGACGCGGAGCGCGAGACGCTGCTTGCCATGCACGAGGCAGCGGCCGCGTTCTTTGCCGAACACCTCGCGTCCGCCTCCGGACAGGCGGCGCGCGAGATGCTGGATCGCCGCGGGCTGACACCGGCGACGATTGAGCGGCTGGGGATGGGGCTGACCCCGCCTGGGCGGGACGGACTGGTCCGGCTGCTGCGCGGACGCGGCTACACGACGGCCCAGGTGCTCAAGAGCGGTCTCGGCGTCGAGCGGGAGCGGGCGGGGATCGTCGATCGCTTTCAGCGCCGCCTCATGATTCCGATCTGCCGCGAGGGCGGCTCGGTGGTCGCCTTCGGCGGCCGGGCGATGCAGGCGGATCAGGTGCCCAAGTACCTGAACTCGTCGGAAACGCCCCTGTACACCAAGGGGCGGGTACTCTACGGCCTGCACCTCAGCAAGCACGCCATCCGCAAGGCCGGGGTGGCCGTGCTGGTCGAAGGGTACTTCGACGTGGCGCAGGCGCTGCAGGGCGGCGTCGAGCACGTCGTGGCGTCGAGCGGCACCGCCCTGACGGTGGCGCAGGCCCAGCTTCTGCGCCGGTTTGCGTCGAAAGTCGTGCTGAGCTTCGACGGCGACCGGGCGGGTCAGGGCGCGGCGGGCAAGTCGGGCGACCTGCTGGTCGCGGAAGGGTTTCAGGTGTCGGTGGCCCTGTTGCCGGAGGGCGAGGATCCCGATACGTACCTCCAGCGGCATGGAGGCGAGGCGTACCTGGCGCAGGTGAATCAGGCCAAACCGTACCTGGATTTCGTCCTGGATCAAGGGGCGGCGGCACACAACCTGCAGGATCCACAGGGCAGGCTGTCATTCCTGAACGACATGCTGGTGGTCGCGGCGCGTATTCCGGACGCGGCGGGTCGTGACCAGTTCGCCGATCGCATCGCCTTCCGGGCGCGCATCGGCGAGGATACGGTGCGCCAGGCCATTCGCAAGGCGGCCGTGACACGACAGACGAGCGTCCCCACCGAGGTCCGGCGAGCCTCGGTCACGGGCGTCCTGCCCGCCGAACGCGAGCTCATCGTCGCGGTGCTGACGCACCCGGCCGCCGCTCATGCGGCACTGCTCGCGCTCGAAGACGAGGTCTTCGAGGGGCTGCGGGCGGGCCGGCTGCTGAAACTGGCGAGAGATCTCGACATCGCCGACCCCGAGGAACTGCCAGGCGCATTCCTCGGGCGTCTGAATGAAGAAGAACGCCGCTGGGTCACCGCCCAGGCGGCGCTGGGCGCTGCGGCGCCCGCCGAGGCCTGTGCCCGCACGCTGCGGATGCTGCGTCTCGACCGTGAACGGGCCCGGATTGATCGCGAGATCGACCACCTGCACGAGACCAGGGGCACCGCCGACACGGCGCGCGTGCTCGCGCTCTGGGCCAGGAAGAAAGAACTCATACAGCAGATTGAGGCGCTGAAGTGATAATTGAAGACCGGCAGCCCACACGCACGGGCCGAGGAGGCCACAGCGACGTGTCCATCGAAGACAAGTACGACGAAGTACGCCACCTGATCGCGATCGGGAAGGAGAAGGGCTACCTCCTGTACGACGAGGTCAGTGAAGTGCTGCCCGCCGACATCACGTCGTCGGCCGAGGAGCTGGACGATCTGTTCAGCACGTTCGGCAATGCGGGCATCGAGGTGGTGGAGTCGGAGCAGAAGTACCGGGAGGACAAGCTCCTCGACCGGACCGAATCCGGTGAGGAGCCCGAGCTCGATCTCACCCCCGGTGCGCTCGACAAGACCAACGACCCGGTGCGCATGTACCTGCGCGAGATGGGAACGGTGCCGCTGCTCACCCGTGAGGGCGAGGTGGCCATCGCCAAGCGGATCGAGCGCGGCAAGCTCTCGGTGATCAAGTCGATCTCCCGGATGCCGACCGTCGCGAAGAAGATCCTGGAGATGGGCGAGCAGCTCAAGTCGGGCCAGCGCACCGTGCGCGAGCTCGTGATCTTCACCGACGAAGAGGTGACCGAAGACCGCCTCGAGGAGCGCGCGAAGGAAGTGCTCCGTCAGGTGGACCAGGTCAAGAAGGCCATCACCGCGTACAAGGCGGCCGAGACCCGCGCCGCCTCGGTGAAGAAGGGCAAGACGAAGAAGGAGTACGCCGCCTGGCGCCGCGCGCGCTGGAACATGCTCCGCCGCCGCGTGATGATCTCGAAGTACATCCGCGAGATCGAGTTCACCGAGAACGTCAAGCGCCGGATGATCGACGAGATCAAGGAGCAGGTCGAGGGCGTGCGCCGGCTCCAGCGTGAGGCCGACCAGATCGAGCGGCAGCTCAATCCTCCGGCCAAGGGCCGCAAGCCCCGGCTGAAGGAAGAGGAGCGGAAGGCGCTCGCGAAGCGGCAGAAGGAGCTGCGCGATCGCGTCAAGCAGCTCAGCGCCGAGCTCGAGGAGACGCCCGAGCGGCTGTGGCACACGCTCGAGACGATCTACCGCGGCGAGATGCAGGCCGAGCAGGCGAAGAAGGAACTCGTCGAGGCCAACCTGCGCCTCGTCGTGTCGATCGCCAAGAAGTACACGAACCGGGGCCTGCAGTTCCTCGACCTGATCCAGGAGGGGAACATCGGCCTGATGAAGGCGGTCGACAAGTTCGAGTACCGCCGCGGCTACAAGTTCTCGACCTATGCGACGTGGTGGATCCGTCAGGCCATCACCCGGGCGATCGCGGACCAGGCACGCACCATCCGCATCCCGGTGCACATGATCGAGACCATCAACAAGCTCATTCGCACGTCGCGCGCGCTCGTGCAGGAGCTTGGCCGCGAGCCGACGTCCGAGGAGATCGCCCAGCGCATGGACATCCCCGTGGCGAAGGTGCGCAAGGTGCTCAAGATCGCGCAGGAGCCCATCTCGCTCGAGACGCCGATTGGCGAGGAAGAAGACTCGCACCTCGGCGACTTCATCGAGGACCGCAACATCGTGTCGCCGGCCGAGGCCGTCATCAACCTGAACCTGAAGGAACAGACCGACGACGTGCTGAAGACGCTGACGCCGCGCGAGGAGCGCGTGATCAAGATGCGCTTCGGCGTCGGCGAAGGCAGCGAGCACACCCTCGAGGAGGTCGGCCAGAACTTCGCCGTCACCCGCGAGCGCATCCGGCAGATAGAGGCCAAGGCGCTGCGCAAGCTGCGTCACCCCTCGCG
>JBIQIB010000167.1:0-2597 GCA_044508265.1 Acidobacteriota bacterium
CCTACGCTCGCGCTTTGCGCGAGCTTCGGCCAGGCAAGCTCCTCTCTCCGCGCTTTGCGCGAGCTTCGGCCAGGCGAGCTCTTCTCTCTGGCGTTTCGCGCGAGCTTCGGTCAGGCAAGCTCCTCTCTCTACGCGCCGCGCGCTTCAGCGAGGCAGGCTTCTCTCTCTCCCCGGCGCGTGAGCTTCGGCCAGGCAGGCGTCTCCGCGTTTCGCTTGCCCATGCGCCCGCGGCTGTAGGAGAGTCAGCGGCTATGGACGCGAAGCGGGTCAGGCGATCGACGCCGATGACGGGTGATGGGAGGTGAGCGTTGGCACTGTCGTGGTCCGATTCCCTCGAGCGCGTCGACTGGGACGAGCTGTCTGCCCTCTATCGTGCGGCACCGCTCGGCCAGAAGGACCCGGCCGACCTGCGCACGGCTTTCACCAACAGCATGTTCAAGGTATTCGCCTACGACGACGACCGGCTGGTCGGCGTGGGACGCGCGCTGGCCGATGGCGCGGACTGCTCGTACATCTGTGACGTCGCCGTCCTGCCGAGCCACCAGGGCACCGGTCTGGGCGGACAGATCGTCCAGCGGCTCGTGGATCTCTCCCGTGGCCACAAGAAGATCCTCCTCTACTCGGTGCGGGGGAAGGAGTCGTTCTATCGCCGGTTCGGCTTCCTGCGCATGACGACGGCCATGGCGATCTTCAAGGACCAGAACCAGGCTCTCGCGCGCGGCTACGTGGAAGAGCCGTAGCAGTGGCGTGCACGGGCGGAACTTTTCGCTTGCACCGATTGTACTAATGTTCTAGAACAAGCGATTAAGTGGCTCTCGTCTCCATTGACCCCCGTGATCCGACGCCGATCTACGCCCAGCTGGAGCGTGGGCTGCGCGCGGCCATCGCCACGGGGCGCCTGGCAATCGGCGATCAGCTGCCGACGGTGCGTGAACTGGCCGTGCAGGTTCGCGTCAACGGCAACACGGTCGCGAGGGTCTACACGAGCCTGGAGCGGGCGGGCGTGATCGAGACGAAACGCGGCGTCGGATCCTTCGTCCGCGCCACGCCCGTCAGAGCCGATCCGCCGGCGGAACGGGAGCGTCGCCTGGACGCGTTCGTGACGCGCGTCCTGGCCGACGCAGAGGCTGCCGGTTTCACGCTCGACGACGTGATGCGGGTGCTCCGCGCCCGCCAGCAAGGAGGGGTGTAGATGGGCATCGTGCAAATGGGACGTCGTTCAGAAGACCCCGGCGCCGCACTGCCGCGCGTCAACGTCGTGGCTCTCGCCGTACTCCTCGGTGCCGTGCTCCTGGGCCTCGCCGCATGGCGTTCGACGCAGCACCCCGCGCCCGCCATCGCGATGACGCTCGTCGGCCTCGTGTGCATGCAGTCACCGCGCGTGGCGCAGCAGTGGGAGCGCGCCGTGGTGCTGAGGCTCGGACGTTTCGCAGGGCTTCGTGGTCCCGGCCTGTTCTGGGTCGTGCCGTTCGTCGACAGCGTGGCGTCGCGGATCGACCAGCGGACGATCACCACCAGCTTCGCCGCCGAGCAGACGCTGACGGCCGACACGGTGCCCGTGAGCGTCGATGCCGTGCTGTTCTGGATGGTGCACGACGTCGAGAAGGCCGCGCTCGAAGTACAGGACTACGCGCAGGCGGTGAGCTGGGCCGCGCAGACGGCGCTGCGCGACATCATCGGCCGCACCGAGCTGACGCAGCTGCTGCGCGGACGGGAAGCGATCGAGGCGGAGCTTCAGGCCCTCATCGATCAACGGTCGAACCCCTGGGGCGTCACGGTCTCCTCGGTCGAGATGCGCGACATCGTCATTCCCGGGGCGCTGCAGGACGCGATGTCACGCGAGGCGCAGGCAGCACGAGAGAAGCAGGCGCGCATCATTCTCGGCCAGGCGGAACTGGAGATTGCGACGTCCTTCGAGGAGGCGTCCAGAGCCTACCGCGACAACCCTACTGCGCTGCACCTGCGCGCGATGAACATGCTCTACGAGGGACTCAAGGAGAAGGGGGCGCTGATGCTGGTGCCGAGCAGCGCGGTGGAGTCGATGGGCATGGGCGGACTGATGGGGGCCGCGGCCCTTCAGCAGCAGCAACTCGCCGGCAACGCCGGTGCGACGGCGCCGCATCCGGACGCGGACGGGTGATGGATCGGCCGGACGTGCGGTGGAGCAGGGCCGAGCGGACATGAGCAGGGAAGGAAGTCGAACAGGTCAGTCAGGGAGGAGGACGTCATGGCTCACAGACTCGAAGCATGTCTCGTCGCGCTGGTGATTGCGGTTCCTGGTGTGGGGCTCGCCCAGCAGGGCACCGCGAGCGCCCCGCTGCAGCGCGGGGTGAACGTCCGGATGGCCGTCACGCACAACGCCGTCGAGGTGCCGGACGCGGACGAGCCACAGGCCCTGGTCGTGACAGTGGCTGCCGACGGCACGACGTTCCTTCAGGGCGACCCGGTGGTCCCGTCCAATCTGGCGGCGGCGGTGGAAGACATCCTCGTCACACGCAGTGACAGCACGCTGTACATCAAGGCCGATGCGGGCGTGCCGTATGCACGAGTCGTCGAGGTGCTCGATGCGGTGCAGACGTCCGGCGTGGAAGGCATAA
>JBIQIB010000167.1:2697-5079 GCA_044508265.1 Acidobacteriota bacterium
ACTGGCGTCCATGTGCCATCTCCGTGTCGGTCGTCGGCTGACGCCTGCGTGCAGCGGTGTGCTGAGTGGAACCCTGGGCGCTCTGCTGATGCTCTTGTTCATCGGCGGTACGGCCGTCGCGCAATCGCGCGACGGCGCCGTGTCGTTCGCCGCCGACCAGCGCGTCGTGCTGGTGACCGGGTCCACCGACGGTCTCGGCCGCGAAGTGGCGAGGCGGCTCGCCGCGCAGGGCGACCACGTCATCGTCCACGGCCGTAACGTCGAGCGCGGCAGCGCGCTGGTGGACGAGATCACGAAGGGTGGCAAGGGCTCCGCACGTTTCTATGCTGCCGACTTCGCGTCGCTCGATGCGGTGCGCGGGCTGGCCGACGAGATCAGCCGCGACTACCCGCGCCTCGACGTGCTCGTGAACAACGCGGGCGTATGGGTGCAGAAGGAGCGCGGACGCCTCACCAGCGCCGACGGCCACGAGATGCACTTCGCGGTGAACTACCTGGCGCCGTACCTGCTGACGCACCGGCTGCTGCCGCTGCTCGAGAAGGGCCGCGCCCCGCGCATCGTCAACGTGTCGTCGCGCGCGCAGCAGCCCATCGACTTCGACGACGTGATGGTGGAGCGCGACTACGACGACGTGCGGGCGTACGCACGGAGCAAGCTCGCGCAGATCCTCTTCACCGTGGACATGGCGAAGGCCCTTGAGCCGAAGGGCATTCCGGTCTACGCGCTGCATCCCTCGTCGTTCATGGACACGCCGATGGTCGTGTCGCGTGGCGTGGCGCCGCGCAGCTCCGTGAACGACGGCGCCGCGGCCGTGTTGAAGGCGATCAGCACCGATGCGCCCAGCGGCACGTACTTCAGCTCGCTCGAGGTGGCCACGCCGCACGCGCAGGCAGCCGATCCCGAGGCACGCCGCAAGCTGCGAGAGCTCAGCCGGCGGTTGACCGGCGTACCGTGACCCGTCCGCGCCCTGCTACCGCGGGGCGACACGCTCCGGCGCGGCGTGCGCGGACGTCATGCGCTCCGGCAGCGCGAAGACCTCGCCGTCCCGGGTAGTGAAGTACAGGCGCGACGGCGACGGCTCGAGCGCGTGACCGTCCGCCCAGAGCGCGTAGAAGTCGGGATGGGCCCGCAGCGGCTTGCGTGCGTACGAGTGATTGCGCGCGCTGCCGGTTGTGAGCTCCGTCACGCGGCGCCAGCTCGCCCCTTCGTCCCCGCTCGTCCACATCACCATCTCGCCGCCGGTGCCCCATGGCTGCGGGCCCGGGTCGGTCGGCGCGATGACGCGCCATGTGCCGCCGGTCTCGATGTAGAGCGAGCCGTGGTCGTAGTTGTGGTCCGACTCGGTGACGCGGCGATGCTCCCACTGCGACCCACGCCAGTGCGCCGTGAACCACGTGAAGGGGCCGCTGTCGGGGCCGGGCATGAACCCGCGGGACGTGAGGTACAGGATGACGGGACGCCCTTCAGCGTCGAACGCCAGGTCCTTGAGATAGACGCTGCGGTCGGCCGACAGCGTGTCGAGGACCCGTGCGGCGCTGTCGATGTCGGTGACCGGCAGCGTCACGCGCTCGCCGCCGACTGTCGTCCACGTCCGCCCCGCATCGGGCGTCTCGAGGTAGTAGATGTTCGAGCGGAAGTTCAGGCCGGTCCCCGCGCGGCCCTTCGACGGGTGCATGTCGAACGCCGTGCCGACGCGATCGCCATGGGGCCACGAGATCTGGTAGTCGCCCATGTCGATGTGGGCGAGCAGCTCCGGGTCGCTCCAGGCCCGGCCGTCGCGCGAGCGGCTCACGTGCAGGGAGCGCTGGTTGTTGCGATACAAAGTGTGCAGAAAGAGGAACTCGCCGCGCCCTTCGAGGTACCACGGCTGCGGATACGAGAAGTTCGTCGTCGCGACGAGCTCCCAGTCGCCGACGTCGTAGGGACGGACGGAACGGTGGATGTACGCAGGCCGGGCGCGACCGTGCGCCGCGGAGAACACCCATAGATGGCCGTCCCCGTCGATCGACAGCACCGGGTTGTCGTGGGCGTCTTCGGTCCGCTTGTTCAGCAGCCGCACCGGCCGGGAGATCTCCCGCGTCCGGTGATCGAAGTACCCGACCAGGTGCACGAGCTCATCGTCGCGTTCAGACACGTTCCCGTTGGAGCCGCCGATGACGAAGAACGTCTTCTGCACGGCAGGGGCGTGTACCGCGATGGGCAGGTGCCACTGAGGGTACGTGCCGAAGCCGCCCGAGTACTTGTACCGGTGGGCGTCGCCCGTGGGCTGGTTCATGTACCAGATGCCGCGGTAGCCGTCCCATGGCCGGGGCCCGAGGTCGGCCGCCTGGGCCAGCGCGAAGAGGACGACGACGAAGAGGGTGCGGGACATGGCAGCGGATC
>JBIQIB010000167.1:5179-6476 GCA_044508265.1 Acidobacteriota bacterium
GCCGACCTGCCGTGTACTCTACGTCCATCGGAGCGCACATGCGACACGGTCCTGCGGGCGGTCTGCACATCATCTTCGCCATCTTCCTCGGATTGATGGTGACGGCGTTCATCGGCGTGGGTGTCTACACGTTCTACCCGTCGCCCCGCGAAGCAGCGCAGCCGCGCCTGACCGAGCTGCTGCGCGAGGAGCAGGACATCACGTCGATGCGGTCGCGAGACTCGCTCACCAGCGAGGAGCGCGCACGGCTCGACGACGTGCGCACTCGCCGCCGTCAGCTGGAGGACGAGACGCAGCAGCGCAGGAAGGTCTGGGGGCGCACCACCAGCATCGTCCTCATCGCGCTCGCGACGCTGACGATGACGCTGTCGCTCTGGAGGCCGGACGACCTGCCGGTGATCAGCAACGGACTGCTGCTGGGCGGCGTCTTCACGATGATCTACGGCGTGGGCTGGATCATCGCCAGCGACGTGTCGGCCATGCGATTCGTCGTCCTGACCGCGGCGCTCGTCATTACGCTCGCTGTCGGCTACGTCCGCTTCGTGCGGACGCCGCCGGCGCCGCCCGCCGATGGCACCTCGCGTGGTGCAGCCGCGGGCGACCTCGAGGCCCTGGCTGCGCGGGTCGATGCGCTGGAAGCACGCATCGCGGCGGCAGCACACACTCTTCGGGGCGACAGGGAGTAGCCCGTCCCCGACGCACCCATGGACACGATGCACCCCCTCGCCGAACAGTGGATGGGCGGCCTTGCCGAGGCCGACCTCGTCGTGAACCGCGACGACGCGCTGGACGAGGCACAGGGCAACCTCTGGTGGTTCGGGCTGACGCGTGAACAGGCGGCGGGCGTGACCGTCGGCGACCTCGTCACGTTCATGGATGCCGTCACCGAACTCCGGCGCACCCAGGTGGCGCGGGCCGGCGGGGCGCCGATGGTGCTCGCCTGGTGGCACGACGCGCCCACGGCGCAGCTCCGGTGCACCGTCGTGTCGGCCGTGCACGGCACCGTGCCGATCGGCGAGGAGGCGGAGGCGCCTGAGGACGTGGCGCGTGAGTGGCTCGCGTCGCCGCACCTCAGCGGCCTGCCGCTGCCGGACGCCGATGCGCCCCCGGCAGGCGAGGCAGGCTGGGAGTCGGCCGCCACGGTAGACGGCGCCGCTCCGCCGCGCGTGACCTGGGTCGTCGACCTGCCATGACCCGGGCGCTCCGTCTCGTGCTGACGGTGGCCGCGGCGATCGCCGTGTTCTTCTTCACCTTCTGGATGGGCGGCGTCCTGTTGTCGCTGGGCGGTGCTCCCGCG
>JBIQIB010000168.1:0-6467 GCA_044508265.1 Acidobacteriota bacterium
CGGCTCAGCACCTGCGTGAACTGCGGGAACGGCCGCAGCAGCTGCTGGCGCGCGACGTTGGTCGCGTTCAGGCCCGTCCCCGGCAGCAGGCCCGCGAACGGGTTGGGTACCAGCTGCGACATGCGTGTGATGTGCGCGTTGTCACGCACTTCGGAGTTGCTCAGGAACTCGCGCGGCACCGGGTTGATGTCGGTCTCGACCGTGAGGTCGTAGCCGCGGTTGCCCGTGTAGCCCGCTTCCACCACCCACTGGCCGGGCAGCTCACGCTGCACGTTGACGGCCCACCGCATCGCCTGCGGGTTGCGCACGTCCACGTCGGTGGTGTACCGGCTGAGGTTCTGTCCGACGAAGGTATTCGGACCCCTGCTGTTCCCCGCCGGCTGAATCACGCCGTCGGGGTACGGGTTGTCGAGGCTCGCCCTGAAGGTCAGGCCGTTGTCGTTGCTGGCCACGAGCGGCGTGGACTGCGCGAAGCCGGGCTGGAAGATGGCGTAGTCGAACAGCAGCGGCACCGTGTAGATCGCCCAGCCGCCGCGCACGACGGTCCGGGGATTCACCTGGTAGGCAAAGCCGAGGCGCGGCTGCCAGTTGTTCGTGTCGGTGTTCCAGAAGCCGCGATTGGCCGGGCCGGCAAAGCCGACGCCGCCTACCGGGTTGAACTGGCCCGGCGGCAGTTCGGAGATCGGCTGCCCGGCGTAGTTGGCACGCGCCGGGTCGGTGATGTCGAGCTTCGCCGTCGGGTCGAACCCGCGGACGTTGGCGTCGTTCACGTCGTAGGGCGCGCCTTCGTATTCGAAGCGGAGGCCCAGGTTCACCGTCAGCCGGTCGTTGACCTTCCAGTCGTCCTGGACGAAAAACGCGTGATACCTGCTGCGGGTGTCGCGGCCCGTGGTGATCTCGATGGCGCTGTCGCTGCCCGAGGGCAGGCCGAGCAGGAACGCGGCCAGCTCCTGGCCGATGGCGGCGCTGCCGAGGCCCGTGCCCGCGTTCGTGTAGTCGCGGCCGAACTCGTACCGCCCGGCGGCGTGGTAGCTCGGCTCCGACGTCTCGCGGTACCCCCGGTAGTCGTACCCGACGCGTACGGAGTGGTTGCCGAAGAAGCGCGTGACCGTGGGCTGGATGGTGAGGATGTGGAAGTTGGTGCCGCCGGCGAAGCTGTCGCCGAGCGCGGCGTACACGTCGCTCGGGAACTCGACGCGCGGGAAGTAGCGCGCGCTGCCGAACAGGCGCGCGGCCTCCGGCGCGAACCCGAGTGACGCCGGGTCGAAGAGGCCCTGGTGCTGGCGGATGCTCGGCTCCTGGAACCTCGACCAGCTGCCGCGCACGTTGAGCACCGTCGCCTGGTCGATCGTCCAGACGTGGTCACCCGTCACGGCGTCGTTCTTCCGGTAGAGGAAGTTGCCCGTCGGCCGGATGCCGTTCACCTCGCCCGTCCAGTTTCCGCGGTTCTCGCGGCGGCTGTTGCGCGAATACCTGACGAACGACCGGTGGTCGTTGCCGAACTGATGGTCGCCCCGGAAGTTCACCGAGTAGAAGTCGTCGCCGCGCGGATTCGAGGTGATGAAGTTGTTCTGTCCTTGCGCGTTGCCTTCCTGGTTGGGTAGCGGGTAGTAGCCGAGGATGTTCCGCGCGACGGGACTGATCCGATCGGCGGGGATGACGTTGCCCGGGAAGGGATCCCGCCGCACCTGCCCGTTCTCGAGCCGCGCCGTGGCGGGATCGTAGATCTGGATCCCCAGCGGCAGCAGCGCCGAGAAGTCGCCGCTGCGTTGCGCCTCGGTCGGCACCGTGAACTGCCCCGGCTCGGGGAACTCGTCGTAGAGCCACTCGACGGCGGTGAAGAAGAACGTCCTGTTGCGTCCGTCGTAGAAGCCGAGGTCGACGGGGCCGCCGAAGGTGAAGCCGTAGCGCTTGTAGTCCATCGCGGCCTTCGGCTGGTCGGCGCGCTCGAGGAAGAAGTCGTTCTTGCTCAGGGCTTCGTCCCGGTGGTGGTAGTACGCGTCGCCCCGGAACTGATTCGACCCGCTCTTCATCGTCACGTTGACCGTCGCGCCGGCCGTGTGTCCCTGCTGCGCGTCGAAGGTGGCCGTCTCGACCTTGAATTCCTGCACCGCGCCCGCCGGGGGGACGAACGCCACGCGGCGGCCGTTGGCCATGTTGGGCGAGCCGTCCAGGGTGAACTCGTTGCCGCCTGCGGCGCCGTTTGCCGTCACCGCCGACGTGCCCCCGTTGTCGAATGGCCGCGAGAACTTGAGGTCGCCCGTGTACACCGTGCCCGCCGCCAGCCGGGTGAGCGTGAACGGGTTGCCGTCCGACAGCGGCATGAGCTGAATCCGCTTCTCGTCGATCACCTGCCCGGTCGACCCGGTGCGCGTCTCGAGCAGCGGCGCACCGCCGACCACCGACACCGTCTCTTCGAGCCCGCCGACCTCCAGCGTGAACGGGAGCTCGAGCCGGTCGGCGATCCTCGCGACCACGTCGCGCTGTTCGACGCGCTTGAAGCCGCTGAGCTCGACAGCCACGTCGTAGGTGCCCGGCGTGACGAACGGGAACGCGTAGATCCCGTTTTCGTTGCTGACCGCCGTGTTGCGCGTCCCCGTGGCGGTGTTGGTGATCGTGACGGTGGCCCCGGGGACCGCGGCGCCGGACGTGTCGGTGACGCGGCCCTGGATGGCCGCCCGCGGATCCTGGGCGGACGCCGGCCCCGCCGCGAGCGTCGCGGCGAGCACGATCAGGCCCGACGCGCGGGCCAGACGCCACGGCCGGCGGGCGACACGTTGCAGGAGCGGCAGAAGGCGGAGCATGCGACCTCCTTGGTCGTGGGTCAGAAGGCGTACTTGAGCGCGAACCGGATCACGCGCGAGTTCGAGGCCCCGTTGATCTGGCCGAACGTGGGGCTCGCCACGCTGGTGTTGGGGTTGTTCCACGCCGGCGTGTTCGTCAGGTTGAACGCGTCCACGCGGAACTCGGCATAGCGGAACGACGCGCCGAACATGGCCCGCTTGACGAGCGAGAAGTCGAGCGACGTGAAGCCCGGGCCACGCATGCCGCTGCCGTTGCGCGTGAGGTTGCCGAAGGTGGCCGGCGCGGGCTGGCCGTAGGCCGACGGGTCGAAGTACTGCGTGCCGGGGCCCTTGTCGCCGATGATCCGCGGCGTGCCGATGCGGTCGGCATACAGCGTGTTGCCAGGGGCACGCAGCAGCGCGCCGTCGGCCGTCACGTTGAGCGGCGTGCCGCCCATCAGCGTGAGCAGGCCCGAGGCCTGCCATCCGCCGAGCACGTACCGGAGCGGGCTGGCCGACTCCCGGAAGAACGGCAGTTCGACGACGAAGCTCGAGACCCAGGTGTGGCGCCTGTCGAAGCCGGCAAGGCCGTAGGACCGCTCCCAGTCGGCCGGCGTCGCGATGAAGCCGTTGTCGTCGGCAAAGTTGCGTGCGCGGCCCAGCGTGTAGCTGTTGGTCACCATGAAGCCGTTGCGGAAGCGGCGATCGAGCTTGACCTGCAGCGAGTGGTAGTCGCTCCGGCCCGCCACGAACGTGTTCACCGCCGCGGTGCGGCCGAACGGCGCGAAGAGCGGGCGTCCGGCCTGGTCGAGGCCGAGCACCGTGGCCGCGTTGGCATCCACGCGGTACTGGATGTCCACCCCCTTGTTGCCCACGTAGGCGGCCTCGGCCGTGAAGCCCCAGGGCAGCTCGCGCTGGTAGGCGAGGTTCCACGAGTGCAGCATCCCCTCGTAGTTGCGCTCGTCGATCATGATGAGCCCCGAGTTGCGGAGGAACTCCTGGTCGACGGGCACGATGCCGTCGGCGGGGATGTCGACGCTGCCCTGTACCGGGAAGCCGGTCGAGAGGCGGCCCGCGCTCTGGAACGCGTTGGCGGCCTGCAGGATCACGTTGCCGCGCGTCGGGTAATTGAACGCGTACGTGTTGTCGGGGAACGGCGTGGTCGTCGCGCCGTAGCCGAGACGGACGACGTCGCGGTCCGTGAGGCGCCACGAGAGGCCCGTGCGCGGCGCGAAGTTGGTCTTGCGCGTCCGAACGCCCAGGTCTTCCGGAACGCTGCCGTACCCCGAGACGCGCAGCGTGTTGTTCGTCGCGTCGTAGTTGGAGAGGCCGCCCTGCGACTGGATGCCGACAAACGGCGTGTAGTACTCGTAGCGCAGCCCGATGTCCACCGTAATGGCCGGCCGCACCTGCCACTTGTCGTGCACGAAGAGGAAGTACTGGTTGTGGCGCGTGCCCGGCTCGTCCACGATCGGCACGTCACGCCGGATGTCGTTCGGGTAGTCGAGCAGGAACGAGGCGAGCGAGTTGGCCGGGTTGTTGCGGATCGAGGTGGGGTCCACCGGCCGCGACGTGCCCGATCCGTTGAAGCCGAACGTCCCGCGCGGCCCGCCGAACTCCTGCGTCTGCAGGAGGAAGTCGCGATTGCGCCGCCAGTCGCCCCCCACCTTCACCGAGTGGTTGCCGAACAGCTTGGTCACCACCGCCGACACGTTGGTCGTCGTCTCGCCGCGCTCCCACGGCATGGAATTCGAGAAGCCCACCACCGGGTTGCTGTAGCCCTGGATCGACATCGACGAGATGCCGCTCGTGTAGTCGCTCAGGTTCACGCCGGGGATGCCGAGCTGTTCCGAGAGGTTGATGCCCTGCCCCTGCGCGATCGCGTCGTTGGCGTACCAGGAGGTGCCGACCCGCAGCTCCATCACCAGGCTGTTGGTCCACGTGCGCGTCCAGTTGACGGCCGCGCTGACCGTCCGCTGGATGCCGTCGCCGGCAAACCCGCCGTTGGCCGGGCCGCCGACCTCGCCGTACGGCGACGGATCGAAGATCGTCGGACGCGAGTAGCTCACCCGCGGCGAGACCTGGTCGTTGCCGGTGGCCTGCCAGTTCAGCTTGATGTCGAAGCTGTCGGTGCGCCGCTCGCGCACTGTCGTCGCCTCGTAGTTGGGCTGTCCGATCGGCTGGCCGCTCAGGTTCGGCAGCGGCACTCGGTCGAGGATCGCGCGCGCGATGGGGCTGATGCGGTCGGCGGGGATGACGTTGTTCGGGAACGCGTCGCGGTCGTTGCCCGTGGCGTCGCCAGTGAGCGGGTCGTAAATCGTGGTGTTGGTGACGGAGCTGAAGTCGCCGCCGCGCCATTCGGCGGGCGGCACGAAGAAGCGGAAGACCTTGCCGAGGTCGTCGTTGGTCCGTTGGTAGTCGCCGAAGTAGAACAGCCTGTTGCGCCGGATGGGACCGCCAATGGTGAAGCCGAACTGGTTGTAGGTCGTCTCGGGCTTGCTCTGTGCGAGGAACGGCGTCGCGTTGAGCCCCTCGTTCCCGTGGAACCAGAACGCGCTGCCGCGCAGGTCGTTCGTGCCCGACTTCAGCGTGACGTTGGTGACCGCGCCGCCGGCACGCCCGAACTCGGCGTCGAAGTTGCTGGTGGTCACCGCGACCGTCTCGAGCGCCTCGGCCGAGGGAATCATCACCGTGAGCAGGCCGGTGCGGTGGTTGTTGTCCACGCCCTCGATCTGCACGTTGTTGCTGAGGCGGCTCTGGCCGTTGATCTTGCTCTCGAGGCTGTCCTGCGGGTTGAAGAACTCCGAGTGCGGCCGCGACGGCCGCGTCGCGCCGGGCACCGTCGCCCACATGCCCTGGAAGTTCCGGCCGAAGCCGAGCGGCATGTCCTGCACCTGGCGGCCCGGGATGATGCGTCCGGTGTCGGCCCTGTCGGTCTGCAGCGCGGGCGCCTCGCTCGAGACCGTGATGGACTCGCTCAGGTCGCCGACCTCGAGCCGCATGTCCACGCGGATCGTCGTGTTGACGTCCACCTGGACGTTCTCGCGCACCGCCTTCTTGAACCCCGACAGCTCCGCCTCGACGCGGTACAACCCGTCGCGCACGTTCGGGAACGCGTAGTTGCCCGACTCGTTGGTGACCGTGTTCTGGGCGAGGTTGGTGCGCACCTCCGTGATGGTGATGACCACGCCCGGCACGGGCGCCCCGGATTCGTCGGCGACGTTGCCGAGCATGCCGCCGCGCGCGGCCTGCGCCCGCGACTCGCCGGGGATGCCGAGGATGAGGAATACGGCGGCGGCCGCAGCCGTCAGACACAGGGCAGAGGTTCGATGCGCCATCGTTGGACGCCTCCTCGTGTCCCGGCCGGGTGGCTCGGGACGCACTATGGGGTGCGCTGCACGTGCGCCGGCAATAGCCGGAGCACACTCCCGTGGTGTGACCAGTCTGGGGAGGCGACAGGTCCTCGTTCACCGTCGTGACCGCGGCAATCCTCGCGGCCGATGCGGGGCACATCACCCGGCGGTGGCAGTTCCTCGCCACAACTCGGCGGAATGCGTCGTGGTACCGCCATGCGGCGGCACCCCCTCGAGCGCGACTACTCCACGCTGTCTCGACGGCCGTGCACTAGCGTTGTCTGATGAGGTCGGACTCTAGATCGCGACGGCGCTCTTGTCAAACCACTTT
>JBIQIB010000169.1:0-6449 GCA_044508265.1 Acidobacteriota bacterium
GTCGAGAGCGGTGAGCGGACGATCACGATCGCGCCCGAGACCGGCTCCGATCGCCCGCGCCGAACAGCAGGTCTGCCCGCTCCAGGATCTCGTCGTTGGTCATCGTCTTGTTGATGACACGGCGCAGGCGATCGGAGCCGGTCTCGGGCGCGATCGTGATCGTCCGCTCACCGCTCTCGACCAGCCGTCTGACGATGGGCTCGGTGAGGTCGTCGAGCCGCAGCGAGGCCGGGCTGATGGAGTAGCCGAGGGCGGCCAGACGGTCGAGGATGTGCTCGATGTCCGGGTGGTCGCACAGCGCGATCGAGACCAGTCCCGCACGCGTCGCATACGGGCGGGCCTGCTCGGCGATCGCGAGGATCCGCTCGGTGGGGAACGCACGGACGGGCAGGTAGTTGTAGCCGGCCCAGCAGAAGCGGCAGAGGTTCGCGCAGCCGCGCACCACCTCCACGAGCAGCCTGGCGCCGAACTCGGTGTCGGGCGTGAAGATCGCCGTGTGGGGCGGATTGAGCAGTTCCGTCGTGGCGACTGCCGCCTTGCGGATCGGCGCGGCCGCTCCAAGGTCGGCCTTGCCGTGCATGGCTGCCAGCGACCCGTCGGACGCATACTCGGGCTCCCACGCGGCCGGCACGTAGAAGCCCCGGCGTGCGCCGAGCCGGCGGAAGAGATCGGTACGCCCGGTCGCGGCGCGCACCTCTTCGACGAACGCCGGCACGAGCGCCTCGCCCTCGCCCGCGGCCACGACGTCGACAAACGGCGCCAGCGGTTCGGGGTTCACGAACGTCACCGCGCCGCCGAGCAGCACCAGGGGATCGCGTCCCTGCTGTCGTTCCGCCGAGTAGATCGGCAGCCCGGCCAGCCGCAGCATCGCAAGCAGGTTCGGGTAGTCCCATTCGAACGAGACCGAGAACGCGAACACGTCGAAGTCGAAGACGGGCGTCTGCGACTCGATGGTCACCAGGCGGGCGCCCGAGGCGAGCTGCGCCTGCAGCTCCTGCTTCGGCGGCAGGAACACGCGCTCGCACACCACGTCGTCCAGCTCGTTGAAGAGCCTGTAGACCGTCTGCAGCCCGAGGTTGGACATGCCGACGAAGTACGTGTTCGGGAACGCCAGAGCAATGCGCAGGCGATCGCCGTGAGGTTTGACGATCGCCCCCCGCTCGCGCGACAGGGTGGCACGGGCGCGTTCACGAAGATCGTTGGCGTTCATAGGTTCTGTCGGGTGACGGCAGCGTGGCCGGCCTGCCGTCGGCCGAACCGGGTCCCGGCGTGTGCCACGGCATCGACGCCGGCGGCGGGGCGCCCTCGCGGGCGCTCACGCGCGCCGGGTACGGACGGCGGGCCACCGTGGCACGTGCGACGCCGCTCCGGGTTCGCCGGCGAGGTCGTCCGCGAGCTCGCGCTGCACAGACGCCGGTCGAAGCGCCGCTGGATCTATCTACTGTACCACCGGGTAGAGAACGAGGAGCCGCCACGGGCGCGGCGGCGGTGGGGAGCCGGCGCGCGCCATGGCACAGGAGTGGAACGGGCGGCAGCCGCCGGTGCCGGCGGCGCCTGAGCGTCAGTCGTGCTGCGGACGCAGGAACGCCGGCACGTCGATGGGCGACGAGCCCGCGCCGTCGGTCCCGGTCGCCAGATCGAGGTCCAGGTCGCCGGCCGCCCGCGCGGGCAGCTCCACGGCGGGCCGGCGGACGATCGACACGCGCGAGGGCATCGGGTCGCCTGCGGGAACCTCCGGATTCCAGCCCTGGTACTGATGCAGCTCGACGGGCGTCTGACTCGGCGCGCCGCGCGAGGCCATCTCCGGCTTGTCGAACCCGGTCGCGATGACCGTGATCTTGATCTGCCCCTCCATCGTCGGATCGACGACCGCGCCGAAGATGATGTTGGCGTCTTCGTGCGCGGCCTCCTGGATGATCGACGACGCCTCGCTCACCTCGAGCAGCGAGATGTCGGTGCCGCCCGTCACGTTGATGATCACGCCGCGTGCGCCGCGCACGGAGGCGTCCTCGAGCAGCGGGCTCGAGATGGCGCGATTGGCGGCTTCCATCGCGCGGTCTTCACCGTCGGCGACGCCGGTGCCCATGATGGCGAAGCCCATCCCCGACATGATCGTCTTGACGTCGGCGAAGTCGAGGTTGATCAGACCCGGCACGAGGATCAGGTCGGAGATGCCCTGAATGGCCTGCCGGAGGATGTCGTCGGCGGCCGCGAAGGCATCCGGCAGCGGCGTGCGGCGATCGATCGTCGCGAGCAGGCGCTCGTTCGGGATCGTGATGACCGTGTCCACGCAGTCACGCAGCTCGGTCAGGCCACGCTCGGCCTGCGTCGCGCGGCGCCGGCCTTCGAACTTGAACGGGCGCGTGACCACCGCGATGGTCAGCGCACCCAGCTCGGTCGCCAGGCTGGCGATGACCGGGGCCGCGCCGGTTCCGGTGCCGCCGCCGAGCCCGGTCGTCACGAAGACCATGTCGGCGCCGTCGAGCACCTCGATGAGCTTGTCGGTGTCTTCGAGCGCGGCGTTGCGTCCGACGTTCGGGTCGGCGCCCGCGCCGAGCCCCTTCGTCAGCTTGCCGCCGATCTGAATCTTCGTGGGCGCCGGGCTCTGCTGCAGCGCCTGCAGGTCGGTGTTGGCGACGATGAACTCGACGCCGCTGAGGCCCGAGCGCACCATGCGGTTGACCGCGTTGCTGCCGCCACCGCCCACGCCGACGACCTTGATGCGTGCGCCGGCGCGCACCTCGGTGTCGAGTGTGAGCCGGAGCCGCGCCTCGTCCTGCGCATCCCGTCCCGTCGTGCCGTGGAATCCCATCCCCTGTCTGTCCATCCCCACCCGCTTTCGAATGTCGTGTCGTCTGCCAACTCACGGCACGCCCCACGCAGCGCGCCGCCTCCCTGCCCGGCCGCTGTGCCCTCAGCGGCCCACGAAGAGCTCCCTGAACCAGGCGCCCACCCACTCGGCCACACGCCCGACCGTTCCCGTCGCACCGCGGCTGGTCTGCTGCGGCCTGTTGCGGTTCGCGTACATCACCAGCCCCACCGCCGTCGCGTACATCGGGCTGCTGGCCTGGTCGCCGATGCCGGTGGCGTCGGCCGGCATGCCGCGCCTGACGGGGAGGTCGAAGATCTGCTCGGCGATCTCGGCAAGACCGTCGAGCGACGCGCCGCCGCCCGTCAGCACGATGCCGGAGTGCAGCGAGTTGCTGCACCCTGCCTTGCGGATCTCGTCCCACAGCATGTGGCACACCTGCTCGGCCCGCGGCTGCAGGATCTGCGACAGGATCCGCCGCGCCATCAGGCGCGGCCGGCGGCCGCCGACACTGGCGACCTCCATCGTCTCGTCCTCGCCGACGAGCGCGTTGAGCGCGCAGCCGCAGCGGCGCTTCAGCTTCTCGGCGTCGGGCACCGGCGTGCGCAGCCCGACCGCGATGTCGTTGGTGAAGTGGTCGCCGCCGATCGCGACCACGCCCGTGTGCCAGAGGCTGCCGCGTTCGAAGATCGCGAAGTCGGTGGTGCCGCCGCCGATGTCGACCAGGGCGACGCCGAGCTCGCGCTCGTCGGGCGTCAGCACCGCCTCGGCCGCGGCGATCTGCTCGAGCACCGTGTCGACCACCGCCACCCCGGCCCGGTTCACGCAGGCGACGAGGTTCTGCATCGACGCCGCGCTCCCCGTGACGATGTGGACGTTCACGTCGAGGCGCGAGCCGGTCATGCCGACCGGATCGGCGATGCCCTCCTCGTCGTCGACGGCGAAGTCCTGGGGCAGCACGTGCAGGATCTCGCGGCCGCTGGGCAGTGCGAATGCCTTCGCGGCATCGAGGGCGCGCCGCACGTCGTCGCGCGTGATCTCGCGGGTCTTGCCCGACACCGCCACCACGCCGCGGCTGTTGAACCCCTTGATGTGCGCCCCCGACAACGCGAGATAGACCGAGTCGATCTCGATGCCGGCCGTGAGCTCGGCTTCCTCGATCGCCTTCTTGATCGAGTCGACAGCCTCGTCGAGGTTCACCACGGCGCCGCGCCGGATGCCCCGCGAGTCGGCGGTGCCGATGCCGATGATCTCGACGAGCCCGTCATCGGTGACTTCGCCCACGATCGCCGAGACCTTCGTCGTGCCTACGTCGAGGCCCACCAGGTACCGTTCGCTACGAGCCACGCGTCCTCCATCCCCTGCTGTACTGCACGTTCATTCCTGCCCCGCCATGTCGTCGGGAATGACGTCGGCCCGATCGTCGACGTCGTCCATGTCAGCGGCCGTCACCGGCAGACGGCCGTCCTCCGCGGCCGCCACCGGCACGAAGGTGGCGCCGTCGCGGCGCGGGCGGATGTACACGCGATCGTCGAACCGCAGGTCGACGTACTCGAGATCCGCCGCCATCGTCCGCAGCCTCTCGGCCATGTCGAGGTACGACTGGAGCCGCACTGCGAACTCGCCGTCGCCGAGGTGCAAGAGCGTCGTGTCGTCGTTGAGCGTCACGACGAGGTCGCGCGGCTTCGACACGTCGAGCTGCGACACACGCCACAGCAGGCCGGCGGCCGACAGGTCCTGCAGCGCCGCCGCAACGAGTTCCGTCCGCGCGTCCGCCTGCTCCGCGTCGTCACCTGCCAACCAGCCTTCGAGCAGCGGCAGGTCGAGGGAGCCGTACCGGGGGCCGTAGTCGTCCACGACGCTGCCTTCGACGTCGACGAGCTGCAGCGTGCGACCCACACGCGCGATCGCCACGGGCACGCGTTCCTCGATCACGACGTCGATGGCATCCGGCAGCACGCGTCTGAGCGAGGCGTCCTTGACCCACGGCGAGCTCAGCAGCCGCTGCCGCCACGGCTCGAGCGGCGTCACCACCGCGTTGCTCCCGTAGAGGCCGTCGAGCAGCAGCGTCACTTCGCCCGTCGACAGCCGCTCCGTGCCCTGGACGTGCAGGTGCTGCACGGCGAACCAGGCGCTGGCGGTGACGGCCGTGTACGTGAAGGCGCCAACCCAGACGAGGCCTCCCACGAGGAGGCCAATCTTCGTGCCGCGGGCCGCGCGTTCGAGCCAGACACGCCTGGCCGACCGCTCGCCACGCGATCGCGAGCGCCGGAAGCGCCTGTCGGGCGGCGGCACGCCGCCTACACGCCGGGCGCGCGGCAGGCGTCGCGACATCAGGCCACCTCCTGTCGCAGCCGGGCCAGGATGTGCGGGCCCATGCGGCCGATCGAGCCGGCGCCGAGCGTGAGAACGAGATCACCCGGCCGCGCCTCGTCGGCCACTGCGGCCGGCGCGTCCTCGAGGTCGGCCAGCACCCGCACGCGGGCGCCGCCGTGTGATGCGATGCGCGCGGCGAGTGCCTCCGACGAGACGCCGTCCATCGGCGGCTCGCTGGCCGCATAGATCGGCGCCAGCAGGACGACGTCTGCCGACGCGAGCGTCTCGGCGAAGCCCTCGAGCAGCGCGGCCGTTCGCGTGTAGCGATGCGGCTGGAACACGACGATCAGCCGGCGCTGCCACGCCTCCCTGAGCGCGCGCAGGACGGCGGCGATCTCGGTCGGGTGGTGGCCGTAGTCGTCCACCACCAGCACGTCGCGGGCGTCGCCAATCGTCTGCAATCGCCTGTCGGCGCCGGCGAACTGCTCGAGCGCCGCCGCGGCAACCTCGAACGGCACGTCGAGTTCGAGGGCGACGCCGAGCGCCGCCAGGGCGTTGCGCAGGTTGTGCCGCCCCGGCACGCGCAGGCGCAGCGATCCGAGCGCCAGGGGCTCGTCGCCGGCGGATTGCCGGTGGAACACGCGGCAGGTGGTACCGCCGTCGGCCGCGGCCACGTCCCGGGCCGTGAGCGCAGCGTCGGCGGCGTCGATGCCATACGTGACGACGCGCCGGGTCATGCGCGGCACGAGCGCCAGCAGCTCCGGATCGTCGGCGCACACGATGGCCGCGCCATGGAACGGCACGCGGTTGGCGAACGTGACGAACGCGTCGAGTACCCTGTCGAACGACCCGTAGTGGTCGAGGTGCTCGTGGTCGACGTTGGTGATCACGCTGATCACCGGCGCCATCATGAGGAACGACCCGTCGCTTTCGTCGGCTTCCGCGACGAAGTACCGGCCCTGCCCCAGGCGTGCGTTGCTGCCGAATGCCTGCAGGCGCCCGCCGATGACCGCCGTGGGGTCGAGGCCGGCCTGCTCGAGGACGAACGCCACCATCGACGTCGTCGTGGTCTTGCCGTGCGCGCCGCCGATCGCGATGCCGTACTTCGTCCGCATCAGCTCGGCGAGGAGCTCGCCGCGCGGCACCACCGGAATGGCACGGGCGCGCGCCGCCACGAGCTCCGGGTTGTCTGGCCGGACGGCAGACGACACCACCACCGCATCGGCATCGCCGACATGGCTGGCCGCATGGCCCTCGTGGACGCGCACACCCATCCCTTCGAGCCGGCGGGTCAGGTCTGACGCCTTCGCGTCGGATCCGCTCA
>JBIQIB010000170.1:0-5592 GCA_044508265.1 Acidobacteriota bacterium
ATCCAGGCGGCGAGCGCGAACGTCGCGCGCTGCAGCACCGGCAGCCAGACGTCGCCGACCACGGGCGCGAGGGCGCCGAACCACGCGGCTGTCGCGCCGCGATACCAGCCCGCGAACGCGTTGCCGATCACGTAGGCGGCGATGGAATTCGTCCCGACGACGACCAGCGGGAAGGCCCACCGGCGCCAGCCGCGGACCTCGACGAGCCAGTAGAAGGCCGCCAGCATCAGCGTCACCCATCCTGCCGAGTAGATCGTGAAGCTCGGCGTCCAGATGCGCTTGATGATGGGAAACCATGGGCTGAGCGCGAGGCCGCCAAGCACACCGGCGAGACCCGCGGCGCAGAGCAGGGCCGCGGCACGGCGCGGCTCCGTCGTCGTCCGCACGTATTCCCCGGCCATCACGCCGAACAGGATCGTCACGGCGGAGGGGATGGCGTTCATGCCGACGTAGTACCACGCGTAGTGACGTCCGAGGAGCCAGTAGTCGAACGCGCTGCCGATGTTCTCGTTCCCCATGGCCCACGGGCCGCCGGCGCCGTTCCACGGGTTGAACATCCAGAGCAGCTGATAGCCGACCAGCACGGCCAGCGCGACGCCGGCCTGGACCCGCCACGACCGCCCCAGCAGGAAGAACGCCGCCACGTACCCGAAGGCGATCTGCTGCAGCACACGGATGAAGCCGATCTGAATCGTGTCTGCCCCGATGTGGTCGAGGAGGATGCCTATCAGGATCAGCATCCCGGCGCGCCGCAGCACATGGCCGAACTGCAGGCCCCAGCTGTCGCCACGTGCGGTGCGCACCGCGAACGCGAACGGCATGGCCACGCCCACCATGAACATGAACGCCGGCTGGATCAGGTCCCAGTAGACGGCGCCCTCCCAGGCGACGTGCTCGTTCTGCACGGCGAGCCAGTGCCACAGGGGATGGCCCTCGAGCGAGGCGAAGATGCCGCCGCACAGCAGCGTCAGCATGATCAGGCCGCGATACGCGTCGAGCGACTGCAGGCGGGGCGGACGTGCAGGGACGGCCGCGCTCGGGGCGGCTGCGTATTCCGTACCGGCGGCACGTCGCACGGATGCTGCGGCCGGCGCGGGATGGGCGGCCTGCCTGACGTTCACCGGCTGCCTCGCGCGGCGATGCGATGCTCGACCATCGTGCAGCGGTTGTCCGTGGCCGCCAGGCCGGCGGCGCGCGCCCGGGCGAGGCCCTGCGGATTGACGATGCCCACCTGCAGCCAGATCGCACGCGCGCCAATCGCTATCGCGTCGTCGATGATGGGGTCGGTGAACTCGCTGCGGAGGAACACGTTCACGAGATCCACAGGCTCGGGCACGTCGCGCAGCGTCGCGTACGCCGGCTCACCGAGAATCGTGTCGGCAGGGAAGCGTCCGAGGTGCACCGGGATGATGCGGTAGCCCGCGCGCTGCAGGTACGACGCGATAGCGTGGGCAGGCCGGTGCGTGCGCGTGTCGAGCCCCACGACGGCGATGGTGCGCGCGTCGAGCAGGGCGCGAAGGCTGGCGTCGTGCGAGTCGCCCGGCATCGCCACAGCATACGGCAGACCCGCCGGCCACCCGGCAAGCCGACAAGCCGACAAGCCGACAAGCTGATCCGCCGACCCGCCGACAAGCCGACAAGCCGACAAGCCGATCCGCCGTGTACACTCTGGCCACCTGGACCATCGGGAGGGGAAATGGGCTCACGTCGCGCGGCCATGGCCGTGGTGTTCGTCCCGCTGCTCGCCGGCGCTGCCGTGCTCGGGTGGCAGCAGCCGGCTGCGGAGTTGCCACGCCTCGAGAGCCGTACCGTCGTGCCGGCGGACATGTTCGAGGTGCCCGACGGTCTCGAGGTGACGCTCTGGGCCGCGTCGCCGCAGTTGTACAACCCGACGAACATCGACATCGACAGGGATGGACGTATCTGGGTGGCGGAGGGCGTCCGCTACAGGCACAACCACGCCCGACGTCCGGAGGGCGACCGCATCGTCGTCCTGGAGGACACGGACGGTGACGGGCGGGCCGACGCCTCGCACACGTTCGTCCAGGAGCCTGCACTCATCGCGCCGCTCGGCGTGGCGGTCATCGACAACAAGGTCGTCGTCTCGCAGCCGCCCGACCTCATCGTCTACACGGACGTCGATCGCAACCTGCGCTTCGATCCGGCCATCGACACGCGTGAGGTGCTGCTGACGGGTTTCCAGGGCATCAACCACGACCACTCGCTGCATTCCGTGACCGTCGGCCCGGACGGGTCGTGGGTGTTCAACAGCGGCAACATGGGCGCGCGATTCACTGATCGGTCCGGACGGACGTTCAACATCTTCAGCGCGTACCGCGAGCCGCTGGTCGGGCCGTTCACGCCGCCGCACGACGCGGCCGCGTACGCGGGCCGACCGAGCGACGACGGGCATGTCTACGTCGGCGGGTTCACGGTGCGCATGCAGCCCGATGGCACGCGCGCCGAGATCATCGGCCACAACTACCGCAACAGCTACGAGCAGTCGGTCACGTCGTTCGGCGACGTCTTCCACAGCGACAACGACGACCCGCCCGCGTGCCGCGTGAGCTGGGTCATGGAGTACGCCAACTTCGGCTTCGGCTCCAACGACGGGCAACGCACCTGGCAGGCCGACAGGCGTCCCGGACAGGACGTGCCGACGGCTCACTGGCGCCAGGACGACCCGGGCATCGCACCCGCGGGCGACGTCTACGGCGGCGGGTCGCCGACGGGCACGGCGTTCTACGAGCAGGGGGCCCTCGGCGACGCCTGGCGCGGCACGTTCTTCGCCGCGGAGCCCGGCCGCAACGAGATCTTCGCGTACCAGCCACGCCGCGAGGGCGCAGGTTTCCGTCTGGAGCGGCAGGTGTTCCTGACGTCGAACGTCGAGCAGCGCTGGGCCGGCGCACACTTCACCGGCGGACCCGAGACCACGACGGCGGAACTGGCCACCGTGTTCAGGCCATCGGACGTTGCCGTCGGCCCGGACGGCGCCCTCTATGTCAGCGACTGGATCGACCCCATCGTCGGCTTCCACCGTGATCTCGACGACGCGGTCTCCGGCGCCATCTATCGAATTGCGCCGCGCGGGTTCGTGCCCGCGCCGCCGACATTCGACGCCGCGACGATCGACGGCCTGATCACCGCGCTCCGGTCGCCGGCGGTGAACGTACGTGCCGTGGGTTTCTACGGCCTCGTCGCGCGGGGCGGGGCGGCCGTTGAACCGGTGGCCCGGCTCCTCGACGACCCCGACCCGTACATCCATGCCCGCGCCATCTTCCTGCTGTACCGGCTCGGCCCCGAGGGGCAGCGTCGTGCCGGCCTGCCGCACGAGCAGGCTGACGCGGACATGCGCATCGCGGCGTTCCGTGCGATGCGGCGCGTGGGTCTCGACACCCGTGCCGTCGCGGCCCGGCTCGCGCGCGACCCGGATGCCGGTGTGCGACGCGAGGTGGCGCTGTCGCTGCGCGACGCGCCAGCCGACGCGGCGCTGCCGCTGCTCGAGGCCATTGCCGAGCGGTTCGACGGTCGCGACCGCTATTACCTGGAAGCGCTCGGGACGGGCGCGACGGGGAAGGAGGCGGCGCTCTACGACCGCCTGCTGCCGACGCTCGGACGAGGCGCCCCGGCCGCCTGGCCCGACGCCTTCGCCTGGATCGCGTGGCGGTTGCATCCGCCGCAGGCCGTCGCGGCGTTGCGTGCCCGGGCGCTGTCGGACGACCTGCCGGTGGACGCGCGCCGTCGCGCGGCCGACGCATTGGCGTTCATCGACACGCCGGACGCCGCGGCGGCGATGCTCGACGTCGCCGGCGGCGTCGCACCGCTCCGCGACACGGCGACGTGGTGGCTGCTGAGCCGATCGCGCGAACGATGGGCCGCGTACGACCTGCTGCCGCGCATGAAGGCCGCCGGCATCTACGACCCGGCGACGGCGACGCTGCGCGACGCGCCTGCGTTCCCGAGGCTGCCGGACGCGCGGGGGCCGGTCCTCGCCGACGTCGTCGCGGCGTCAGGCGACGCGTCACGCGGGCGCACGCTCGTCTCGCGGTGCGTGATGTGCCACGTCATCGGCGGGACAGGCGTCGACCTCGGCCCGGGGCTCGACGGCTGGGCCCGCGGCAAGCGCCCCGACATCGTGGCGCTTGCCCTGCTCGACCCTGACGCGGGCATCGCGCACGGCTACACGGGCACGGCGCTGCGGACCACCGACGGCCTGACGATCGAAGGCCTGCTGCTCGCCGACGGCGACCCGTTGATGATGCGCAGCATGGGCGGGCTGACGCAGGTCGTCCCGGCCGACCGTGTCGCGAAGCGCGCCACGATGACGCGCTCGCTCATGCCGCGGGCCGCGGACCTCGGCCTGTCGGCGCAGGACGTCGCCGACCTCATCGCGTTCCTCCGGGCTTCCGCGCCACCACCATGAACCACCGGTCACCGCGCTGCTGCTCGGTGTGCTCGAGTTCGAAGCCGGCGGCCCGGAGCTCACGCTCGACGGTGGCCGTCGCCACGCCGTGGGCATTGCCCTGGGAGCGTCCCTCGGGCTCGGTTGCCTCCGTGCCGCCGCGCGGCGGGAAGTCGATCACCGCGATGCGCCCGCCAGGCCGCAAGGCGCGGAACAGGCTGCGGTTCATCGCCGCCGGGTCGCCGAAGTGGTGGTAGACGTTCCGCATGAACACCGCGTCACAGCAGCCGTCCCGCAGGTTGGCCTCCGCGGCGGCGCTCTCGACGATGGTCACGTTATCGAGGCCCGCACGTTCGACGGCCGCTCGGATGGCGGCACGCCGGTCTTCGCTGATCTCGTTGCTGAACACGTGCCCATCCGGCCCGACCGCCTTCGCCATGGCGACGGTCAGGCTGCCGTCACCAGCGCCGATCTCCGCGACGCGCATGCCAGGCTGGACATGCAGGTACCGCACGAGTCGGTCGACGTCCGCCGCGTCCTGCTGCGCTCCGGCCGCTGCCGGGAGCCACGTGAGCAGCAGAGCTGTCAGGACGACGGACAGGCGGCGGCGCGACGATGGCTCCTCGAACCGTCCCGGGGGCGTAAGGCGCGTCATGGATGGTCTCCTCCTCGCCGAAGTGTATAGACTTGCGGCGCAGCGTACACGGTTCCAGAAGGGGCGATGCCCATGCTTACACGCCGGGGGCCGTGCGGCCTCTTCATCCTCGCCACGACGCTGGCCCTCCTCGTGCAGGGGCCGACGGCCCACTCGCGGGCGCCGCACGTGGCCGCTTCACCTTCGGTGCAGGGCCGGCAGGCCCAGACGCCGCCGCGGCTGGCTGCGCCGACGCAGGTGCCACTCGATCTGTTCGAGGTGCCCGACGGCCTCGAGGTGACGCTCTGGGCTGCGTCGCCGCAGGTGTTCAATCCGACGAACATCGACATCGACAGGGAGGGGCGCATCTGGGTGGCCGAGGGCGTCCGGTACCGCCGCCACCACGACCGCCAGCCCGAGGGCGACCGCATCGTCGTGCTCGAAGACACCGACGGCGACGGCCGTGCCGACAGCGTGCACACGTTCGTGCAGGAGCCTGCGCTCATCGCGCCGCTCGGCGTGGCGGTCATCGACAACAAGGTCGTCGTCTCGCAGC
>JBIQIB010000170.1:5692-6322 GCA_044508265.1 Acidobacteriota bacterium
CGCCGGACCTCATCGTCTATACGGATGTCGATCGCAACCTGCGGTTCGACCCGGGCACCGACACACGTGAGGTGCTGCTGACGGGTTTCCAGGGCGTCAACCACGACCACTCGCTCCACTCGGTCACGGTGGATCCGGCGGGCAAGTGGGTGTTCAACGCGGGGAACACCGGGGCGATGTTCACCGATCGCTCGGGGAAGACGTTCCGCATCTTCGGGCCGTACCGCCCGGATCCGATCGGGCCGTACACGTACCCGCACGACCCCGCGTCGCACGCCGGCGCGGCCAGCGACGACGGGCACGTGTACGTCGGCGGCTTCACGGTGCGGATGAACCCGGATGGCACGGACGCCGAGATCATCGGCCACAACTACCGCAACAGCTACGAACAGTCTGTGACGTCGTTCGGCGACGTCTTCCAGAACGACAACGACGATCCACCGGCGTGTCGCGTGAGCTGGGTGATGGAGTACGCCAACTTCGGCTTTGCGTCCAACGACGGTCAGCGGACGTGGCAGGCCGACAGGCGCCCGGGGCAGAGCATCGGCGTGGCCGAGTGGCGCCAGGACGATCCCGGCATCGCGCCGGCAGGCGACGTGTACGGCGGCGGCTCGCCGACGGGCAACGTGT
>JBIQIB010000030.1:0-2269 GCA_044508265.1 Acidobacteriota bacterium
CTGGCCTTGGTGGGGTCGCCAATCAGCAGGTCCACTTCCGCCGGCCGGAGGAACCGGGGGTCGACCTTGACGTAGCGCTCCCAGTCGAGCCCCACGTGCTCGAACGCGATCTGCACCAGGTCGCGGACGGCGTGCGTCTCGCCGGTGGCCACCACGTAGTCGTCGGGCGTCGGCTGCTGCAGCATGAGCCACATCGCCTTGACGTAGTCGCCGGCAAAGCCCCAGTCGCGCTGGGCGTCGAGGTTGCCGAGCGCGAGCGAATCGGCGAGTCCCAGCTTGACGCGCGCGACCCCGTCGCTCACCTTGCGCGTGACGAACTCGAGCCCGCGGCGCGGCGACTCGTGGTTGAAGAGGATGCCCGAGCACGCGAACATGTCGTAGCTCTCACGGTAGTTGACCGTGATGTAGTGCCCGTACACCTTCGACACGCCGTACGGCGACCGCGGGTGGAACGGCGTCATCTCGCCCTGCGGCACCTCCCGCACCTTGCCGAACATCTCGCTCGAGCTGGCCTGATAGAAGCGGATGGTCCGGTCCACCTGCCGGATGGCCTCGAGCACGCGCGTCACGCCCTGGCTGTTGAACTCGCCGGTCAGCAGCGGCGTGTCCCATGACGCCGGCACGAACGACATCGCCGCGAGGTTGTACACCTCGTGCGGCCGCACCTCGTCGATGAGCCGCACGATCGACAGCTGGTCGAGCAGGTCGGCGGGCCTGAGGTCGAGCCTGTCGAGCAGGTGCTCGATGCGCCACAGGTTGGGCGCCGAGGACCGGCGGACGACGCCGACGACGTGATAGCCCTTGTCGAGCAGGAGTTCGGCCAGGTAAGACCCGTCCTGACCGGTGATACCGGTGATGATCGCGCGCTTGCTCATGCTGGAGTGTCGTCACGCCCCGTGGCGTGGATATCGGAAGACGCCTGCGGCGCTCCGACAAGCGCCGTAGTGTACCACCTGCCCGTCGCCCCGCCCGCACGTCACCGCGTATGGGCCTCGCCGGGTCGCACTCAGGCCGAGGCTATAATTACTCCTCCGTGGCGGTGACTTTTTCAGCCTTCAAGACGACCTTTCGTCGCCGTCACGGTCTGGCCCGATCCCACCGCCGCTCATCCCGGTGGCGTGATTACATGAGTTTGCGGGGATTGCCATCAGAACCTCAGCGCTGGCAGGTCCCTTGCTTCAGTGCTGAGGTGGAGGAAGGTGGCTGAACCGATGAAGCGATTCGTGATGTCTGCGGTATTTGCCCTCGTTCCCGCGCTGACGTACGCGGCGCCGGTGATCCCTGTCGTCGGGTCGCCAGGGGCCGGATGGCACTCGCTGGGCACTGCCGTGGATCCGGCGACGGTCGACCCGGCCACGGCGCCCGATGGTACCAGGACCGACGGCTACTGGGCCGGCTACTCGTACGATCGCGCCGATGGCTCGTCCGGTTCGACGGCGTGCAGCGCCGGTGCGCTCGTGCTTGGGTATCCCTGTGATTTCAAGCTCAACGGCACCTCCGGGATGCGGCAGCCGGTGAATCCCGCGGCGCCGGGCGACGAGGTCTTCTACTGGGGCCACCTGCCCGGCTCCGGTACCGACCCGAACTACAACGCCGATACGAGCTTCTATTTCAGCGGCCAGTTCGAACTCGACCTCCAGGTGCTGAGCGAGATGACGTCCTGGAAGGACGGCGTCGAGATCGGCTGGTACGTGAAGGACGACCCGAACGCGACGACGGCGCTGATTGGCGGTCCTGGCGGGATCCCGAAGAACGAGCATGGCGACTACGTGCTCGGCGGCGCGGTCACGATCTCGCTCGACGGCGACTACGGCTTCTACTACAAGAACTACGAGACCGGGACGGCCTACTACACGCAGTCGGAACTGAACCACCTGTTCTCGCCGTTCGGGCTGACGCCGTACCTCAACGGGTTCGGCCTCCAGATGGACGACGAGTTCCCGCTCACGCTGTTCAACCCGTCGCTGTACCAGCAGTGGGCGCTCTTCGGCGCCGGCGACAGGTTCTGGCTGGGCCTCGAGGACATCTTCGGCCCCACGACGCCGTGCGCGCCGGGCATCCCGTGCTCGGACTACGACTACAACGACTTCCTGATCGGCGGCACCCTGGTGCCCCCGCCGCCGCCCCCGCCGGGCGACGTGCCGGAGCCCACCACGCTGGTGCTGCTCGCGGCCGGCCTCCTGGGCTCTGCCGTGGCGCTCCGCCGCCGCCGCGCCGACTAGCGACCGGATCGACAGGTCACGCCGCAGCCACGCGGCGCTCGGCCATT
>JBIQIB010000030.1:2369-36307 GCA_044508265.1 Acidobacteriota bacterium
CCGACTAGCGACCGGATCGACAGGTCACGCCGCAGCCACGCGGCGCTCGGCCATTGCCTACCGGGGGAGGACTCAGTTCCTCCTCCGTTCCTCTACTCCTCCCCTCCTCCAGTCCTCGTCAGATATCTCCTTATCGCTTCCTCCCACGTCGGCATCGGGGAGCCCAGCGCGCCCGCGAGCTTCGCATTCGACAGCGCACAGTAGACCGGCCGTTGCGCGCGCATCTCCACGTCGCGCACCGACATCGGCTTCAGCAGGCTGGCGGGCACGCCCAGGAGGTTCGCAATCGCCTCGCCGACGTCGGCCCAGCTCGCGTGCCCGGTGTTGACGCAGTGATACAGCCCGGGCGGCGCGGCTCGCGTCAGCAATCCCAGCGTCGCCGTCACCACATCGTCGACGAAGCTGGGTGACACGGTGCGGTCGACGAAGACGGGTGCTGTGCGACCGTCACGGAGGGCCTGGGCGATCTTGTCGACGCTGCTGCGCGCCTGCGGCCCGCCGAAGAGGCTCTCGACGCGCAGGACGTACGCCTGCGGCGCGTCGGTCGCGAACCACTCGCCGAGCAGCTTCGACATGCCGTAGACGCTGACCGGCCGGGCACGGTCCTCCTCCGTGTAGGGCGCCGTGGCCTCGCCGTCGAAGACGAAGTCGGTGCTGTAGTGCACGAGCGCGGCGCCGGCGTCGCGGGCAGTGGCAGCGAGCGTCCGGAGGGCGAGCGCGTTGACCGCCAGCGCGCCGCGGGCGTCGGTCTCGGCGCCGTCGACGTCGGTGTAGGCCGTGCAGTTGACGATCGCGTCGGGCGCGTGCGTGCTGACGGCCTGCCGTACCGCCTCGGCGTCGGTGACGTCCACGTCACGGCGGGTGACCCGGACGACGTCGTGGCCTGCCAGGGGCGATGCAGGGGCCGCCGCCCAGTGAGCCGGGTCGAAGGCGCCGCCAAGCTGGCCACCCCCGCCGAGCACGAGCAGTCTCATCGGAACGCCTCGATTCGTGTGTCGTCCAGCACGCCCTCCCAGCGGGCCACGACGGCGGTGGCCAGGCAGTTGCCGGTGACGTTGATTGCGGTGCGGCCCATGTCGAGCACCTGATCGATGCCGAGCAGGATGGCCGCGCCCTCGAGCGGCAGGCCGAAGGTCGTGAGGGCCGCCGTCAGCACGACCAGCGCGCCGCGCGGCACGCCGGCGACGCCCTTGCTGGTGAGCATGAGGGTGAGCATCATCAGCAGCTGCTGGCCGAGCGTCAGCTCGATGCCGGCCAGCTGCGCCACGAAGATGCTGGCGATCGAGAGATAGAGCGTCGATCCGTCGAGGTTGAAGCTGTAGCCCGTCGGCAGCACGAACCCCACGATGTTGCGCGGCACGCCGAACCGCTCCATCACCTCGAGGGCCTTGGGCAGCGCGGCCTCCGACGACGCCGTGGTGAAGGCGATGGCGAACGGCTCGCGGATGGCCTTCAGGAACGTGAAGAACGGCACGCGGATGATCACCGCGACGCCCCCGATCACCACGAGCAGGAAGATCACCAGGCCGGCGTACATGACGAGCACCAGCTTGCCGAGGGTCAGCAGGATGGCGAGGCCCTTGCCGCCGACGGTGGACGCGATGGCCGCGAAGACCCCGACGGGCGCAAAGGCCATGACGAGGCTCGTGAAGCGGAACATCACCTGCGCGACCCCATCGAAGAAGTCGATGACGGGACGGCCAGCCTCCCCGATCAGCGCCAGCGCGACGCCGAAGAACGTGGCGAAGATCACCACCTGCAGGATGTCGCCCCGCGCCATCGCGTCGAACACGGAGGTCGGGAACATGTGCAGGACAATGTCCCAGCCCGTCTGCTGACGCTGCGCCATGCCGGCCAGCTCGCCGGCCGCAGGCGCGGCGACCTGCACGCCGGCGCCCGGCTCGAAGACGTTGACGAGCGCGAGCCCCAGGACGAGCGAGATGACCGCGCCGATCTGGAAGTACACCATCGCCTTCAGGCCGATGCGGCCCATCGAGCGTACGTCGCCCGCGCCGGCGATGCCGACGACGAGCGTCGAGAAGATGAGCGGCGCGATGATCATCTTGATCATCCGCAGGAAGACGTCGGCCAGGGGCTTGATCGCCGTCGCGGCCTCGGGCGCAAGCGCTCCGAGGAGGACACCGAGCCCCAGCCCGATGAAGATCTGGATCGTGAGACTCGGCATGTGTCAGGACTGACGATAGAAGGCGGCGATCGTCTCGACGACGTACTGCTGCTGCGCCTCGGTGAGCTCGCTGTAGATGGGCAGCGCCAGCGTCTCCTGCGCCGCCCGTTCGGCCACCGGGCACTGCCCTGCCCTGCCGCCGAGATCGGCGAAGCACGGCTGCAGGTGGAACGGCACCGGGTAGTAGATCTCGCAGCCGACGTCATGCGCGTGCAGCCACTGCTGCAGCGCGTCGCGGCGCTCCGCCCGGATCACGAACTGGTTGTAGACGTGCCGGCGTTCGGGTAGTTCGACGGGCAGCGACACCGGCACGCCGGGCGCGAGCGCGGCAAACAGCGCGCGGTAGCGGTCGGCATTGCGCCGGCGCGCCTCGGTCCACGCCTCGAGGTGCGGCAGCTTGACACGCAGCACCGCGGCCTGGATGGCGGCCATCCTGAAGTTTCCGCCGACCTCGTCGTGGTGATAGGTGCGCCTGGCGCCGTGGACGCGCAGCAGCCGCACCTTCTCCGCCAGCTCCTCGTCCGCCACGGTGACGAGACCGGCGTCGCCGGCGGCGCCGAGGTTCTTGCTCGGGTAGAACGAGAAGCCGCCGGCGCGGCCGAACGTGCCGACCCGCCTGCCCCGGTACGTCGCGCCGATGGCCTGCGCCGCGTCCTCGATGACGGCGACGCCGGCGTCGCGCGCGAGGGCGAGCAGCGCGTCCATCTCTGCCGACTGCCCGTACAGGTGCACCGGCACGATGGCCTTCGTCCGCGGCGTCAGCGCCGCCTGCACCTGCTCGACGTCGATGTTGTAGGAGACCGGGTCGACGTCCACGAACACCGGCCGCGCGCCGACACGGCTGACACAGCCCGCCGTCGCGAAGAACGAGTAGGTGGGCACGATGACCTCGTCGCCCGGTCCGATGCCGAGCGCCATCATCGCCACGAGCAGCGCGTCGGTGCCCGACGATACCCCGATGGCGTCATGCGCGCCGAGGTACGCGGCCACTTCCTCTTCGAAGCTCGCGACCTCGCGCCCGAGGATGAACTGCTGCGTGTCGACGATGCGGGTGACGGCCTCGACGACGGCATTCCTGATGGGCGCATACTGCGCCGCGAGATCGAGCAGTGGCACCTTCATCATCGCTGGCGAGCATGCTACACGAAGGGAGGAGTGGAGGAGAGGAGGGGAGAGGACGGGAGGAAGAGGAGCGGAGGAAGGGAGGAAAGAGGAGTGGAGGAGGAGGAGAGGAGGAGGAACGGAGGAGGTGCTCATCGGGCCGCCCCGGTGCAGTCGAGCGTCCACAGCCGATCCTCGCCGTCGCGGGAGAGGAGCCGCAGGCGCGGCTGTGCGGCGGCCGCCGCGACTGCCGATCGGAAGTCGACGAACGGGCGCTGCGCGTGCGCGACGACGTAGCGGGTGCCGACGGCGCACAGCGCGTCGAGCGCGGTGTCGTCTGGGAACGCGGCCAGCATCGTCATGCGCGCCGCATAGTCCGGCGGTTCGCCTCGCGAAAACCCGTTCACGATCGGGTGCCAGTGCCGGGTCGAGTACCACTCGTAGTCAGCGTCGAACCACGACAGCGGCCCGCCCCAGGCCACCGGCAGCGACACGACGGGCGCGGCGGGCAGCCGTGCCACTTGGTCGTACAGCGGCGAGATCCGCTCGGGCGTCGGCGGAGGGAGCTCGTAATGAACGGGGCGCAGTTCGACGAGCGCGAGGGCGACGAGCGGCACCGTGACCCACCACCTGCGCCGCGCGAGCGTTGCCACACCGAGCCCGGCCAGCAAGGCGACCACGAGTGAGACGATCAGCGAGAAGCGTGCGGGTGCGCGGACGAGGTCCATGCCGGGCAACAGGCGCAGCAGGTCGAATGCCGTGGGCAACCCTCCCGGTTCCCCGGGACCCAGGCTGAGGGCGAATGCCAGGGCACCCATGACGAGCAAAACGGAGGGAAGAAGAGGAGCGGAGGAACGGATGAAGGTGGCCGTGCCGGCAAGCGCCAGCACCAGCGTCGTCCAGCCGAGAAAGCGCGTGCGCTCGCCGAAGCTCCAGCGTGGCGCTGTGGATCCGTGGGCCGTGAGCCAATGGCCGGCCGGCGTTGCGCGGGCAGGGATGACGTACGCCGCCCAGTCGGCCGAGTTGGCGCGTGCCTCCTCCAGAGGGCCGGGCGCCATTGTGCCGTAGGGGCGCGCGAACACGAGCAGCACGGCCGCGACGATGACGACGGCGGCCGCCAGGCTGACGAGCCGTCGCCAATCCCGCCGGCGCAGGTGCGGCCACACACAGGGCACCGCCCACACGCCCGTCGCGAGGATGGTGAGGACCGCGAGGTACCACGACGCCAAGCACACCGAGAGGGTCGCGGCGACCCATGCCGCCAGCCAGCGGACGCGCGGGGTGGCTCGCCACCGGTCCAGACACGTGAGCGACAGCGGCAGGCCGAACGACCACAGCAGCTGGAGGTGGCCGACGTGTTGGATGCGCACGAAGCTGCATGAGGCGAGCAGCCCCGCGGCAATCGCGCCCGTCACGCCAACGTCTGTCTGTCGCGCGAGGGCATACGTCGCGATCGCCAGCAGCGGAAAGGACGCGAGCCAGGCGAGGTTGTAGACCAGCAGCGCGTCCGCGCCGGCGAGGTGCAGCGGGAGCGTCGGCAGCGCGATGCCGAAGAGGTGCTCCGACAGCGCGAGCGTGTCCGGCGCCGGATGGAAGATGTTGGCGTCCCAGTACGACGCCGCGTGGCCCGTCAGGACACGATGGTTCCAGGCCAGCGCCCACGCGTTGAGCCGCACGTCACCCCAGTAGGCGGCCGTTGCGAGATGGCCGAAGTTGACGACGGGCACGACGAACCAGCAGCAGACGGCCACGAAGGCCACACACGCCGCAGCGTGCTCGAGGCGGGTGCGCCGCACTGACGCGGCAGGCTCGGGCATCGGCGCGCATGCTACACTCGGCCCGCCATGGCGGCCAACGACCTCCGCCACCTCTACGCGTACCGTGGCCTGCTGCACGGCCTGGTCCGGCGCGACCTCCAGATCAAGTACAAGGGCTCGGTGCTCGGCTTCGCGTGGTCGCTGCTGCACCCGCTGGTGATGGCGGCCGTGTACACGGTGGCGTTCCGCTACGTGATGCGGGTGCCGATCGAGGCGTTCCCGCTGTTCCTCTTGAGCGGCCTCCTGCCCTGGATGTTCTTCACCGGCGCGCTCGGCGCCGCGACGAGCTCGATCGTGGACAACGGGACGCTCGTGCGGAAGGTCGCTTTCCCGCGCGTCGTGCTGCCGCTCGGAGCCGTGTCGTCGCAGCTCGTGCAGTTCCTGCTGATGTACACGGTGATCGTCCCTGTCGCGCTCGTGATGGGCGTGGGACTGTCGCCCGCCCTGTCGGCGCTGGTCCCGCTCATCGCCCTGCAGGCCGCGTTCACGACGGGGCTCGCGCTGCTGATGGCCACGGCGTACGTCTACCTGCGCGACGCCCGGCACCTGCTCGAGGTGGCGCTCCAGATCTGGTTCTGGCTGACGCCGATCGTCTATGCCGTCAGCATCGTGCCGGAACACATCGGCCGCTGGCTGCAGTGGAACCCGATGCTGCATTTCGTGACGGCCTTCCAGGACGTCGCGGTGCGCCACGACGTGCCGTCCGCCGCGACGTTCGTGCTGCTCGCGGCGATGGCCGCGGTCAGCCTGACGGTGGGATGGGTGGTGTTCGGCCGGGCGCAGCGACGGTTTGCGGAGTACGTGTGACAGCGGATCGGCCAGTCGGCTTGCCGGCGGGTCAGCAAGTCGGCTTGTCAGCGGGTCGGCTCGCCAGCGGGTCAGCACGTCGGCACGTCGGCTTGCCGGCGGGTCGGCGGGTCAGCGCGTCGGCAGGTCAGCACTTCGGCGGGTCGGCGGATCAGCCGGTCGGCGAGTCCGCTCGCCAGTAGGTCGGTCGGCCGGCGGGTCGGCAGGTCAGCGTATCAGCTTGACGGGGAGCGTCCGGCTGGCGTGCCGGGCCCGTCGCAGCCGGGTCGTCAGGTTGCGCCGGCAACTCTCGGTCGGCCATTGTCTCGCAGCGTGTTCACGCCGGGGTGGCAGTTTCGGCAAGCTTCCAGGGTTCGAGAAATGCAGGATTCTCCGTAGCGGCCACGAGCCCCCGAGAAATCCCGCGCCTGGGCTGATGCCGGCATTGGTACCGCAGTTGCGGACCAGGACGGCATGGCCAGGGACTTCCGAAGACTCGACGTCTTTCACGCGGCAGACGAACTCGCCGTGGAAACCTACCGGCTGACCGCGAGCTTCCCGCGGGCGGAGCGCTTCGGCCTTGCGTCCCAGATTCGACGAGCTGCCGTATCGGTACCCGCCAATCTGGTAGAGGGCGCCGAGCGACGCACACAAAGGGAGTTCCTGCGGCACGTAGACGTCGCATCGGGCTCGGCGGCCGAAGTGCGCTATCTCCTCTCGCTGGTGCGGCGGACCATGTCCCACCAGGCGTCCGCTGCGAGGGAGCTCGAGCACCGATACGACGTGCTCGTTCGTTCGCTCCAGCGGTTGCGCACCGTCATGCGACAGCGACCGGCTGACTGAGGTCTTGACCACGCAGCGGAGGCGCGCTGAGTGTCCCAGAGTTGTGCCGCCGGTGAACGCCTACGCCCCGACTATCTTCGGCGAGCTGCCAAGCCGACAACCTGACCTGCTGGTAACGTGAACTGCCGACAAGCCGGGAAGCTGGTCTCCTCGCAAGCGGACCAACTGACACGCTGACTGGCTGACAAGCTGCCCTCCTGACCTGCCGACGAGCTGACAAGCCGGCCAGCCGACCTGCCGACCTGCTGACCCGCCGACAAGCTGACACGCCGCATTCACTGACAACCCGACCTGCCGGCAAGCTGACCCGCTGCTCCAATCCCGCCTGTGCCCCACTGCGGCCCGCGCGGCCACACGACGCGCGGCTCGACCCACACCGGCACGTCGTTCACCGCGTTCCCCCAGCGCTCCGGGTCAGTCTCGAAGACCAGCGTCACCTGCCGCCCCGCCCACGGATCCAGGGAGACGCGAAAGGGGTGAAACGCCCGATGCGCGCCGATCTTGAACGGGAGCAGCGTGAACCGCGCGACTTCCGTCGCGCCGCCGTCGCCGTCCGCGACGACGCACACCCGCATGTTCACGCCGTCGCTTTCCTTGGCCCACACGTCGGGGCGCATGGCCGCATGGCCCACGAGCAGCGCGCCCGTCGGCACCTGCACGGTCCAGGCGAGGCGCGCCGGCGGCAGCGCCACGATCGACTGCAGCATCCGCCCCTGGTAACCCAGTCGCTGGACCGCGATCGCCTCGTGCAGGGGTGCCGGCGTCTCGATGCCCGCGTCGGCCAGGTGTTCGGCCAGGTGAATCACGTGGAACCGCGACTGCGGCCAGGCGGCCACGACGACCCCGCCGGTGACGATCAGGATCGTGGCAAGCAGCGCGGTGCGCCGGGCGGCACCGCTGTCGCCGCTGGCGCTGAGCGACGGGCGCGTCGTCGGCGCGCGGTGACGCGGCGCCGTGGCACGGAAGCAGGCGACGGCGAGCAGCACGTTGCCGAGCAGCCACGCGCCCGCAATGGTGCCCCATGATTGCGCCCACGCCGGCCAGGCGGCCAGGATCTCGTGCTTCCAGTACGGCAGCGTGGCGCGCCGGGCCGTCGCCTCGAAGACGAGCGTACCCCACTGCTCGACGCCGTCGACGTGGAACCGTCCGGCGCGGGCGGGCCTGTCGGGACGCGCCGCGAGCGCCACGGGCGCACCGTCGGCCGAACTGACGTGCTGCAGCCCGACGACGAACGTGACGCCGCGCGAATGCCTGACCTCCTCGAACGGCACATGCCAGGCGCCCTGCCTGACCGCGGCCAGTTCGACGACGCGCCGCTCGAGCGGCACCGGACGCCCATTGTCCAGGCGTGACAGCGTGACCAGCAGCCGGGCGTCGCGCGCAACGTCCTGGTCCCCGCGCGCGAGACGCACCCACACGCCATCGAAGCCGTCGGCGCCCATGACGAGCTCCTGCGAGACGCCGGCGCCGCCCGTCGACACCACGGACACGCCCGCGCCCATCGTCCACGCCGACGCGACGCCGTGCGGCGTGAGCAGCAGCCGCCACACCTGCCACAGCAGGATCAGCCCGAAGAGGAACGCCCCGAAGAGCGACGGTCGCCGGCGACGCACGCCGCGATGCTATCCCGGCTCGCGGCGGAGTGCGCGCAGGCGATGCATCAGACGCGTGCCCCTGCCGAAGTGCTCGTAGAGTTCCTGGTAGATCGCGAACAGCTCGCCGTAGGCGGCATGGGCCGCCGTGTCCGGCTGGTAGACCTCGAGCGGCGCGGGCGCCATCGCCGCGGCGGCGTCGGCGACGGACGGGTGTCCGCCGCGCGCGGCCCCGGCGGCAACGGCCCCGAGCATGGCCGCGCCGAGCGCCGAGGCGTGCGATGCGGCCGCCACCTCGATCGGCTGTCCCAGCACGTCGGCGTAGATCTGCATCAGCAGCCGGTTACGCGTCAGGCCGCCGCCGGCCACCACGCGCTGCACCGGCACGCTCGCGCCCCGCAGCGCCTCGACGATCACCCTCGTGCCGAACGCGGTCGCCTCGATGAGCGCGCGATAGACATGCTCGGCACGCGTGGCCAGCGTGGCGCCGACGAGCAGGCCGCTCAGGTCGGCGTCCACCAGCGTGCTCCGGTTGCCGTTCCACCAGTCGAGCGCCACGAGCCCCGAGGCGCCGGGCCTGAGCCCTGCGGCGCGCTTCTCGAGGACGTCATGCGGCGAGACACCTGCGGCGTCCGCTTCGGCCCGCACGTCGGCAGGCAGGAGCGCGTCCACGAACCAGCCGAAGGTGTCGCCGACGGCAGCCTGGCCCGCTTCGTACGCGAAGAGGCCGGGCACGATGCCGTCCTCGACGAGGCCGGCCATGCCCGGCACCGGCACCTCGCGTTCCGACAGCAGCAGGTGGCACGTCGAGGTCCCGAGGATGAGCATCAGGTCGCCGGCGCGCGTCGCCGCGCTGCCCAGCACGCCGGCATGCGCGTCGATCACCGCGGCGCCGACGACGGTGTCGGTCGTGAGGCCGAGCCGCTCGGCCCAGGCGGGCGTGAGCCGGCCGACCGGCGCGCCGGCCGCGACGACGGGCTGGCCGCCGCCGCGCGTCGAGTAGAAGCCGTCCATGTCTGGATGCAGCGCGCGCAGGTAGTCGTCGGACGGATAGCCGTCACGCTTGTGCCACAGGCCCTTGTAGCCGGCCGCACAGGCGTTGCGGGCGAACTGGCCGGTGAGCTGCCAGACGACCCAGTCGCCGCCCTCGACAATCAGGTCGGCGGCGGCAAAGACGTCGGGCGCCTCCTCGAGCACCTGGAGCGCCTTGGGCAGCAGCCACTCGGAAGAGATCCGGCCGCCGTACCGCGGCAGCCACGTAGCGCCGGTCTCGGTGGCCAGGTCGGTGACGCGCGTCGCCTGCGGCTGCGACGCATGGTGCTTCCACAGTTTTGGCCACGCGTGCGGCTGCGCCGCCCAGCGATCCGTCGTGGCGAGGGCCGTGCCGTCCCTGATCACGGGCAGCACGGTGCACGCGGTGAAGTCGATGCCGAGCCCCACGACCTCCGCGGGCGCCACACCGGCGGCGTCGAGCGCGCCGCGCACGGCGGTGGCCAGCGCGTCCAGCCAGTCGAGCGGGTGCTGCAGCGCCCACTCGTCGCCCAGCCGGACGTCGCTGCCCGGCAGGCGCTCGTCGATGACCCCGTGAGCGTAGGCGGCCGTGGCGCTGCCGGCGACGCGCCCGGTCGCCGTCTCGACGAGCAGCGCGCGCGCCGACTCGGTGCCGAAGTCGATGCCTATGGCGTACGGCACGTCAGAGCACCTGGCACTCGATGTCGAGCACGTCGCACACCGTACGCAGCTCGGCCACCCAGTCGCCGTAGACGCCGTGGATGTGGTTGCAGTCGAAGCCGTTGATGAAGGCTTCCGGCGTGCAGTCGAATCGGGCGAAGGCGTGCGGCCAGTTGTCCTGGCTGATGGCCGCCACCTCGTCGGCCCGCTCGCCGAGGTCGGCCAGTTCGGCCGGCACGACGGTCATGCGGTAGCGTCCGGCATGGCGCGTGAGGCGCGCCAGCGTGACGCGTCCCGCCGCGGCCACGTGGTACACGGAGGCGCCGCCGGCCGGGAAGTAGAAGCCCTGCGGCTTGAACTCCGTCCTGGCGAGGTTCACGGCCGGGTCCGTGCTGCGGCCGGCAAAGTACGTCGCGTGCTCGCCGCTGTTGCAGAGGTCCCAGAGCCCGAGATCGGCGTGATAGTGCCGGACGTCGGCAAACAGCACCGGCGTGCCCGACAGGTGCTTGAAGATCTGCATCGTCAGCGCGGCGTCCGAGTCGGCTTCCGTCGAGCAGACGATGGGCGGCTTGGGCGTGCCGTCCGGGTGGTACGGGTCGTTGAGGAATGCCTCGGCGACGTCGGCCGTGGCGAAGTGCTCGGTGAGCTCGCGCTGGCCCTTGATGCCGCAGAAGTCGTAGCCGAACTCCTCGATGAGGTCGATGGCCGCGTAGTACATCGCCACCTGGCGCTCGAGCAGCTCGCGCGTCAGCCGGAACGTCGCGTCGGCGGCGGTCCAGTGGATTTTTCGGACGTGGGCCTCGAGATACGCGATGGCCGGGGCGACGCGCGTCCCCTCGGCGATCTCGCGCTCGGCGCGCCGTACCAGCTCGAGCTGATCGACGTGATCGACGTCGATGCCGAACTGCGCCATCCACTGCGCCGGGTCGATCACCGTCGTGTCGATGCCGAGCGACCGGCCCCCAATCAGGCAGTAGGTGAGCCCTCGGAGGCGGCGGGCAGCGGCCACCGCGCGCAGCCGGCTCCTGAGGGTGGCGTAGGTCGTGTCGTCGGCGAGGTCGCCGAAGGTCTTGTAGTAGCGGAACCCGGCCTGGGCGAGCGACCCGGCGTTGGCGAGCATCCCGACGAGGCCGGGGTACTGCGGGTTGACGCCCGAGAACATGACGATCGGCTGCGGGCAGAACTGTGCGGCCACACGCGCGTACTGCGGCCACGCCCAGACGGAGAAGTTGAACAGGACGACGTCCACGTTGGCGGCGGCCATCGCGCGGCCGTTGCGCACCGCGATGTCGTTGCGCCAGATCACGTCGTCGCCGAGCACGACGTCGATGCCGTCGGCGCGTAGCCGGGCGGCCAGGTCGTCGCGGAACTGGCGCTGCACCGGGGCGAGCGGCTGGCTGAGGAAGTCGCGGCCGTCCCCGAAGTCGAGCAGGCCTACGCGGAGGGGGGTCGGTTGCAGGTGCGTCAGCGACACGGGCAGAGACCTCGTCGTGGCGCCACCCCTGCGGCCGCGACGGGCGGGCCGGGAGTGGCGCGGATGCGGCGCCACGCTACCGCAGGGCGTCGCGGATTGGCAAATGCAGAGTTCGTTTCAAAAACGTCAATAGCGTCTCATTTTAGTTGACAAGTATCCGGACTCGCTATCTATTTGGGGCGACGCACCAGGTTCCCTCCCCGGCGGGCCAGTGCCCGCCCCGTGGTCCGGCCGCCCCTCACGGCCGGCCCACGGCAGTTTTTCCCGGTGCGCGAAGGACGGCATCATGAGCACGAGGCAACAACTGCGCACGGTGTTTGCCGTGCTCCTGGCGCTGTGGGTGACGGCCCCCGGCGCTCCGGCACAAACCACGACCGGCGGCGTGACAGGCGTCGTGCGTGACTCCGACGGCGGCGTCGTGCCCGGCGCGACCGTCCGCGCGACGGCCGACGCCACCGGCAGCATCGCCAGCACCGTCTCCAGCGAGAACGGCCAGTACGTCCTGCGGGGGCTCGCGCCGGGGTCGTACGTCGTCGAGGTCGAGCTCTCCGGCTTCCAGACGGTGCGCGTGGAGAACGTCACGGTGCGCGTCAACGAGGACGCCCGGCTCGACGCCACGCTGCGCGTCGGCGATCTCACCGAAACGGTCACCGTCAGCGGCCTGACCTCCACCGTCGACACGACCTCTTCCACGCTGAAGACCGTCGTGGACCAGAAGCGGATCGAGGAACTGCCGCTCAACGGCCGCAACCCGACGCAGCTGATGCAGCTGGTCGCCGGCGTGCAGCGCGACACGCGCACGAGCCTCACCTCGGGGTCCACGTACCCCGGCGTGGAGCCGGTCTCGTCGGGCGGCGCGCGCGCCAACACGACCAACTACGTGCTCGACGGGGGGTCGAACAACGACCACTACAGCAACGCGCCGAACCCGATGCCCAACCCGGATGCGCTGCAGGAGTTCTCGGTACAGACCAACAGCTTCAGCGCGGAATACGGGCGGCAGATGGGCGCGGTGGTCAACGCCGTCACGCGCGCGGGCACGAACGTCTTCCGGGGCGTGGCCTTCGGCTACCTGCGCGACTCGAGCCTGAACGCGACGAACTTCTTCACGCCCGGCGTCGACGACGGCCTGAACCGCAAGCAGTTCGGCGGCACGTTCGGCGGCCCGATCCTGCGCAACCGGACGTTCTTCTTCGGGTCGTACCAGGGCACGCTCGAGCGCCGGGTGCCGCGCGACGCGACAGCGCTCGTGCCGACGGCCGCGCAGCGCGCCGGCGACTTCTCGTCGCTGGCGACGGCCCTGCGCGATCCGCTGACCGGCCAGCCCTTCCCGGGCAACGTGATCCCGGCGTCGCGCCTGAACCCGGCGTCGCTGGCGATCCTCGACAAGATTCCCCTGCCCTCGCCGGGCGCCGGCGACCCGGTCAACCAGCTGCGCTACTCGGTGCCCCAGCAGCTCGACGACCACCAGTACCTGACGCGCGTCGACCACCGCTTCAGCGACAGCCACCAGGTGTTCGGCCGCTTCTGGGTGTCGCGCGCCTCGCAGCCGTCGCACCTGGATGCGAACAACTACCTGTCCACCAACTTCGGCCGCACGTGGCAGAACACGGTGGTGTCGATCAACGACAACTACACGATCAGCTCGAACCTGCTGAACAACCTGGTCGTGACGTTCAACCGCACCAGCAACGACAACTACCAGACGCTGCCGGCGGCCTATGACGCGCTCGGCATCCGCGGCGTGTACAACGACGCCACCCCGCAGTGGTACTTCAACATCGGCGGCTGGTTCACGCTGAACACCGGCGACACCAACCAGTTCAACCGCGACGAGTTCCAGATCGTCGACACGGTGCGCTGGAGCCGGGGCCGGCACGAGCTGGCGACCGGCATCGACTACACCTACGGTCGCGGCGACATCGTCAACAACTTCCGCGGCAACGGCCGGTACACGTTCAACAACGCGGCCGGCTACACGGGCAACGCCATGGCCGACTTCCTGCTCGGCCGCTTCCAGCAGTTCGAGCAGGGCGTGGGCGAGTACAAGAACACGCGCCTGCACTACCTCTCCGCCTTCGTGCAGGACACGTGGCGGGTCTCGCCGAAGCTCACGCTGAACCTCGGCGTCCGCTGGGATCCGTTCATCCCCTACACCGACGCGAACGACCGCATCGGCGCGTACCGGCCCGGCGTGCAGTCGCAGGTCTACCCGAACGCGCCCGAGGGCGCGGTCTACCCCGGCGACCCCGGCGTGAGCGACGGCACCTACGACGCGACGTGGTGGAACTTCGGGCCGCGCGTCGGGTTCGCGTACGACGTGTTCGGCACGGGCCGCACCAGCCTCCGCGCCGGGTACGGCATGTTCTACGACAAGCCCAACACGATCACCACCAACAGCCAGGCGACGCAGGGGCCCTTCGGCACGGTGGTGCGCTTCACCGGCAACGACGTCAACAGCATCGACGACCCGTGGGCCGGCAACGTGAACCCGTTCCCCGTGGACCCGTTCAACACGCCGCGTGACGTGGAGTTCACGCTGCCGCACAACGCGTTCAGCTACGCGTCCGACATGCGGTCGGGCCGGCTGCAGTCGTGGCACGTCACCGTGGAGCACGAGCTCTTCCCGAGCTGGATGGTCCGCGCGGCGTACGCCGGATCGCGCGGCGACGACCTCGCGCTCGGCGTCGAGCTGAACCCGGCGATCTACGCGCCGGGCGCGACGACGGCGACGACGAACGAGCGGCGGGCGCTCTACCCGCTCTTCGGCAACATCACCAGCATCGAGTCGATCGGCCGCTCCCGCTATCACGCGCTGCAGCTGACGCTCGACAAGCGCCTGAGCAACGGCTTCTCGATGCTCACCAACTACACCCTCGCGACGTCGAAGGACGATACGTCCGAGAACAAGCAGAACGGGACGACGCAGTCGAACCCGTTCGACCCGTACTACGACTGGGGCTACTCGAACTTCGACAGGCGCCACGTGTTCGTGACGTCGCTGCTCTACGAGATCCCCGGCAGCTTCGACAACCGCGCGCTGAACGCCGCGTTGAGTAACTGGTCGGTGACCGGTATCCTGACGCTGCAGAGCGGCCTCGGGTTCTCGGTCGGCAGCGGCGTCGACAACGCGCGCGTCGGCAACACGAGCCAGCGCGCCGACCTCGTGGGCGATCCGGAGCTGTCCGACGACCGTCCGACCGAGGAGCGGATCAACCGCTGGTTCAACACCGACGCGTTCGCGCCGAACGCCCTCGGCACCTTCGGCACGTCGGGCCGCAACGTGTACCGGGGCCCGGGATATGCTGTGCTGGACGTCGGCCTGTTCAAGACGTTCGTGTTCAGCGACCGGTACCGGGTGCAGTTCCGCGCCGAGGCGTTCAATGCGCTCAACCGCGCCAACTTCGGGCTGCCGAACAGCACGTTGACCTCCGGGGCGTTCGGACGCATCACATCGGCCGGTGACCCGCGCATCCTGCAGTTCGCGGTGCGCACCTGGTTCTGAGGAGTCGGGCGTGACCACATCTCCCACGACGGCGGCTTTCGAGCCGCCGTCGCTCTCGGGGCTCATTGCAGCCCTCGCCACCCCCCTGGACGCGTCCGGCGCGGTCGACCTCCCCACCGTCGACCGCATCGTGGACATGCTGCTCGCGGCCGATGTCGCGGGCGTCTGTCTCGGCGGCGCGACGGCGGAGTACCCGCACACGAGTCGCGACGAGCGACTGGCGATCCTCGAGCGCGTCGCACGCCGGCTGCCCGAGTCATCCGCGCTCGTCGTCGGCATCGGCGCGGCGTCGCCCCGCGACGTGATCCCGCTCGGCCGGGCCGCCTTCGATTCGGGCGCCAAAGCCGTGCTGCTCTCGATGCCCGTGTGCTTCCCGTACGCGCAGGATGACCTGACGGCATTCTGCGAGCAGGTGGCGTCACAGCTGCCCGGCCCGGTCCTGCTCTACGACCTGCCGTCGTTCACGACGCCCCTCCACACCGACACGATCCTCGGCCTGCTCGAGCGCGTCCCGAACATCGTCGGCATCAAGGACAGCAGCGGCGATCGCGAGCGCCTGGCGACCCTCGCGGAGCGCCGAGGCGGGCGGCCCTGGCGGCTCATCGCCGGCGACGACGCGGTCATCGCCGACGCGATGGCGGCCGGCTGGGACGGGAGCATCTCCGGCCTTGCCGGCTTCTGCCCCGAACTCCTGGTGGCGCTCGTCGACGCCGCCCGCGCGGGACGCACCGCACGCACCGCGGAGCTGTTCGGCCTGCTGCAGTCCGTCATCACGCGTGTGAGCGCGCTGCCGACCCCCTGGGGCATCCGCGTGGGCCTTGCCGCCCGCGGCATCCGGACCGGCCCCCTGCCCCTCCCCTTGAGCAGCCGCCGCACCGAGCAGGTGGAGTCGCTGCTCGGGTGGCTGCCGTCGTGGTACGAGCGCGTCGGGGAGGCACTCGGGCGGTCGGTGGTCGTCGCATGAGGGTGCGGCGTGCGCTGCTGCTGGCGGGCGCCCTGGTGGTGGCAGCCGGCACGATGGTCGCGGGCCGTGGCCAGACCGGGGTTCACGATGCCGCGGCCGGTCTGACGTCGGACGTCGTCTTCTCGTCCGATCGTGGACATGTCCACGCCTCCTCGATCGTCGAGACGCCGTCGGGCGGCCTGTACGTGGCCTGGTACGAGAACGGCGATCCCACCAACACGGGTCCGTTCGAAGGCCAGGATCTCGACAAGCGCGAGGACGTGCGCGTCGCAGGCGCGCGGCGAGCCGCCGGCGCGGCGGCGTGGAGCGAGCCCGTCGTGCTCGCCGACACCGCCGGCTTCCCCGACAACAACCCGGCCCTTGCCGTGGACGCCGGCGGGCGGCTGTGGCTCGTGTTCGCGACGCTCGTCGGCGTGCCAGACGGCGCGTGGGGCACCGCCCTTCCCCAGGCCCGCGTGTCGTCCGACTACGACCGCGACGGCGCGCCGCGCTGGGACGACGCACACGTGCTGCTGCCGCGTCCGCCGGGACTCATGGCCGCCGTGGCGCAGGGCGCCGAGCGCCTGCGGTTCGCCGAGGGACGCACCGTGGAGACCGCCGCCCGTTCGACGCGCCTGCTCGAGCGGTTGGCCGATCCGTACGCACGGCGTCTCGGGTGGATGCCGCGCACCCATCCGGTGCTGCTCGACGACGGCGCGCTGCTCGTGCCGTTCTCCAACGAGAACTTCAACCTCGCCGCGATGATGATCACGCGCGATGGCGGCGCCACGTGGACGACGTCGGCTCCCGTGCCGACGCTGGGGCTGATCCAGCCGTCGGTCGTGAACCTCGGTGGCGGCCGGCTGGCGGCGTTCTTCCGCGACGCGCGCGGGCTCGGCATCATCGCGCGCAGCGACTCGCACGATGGCGGGCTGACCTGGTCCGACGCCGTGCCGAGCGGCCTGCCGAACCGGTCGGGCGGCGTGGAGGCCATCCGCCTCGCCAGCGGTCGCCTGGCCATGGTCTACAACAACCACACCGGCCGCGAGCGCGACCGCCTGGCCATCTCGATCTCCGACGACGGCGGGCGGACCTGGCCCTGGACGCGACAGCTCGCCGACGCGCCCGGGCAGCGGTTCGACTATCCGTCGATCATCCAGGCGCGCGACGGCAGCCTGCACGTGACGTTCAGCGACAACCTGAAGACGGTGCGTCACGTCGCGCTCCGCGAAGAGGACGTGCGTCGATGACCCGTCGACTCACCAGACGCACATTGCTTGCGACGGCCGCAACAGCCATCGCCGCCGGGCGCGTCGTGCAGGCCTCCCCCGCGCCCGGCGGCGTGGTCGTCGAACGCCATGTGGACGCCTGGCGCAGCGCGGGCCGATACGGGGGATGGCCGGCCAATCACGGCATCTGGGCCTGGGACGACGAGATCGTGTGCGGGTGCACGCAGGGCGCGATGCGTGACGGCGATCCGAACCGCCATCCGATCGACAGGAGCAAGCCCGAGGATCACGCGCTGCTGCGCAGCCGCGACGGCGGACGGACGTGGACGTCGGAGACGCCGGCAGCGCTGAGGCCCGTGCCGCGCCCGGAGCGCGTGAAGGCTGAGGGGCTCACGCCGGTCATCCCGGCGTCCCGCCCGCTCGAGACGCCGCTCGACTTCACGGCTCCCGGCCTGGCGCTGACGTTCCGCAAGGCGCACGACAGGCCCGGCGCGTGGCTGTTCGTGTCGAACGACCGGGCGCGGACGTGGTCGGGGCCGTGGCACGTGCCGGCGATCGACTGCCCCACCTACGACCCGCGCACCGACTTTGTCGTCGTCGGGCCGCGGGAACTGCTGGTCTTCATCACGGCCATGAAGCGTGACGGGCGCGAAGGGCGGCCCGTGACGCTGCGCACGCGCGACGGCGGGCTGTCGTGGGAACGTCTCGGGTGGATCGGCCCGGAGCCGGCAGGCTATCGCATCATGCCCGCGACGGTGCCGCTCGGCGCGGGTCATCTCTACACGGTCATCCGCCGTCACGACGACGGCCGGCACTGGCTCGAAGGTTACCGGTCGCGCGATGGCGGCGAGTCGTGGACGGAGACCGGCATCGTGGCCGCGGACACGGGCCGCGGGAACCCGGCGAGCCTGTCGCGCCTCGCGGACGGACGTCTCGTTGCTGTCTACGGCTATCGTGCGGAGCCGTTCGGTATCCGTGTGGTCGTCAGCGAGGACGACGGGCGGACGTGGCAGGCACCGCTCACGCTGCGTGCCGATGCCAGTGACTGGGATCTCGGCTATCCGCGGACCGTCGTCCGCCCGGACGGCGCGCTCGTGACGCTCTACTACTACAACGACGCGCGCGGCCCGGAGCGCTACATCGCCGCCACCACCTGGCGCCTCCGGTAGGGACGGCTCCCCGAGCCGTCCTCTCGCCTCGGTAGGGACGGCTCTCCGAGCCGTCCTTTGCTCGAGCCGTCCTCTCTCCGAGCCGTCCTCTCTCTTTGACCTGTCAGCGATAGTCCACTTGCGCCACGCCGTGATCGGCGCGCAGTCAGCAGTCAGCGCGCGCCTGTGCCATGGGCGGTGGACCGTAAGCGGTGAGCGGTGACCGGTGACCGGTGAGCAGTAGGAGGACGGCTCGGAGAGCCGTCCCTACCGATGTCGAAGCTGCTTGACGAGCGGCCAGCCGAGCGTCAGCAGCGCGAGCCCGAGAAACAGCAGCGAGATGGGCCTGGTGACGAAGATGTCGAGGCTGCCTTCCGACAGCGCCAGCGCGCGCCGGAGGTTGGACTCGGCCATCGGTCCCAGGATGAGCGCCAGCACCAGCGGCCCCATCGGAAACCCGTAGCGGCGCAGCGCGAAACCGGCCAGGCCGGCAATCGCGGCGGTCCACACGTCACCCACCGACTGGTTGAGCGCGTACGTGCCGACGAGGCTGATGGCCAGCACCGACGCCCACAGGTACTCGTCGCGCAGCCGCAGCAGGTGCGAGAGGTAGCGCGCGCCGAGCAGGCCCCAGAGCACCGTGAGGAGCGCCGCCATGAACACGAGGGCGACGATCGTGGCCACCAGGTCGGGCCTGTTGCGGAACAGCAGCGGCCCCGGCTGCAGGCCGTGCATCAGCAGGGCGCCGATGAGCACCGCCGCCGCCGAGTCGCCCGGGATGCCGAGCGCCAGCGTCGTCACGAGCGACCCGCCGACGCCGGCGTTGGCGCCCGTGCTCGCCGCGACGACGCCCTCGGCCGACCCCTTGCCGAACTCCTCCGGCGTACGCGACATGCGGCGCGACTGGTCCCAGGCGATGATGGCCCCGACGTCGGCACCGGCCGCGGGGAGCAGCCCGATCCAGACGCCGATGCCCGTTCCCGACAGCGCGGGTTTGACCAGCCGTCGCACGTCCGCCCATGTCGGCAGGATGCCCGTGAGCGCGGCAGCGGCGCCTTCACGGGGGCGTGGCGGTCCGGCCATCTGCATGAGCACTTCGGCGATGCCGAACAGGCCGACCATCACCGCGATGAACGACACGCCGTCGAGCAGCTCCGGCTGCCCGAACGTGTACCGCGGGTAGCCGCTGATGGCGTCGAGGCCGATCGAGGCGAGCAACAGGCCGAGGAAGCCCATCGCCAGGCCGCGGACGACCGCGCCCTGCGAGGCCCCGACCATCGTGCTGATACCGAAAGCCGCCACCGCGAAGTACTCGGCCGGGCCGAACTGCAGCGCGATCTGCGTGAGCGGCAGGGCCGCCGCCCACAGCACGACGAGGCTGACGACGATGCCGAAGAACGCCGCGATGGCGTTGAGCCCGAGCGCGAATCCGGCTCGGCCGGCGCGTGCCATCGGATACCCGTCCCAGGCGAGCGCGATCGACGCAGGCGTGCCTGGTGTATTGAGCAGGATGGCAGGAATGCCGCCGCTGAACACCGCCGAGACGAGCAGCCCGAGCAGCATCGCCAGCGCCTGATCAGCCCCCACGCGGAACGTGAACGGCGTCAGCACCGCCAGGCCCATCGTCGCCGTGAAGCCTGGCAACGAGCCGAAGAGGACGCCGAGGGCGACGCCGATGATCACGTACAGCCACGTGTCGGCCGAGAGGAGCGCGTGCAGGAGCAGTGAGGGATCGGGCATTGCGTGGACGCGTTGAGTGTTCGGCTGGCGATCAGAGGCGGATGGCGAGAAAGCGCTCGAACACGATGAACACCGAGACGGACAGGGCCGCCGCGGCAATCGCCGCCGGCCGCCAGGCGATGTCGAGGAGCCGCAGGAACAGCAGCAGCGCCACGGCCGTCCGCACGACGAACGGCACGGCGTCCCAGAGCGCGACGTAGGCGAGCAGGCTCACGCAGGTAACGGCAATGGCGCGTGCGCGCCGCGCCGTCAGCGGATGCAGGGCAGGCGCGTCCGGGCGTGCCACCAGCCAGCCGGCGGTGACGAGCAGCGCCACCGCGACGAGCCGGGGGACGAGTGCCGGACCCGGCACGCCCTGGGCGCCGCCCGGGTACCCGAGCGTGCCAAGCACTGCCGCCACGGCCAGCACCATCAGTGCGCCAGCCGTCACACGGGCGCCGGTCACGACGTCACCAGTCCTTCCTCCTCGACGATGCGTGCGAAACGCTTCGCTTCGGCCTCGACGAACGCGGTGAACTCGTCGGGTCCCAGCGCGTTGACGTCGAGGCCCGACGTCCGGCAGTACTCGCGGAAGGGTTCGGCGTCGAACGCCTCGAGGATCGCCTCGCTGAGCATCGTGCGGCGCTCCGGCGGCACGCCCTTGGGCACCATGAATCCGCCCCACGCCTCGAAGACGAGGTCGATGCCCTGCTCGCGCGCAGTGGGTACGTCGGGGAACGCCGACGAACGCGCCTCGCTCATCAGCCCGATCAACCGGACCGCCCCGCCGCGCACGACACCCTGCAACTCCGGCACGCCCGCCACGATGACGTCGGTGTGGCCGCCAAGCAGCGCCGTGACGGCCGGCGCTGAGCCCGGGAAGGGCACATAGATGAACGATCCGCCGACGTGCCGCGCCAGCGACAGCCCGCCGAGGTGCCAGACGCTGGCCGGCCCGGCCGTGCCGAGCGCCAGCCGCCGCGTGCCGGTCCGCATGGCCGCCACGAGGTCCTGCAGCGAGTGCCACGGCGACGAGGCCGGGACGCCCACGACGGCCGCCGCCCGATGGTGCCGGGCGAGCATGTCGAAGTCCTGCCAGCGGATGTCGGTGTAGCGCAGGTTCGGAATGACCGCCATCTCGACGGGCGTGTAGCCCACCGTGTAGCCGTCGGGCTCGGCGTCCCTGACGACGGAGAACGCCACGGCACCCATCGCGCCGACGCGGTTCTCGCAGATGACGGGCACGTTGAACGCCTCGTTGAGGCCATGCGCCGTGTAGCGCGCGACGGTGTCGGACATGCCGCCCGCGGCGGCATGGACGATGACGCGAATCTCGCGTCCCGGGAACGCCGGCTCCGCGCGCCGGCAGCCCGCCAGAGACAGCGTGAACGCGCCAAGGGTGGACTGGAGCAGCCCCCGGCGCGTGATCGTCGGCGAATCAGTACGCACTGCGTTGCTCCTCCGCCGCACGGCCGAGCGGCGACAGCCAGCGCCGCGCGCCCTCCGCGAAGAACGTCAGGTCGGACGGCGCCTGGAAAAAGCGAAACCCTTCGCTTGCGTATCGCGTCACGGCCTCCGGCGTGGCCACGGGCAGGCCGGCCACTTTCCCGCGGCGTGCCGCGGCGTCTCGCACACGGTCCAGGGCGGCCAGCACATCGGGATGGTCCATCCGTCCGCGATGGCCGAGCGAGAACGCCAGGTCGCTGGTGCCCACGAAGAGCACGTCCACGCCGTCGATGGCGGCAATGGCCTCGACGTCGTCCACGGCCGCCGCTTCCTCGATCACGACCACGACGAGGACGTTGGCGTCCGCGGAATCGTAGTACGAGGTGCGGTCAGGCCAGGTGCTCGTCGCCAGCGCCGCGCCCGATCCGCGCCGTCCGGCGGGCGGATAGCGGCAGGCGTCCGCCACCTGGCGTGCGAGCGCAGGCGTGGTCGTGAACGGCGCGATGATGCCGTGCACGCCGGCGTCGAGTGCCCGCTTGATGAGCCACGTCTCGCCAGCCGGGACGCGCGCGACCGGCACCGCGGGCTGCGCGCGGGTCGTGAGGACGATGTGGCGCAATGACTCGAGGGTGAGGGGGCTGTGCTCCATCTCGACCCACAGGAAGTCGAAGCCCGCCGCGGCGGCCAGCGCGGCGAGATCGAGGCTGGTCGAGGTGATCGTGACGCCGATCACCGCCTCGCCGGCGTCGAGCCGCACGCGAAGCGGGCTGCGCCAGGCGGGGCTGGCGGCGCCAGGTGTCATCGAGGCTCCCTGATGAGCCAGACCTCGGCGACCTGACAGCCGCGGCCGGCGCCGCCGAGGCCCGGCTCGGCCTGCCACGACAGCGTCAACGTCCCATCGGACGTCGCTGCACGCGGGATCTCGAACTCGACGGGCGCGACGGGCTGCGGCTTCTGTATCAGTCCGTGCACCTCGTGCCCGTCGTCTGCCGTGAGCCGGACGCGTGGCGTCTGGCTGTACATGTCGCCGGCGTACACCACGCGCACACGGTACTGCGCGTCGGGGTCGAGATCCTCGTAACGCATCTGGAGCGTCCCATCGTAGAACGCCTCGGCATGCGTCATCCACGACAGCCGCCACGACGCGTTCCAGCCGAAGCCGGTGATGCCGGAGTGATAGGGGCCGGGATCGTCGCGGAACGGCGGCGGCCCGACCAGGCGCGGCTGGTGGCCCTGACGTCCGAGGTCGTCGTAGAAGCCACCCGGACCAGGATCGGTCCAGTTCACCAGCGCGGCGATGGCCTCGAGCCGTTCGCGCTCGGTGGGCAGTGCCGCGATCTCGGCGAACCTGTCGGTCAGCCACACGCGGTCGTTCAGTGGCTGGTCCACGAAGTCGAGCGTCGCGCCGCGGCCCATCCCGATGGCGCGGTAGAACGTGGTGCTCAGCTGCATCCGGATGCTCTGGTAGAGCGCTTCGGCGAGCTGGAAGACCCGTGTGCGGAGGTCGATCGCGGTGGGTGCCGCCGAGGCCGCAAGGATGGACGCGGCCTGCGTCATCGCCGCGCGCGACCCCACCGTCCGCGCCGTGGCGAGGACCGCCATCGCCCGGGCCTCGGCCGCCTGCTCGTGGCGGAGCCGCTGCTGCTGGTAGCCGTCGTAGTAGGCGCGATAGAGCACCTGCTGCAGGCGCCAGTTGAGCAGGTCGTGCGGCGTCGCGTCGCGCTCGATGGCCTGCGCAAGCGTGAGCGTCCGGGCGATGGACTGGTTGCCGTCCATCGGCCCGCGCCAGTTCTCCTCGAGCCCGAGCAGTGCCTGCGCCACGCGAGGCCCGAGCTCAGGCCCCACGAAATACCGCGCGTACTCGTCAATCATCGCTTCCACATCGGCGTCGGGGTTCCAGCCGAGACTGCTCCACACGATCTTGTTGACGTCGTCGTTGTTGCCTTCGGAGTAGGTGAGGAAGTCTGGCGCGACGCCAACCCACTTGCGGAAGATGGCGGCCTGATCCCGCGGCCTCGGGTTGATCGGCTCCCGCTCGGAGGTGCGTGCGTGCGCCAGGTCCCATTCCGGCACGGGGAACTCCGCGCGAATCGTATGCGTGATGTCGGGATAGCGGCGGATGCGGTACCGCGCCGGAATCCGCGAGCGCACGGTGGCGATGGAGTCGCGGTTCTGCGGACCGATGACGATGCCCGTCAGCCATGCGGGCGACTTCCCGATCAGGCCGTAGAACGTCTCCATCCAGTCGGCCGTGAATCCCTGCGGCGACATCCACATGGTGGCGTCCGGATGGTGCCGCCGCAGCGCGGCCGTCTGGTGCTCGAGCAGGTTGAACATCACCGACGGCTCGGTGTGGCCGGGATCACCGCCCGGGACGAAGACGGCGTTCACGCGCGGCAGCCGCTCGAAGACGGCCTCCCAGTCGGCCACCGCCTTCTTCACCGCCTCCGGTGTCGTGTAGTCCTTCTCGAGCGCGGGGAACCACACCCAGACGTCGAGGCCGAGTTCGTCGGCGAGCCGCGACATCTCCTCCATCATCTCGATTTGCGGGCGCGGGAAGTGCGGGCTGTCGGCCGCGTCGTCGGAGACCGGCGGGATGAGCTCGATGGCGTTGGTGCCGAACACGGCGAGATCGCGCATGTACTGCTTCCACTGCGGCACGTCCCAGGCGTCGTACGAGTTGGTCTTGGGGCGGTAGCCGAGCTGGTGCCCGCGCAGCGCGACGGCCGGCGTTTCGGTGAGCGCCAGCGGCGCGGGCAGGGTCACCCGGTTCCGCCGCATGTCGAGCGTCCGCAGCAGGCGGCCGACGCCATAGAGCACACCACGCTCGTCGGCACCGCCGATGACGACGCCGCCGGCCGTGCTGATCAGGTGAAAGCCCTCGGCGCCCGGGGCCCGACGGCCCCGCCATGCTGCCTGTGTCGCGGCGTCCGCGCGGCCGAGCGTACGCAGCCGGATGACCGGCCGGCCCGACTCGGCGCGCTCCACGATGGTCCAGCGCTCGCGCGTGCGCCGGGCGACTTCATCCACGAGCAGGTCGGCCGCCGCCCGCTCGCGGGGCGAGGCGCCACGACCGAGTTCGACTACCGCCTGCGTCAGGTCGAGCGTGCCGTCGGCCGCCGCCGCGGGCGACGCGCCGCCCACGGCGAGCGACACGCCGAGGAAAATGGCCAGCGCGCCGAGCGCGCGCACGAGGTGTTGCCGGTCCGTCCGCATAGTCCCTCTGGATCCGAGTTCGGGGTATATTGGAACGCAGTTCCATTTTTATACCATGCGTTCCACATCAAGTGACGAGCAGGCAGTGGTGTCGGCCCTGGCCGCCATCGACAGTCCGACGGTGGCCAACGCGATCGAGCGCTTCGGGGTGCGTCCGCGCACCGAGGGGTATGCCGACCGCAATCTGCGTTGCCAGTTCCCCGCGCGCGGGTCGATGGCGGGCTACGCCGTCACGTGCACGGCCGACAGCACGACGGAAGGACGCCCCGACGGGCGCGGCCTACTGGGATTGTGGGAGGCCATTGCTGCCTCGCCCGGGCCGGTGGTGGTCGTCATCAAGGACGTCGGTCCGGCGCCGCATCGCGGCTGCCACATGGGCGAGGTGATGGCGACGATCGCGCGGCAGCTCGGCGCCATCGGATGTGTCACCGACGGCGGTCTGCGCGACGTGAAGGAGGTGGAAGCGCTCGGCGACTTCCACTACTTCTGCCCCGGCCTCGTGGTGTCGCACGGGCATCCCGTGATCCTCGACGTCAACGTCCCCGTGACGCTGCACGGCCTGGCCATCGCGCCAGGGGACCTGCTGCATGGCGACGCGAACGGCCTGCTGACGGTGCCGGCGGCGATCGCGTCGCAGGTGCCGGCGGCGTGCGCCGAGGTGCGGGCGGAGGAACGGGCGCTGCTCGACTTCGTGACGGCGCCGGGGTTCAGCCTCGAGCGGCTGCGCTCGCGGCAGTCGGTCAGGCACTGAGCGCGGCGAAGTCGCGGGTCGTGTCGTCGGCCGCCTGCTTGACCGCCGCGATGATGCGCCGGGCCATCGCCTTGTCCTTCAAGCGCATCTTCGGCAGCGACAGGCTGATCGCCGCGACGACGCGGTCGTCGGCGGCGCGGATGGGCGCGCCGAAACAGCAACCCTCGAGCACGCTCTCTTCGCTGTCGGTCGAGTATCCCTGTTCGCGCACGAGCTCGTACGCGTGCTTCAGCGCGACCTCGTCGGTGATGGTGTGGGCGGTGAACCGATGGTTGCCGTAGCTGCGGCGCAGCCGCTCGACGATGGCGTCAGGCTGCCAGGCGGTGATGGCCTTGCCGAGCGAGCTGGCGTGCGGCGGCAGGATGCGCCCGACGGTGTTGGCCATCCGGATCAAGTGGGGGCTGTCAATCGTCGCCACGACTTCGATGCGGTTGTCGAAGTGCATGGCGAGCGTCACCGTTTCGCCGAACTCGCGTCCGAGCGCGCGCATGTGCGGCAGGGCCGCGTCCACGAGCGCCGTGACGCGCTGCCCGTCGCCCCAGACGCGCAGGTCGGGCGTGAGGCGATACTCGCCGTCGCGCGTGCGTTCGAGATAGCCGGAGACCTCGAGCGTGTGCAGCAGCCGGAAGACCGAGCTCTTGGCGAGCCCGAGCCGGCTCGTGAGCTCCGCCAGGCTGAGCGGCCGCGCGGTCTCGCGCAGCACCGCGAGGATGTCGAGCGCCTTGCCGATGACCTTGGAGTAGTACTTGTCGTCCCGTTCGACTACGGACGAGCGGGCGGCACGCGCAGCAGGTGGACGACGCATCATCGGTCAGGCAGTTAGTCGCGGTCTCGTGCAGTTAGTCCCGCTATTGTAGTGCACACATGAGATACGGACGCGCACGCCGTATCTCGCAAAGGAGAGGTTCGATGAGCGGACGTGGCATCAACGATACAGGACGACGGGCCGGCGCCGCGCTGATCCTGACGCTCGCACTGGCCGTGCCTGCCGGGGCACAGCTGCAGATCGAGCGGGTCTTCGGACCGGAAGTGAAGACGGGACCCTACAAGCATCCCGCGGCCATCGAGGAGCTCGACAACGGCGATCTCTATCTCGTCTACTACGGCGGCGAGGGCGAGTACGCGCGAGACACCGCCGTGTACGGCGCCCGCCGCGCGGCAGGTTCCGACGCCTGGTCGGCGCCCGAGGTGATCGCACGCGACCCGTTCCGCTCGGTGGGGAACGCCGTCATCTGGCAGGCGCCAGACGACGTGGTCTGGCTGTTCTATGTCGTGCGCTACGGCGCGACGTGGTCTACCTCGCGCATCCAGGCGAAGGTGTCGCACGATCGCGCCCGGACGTGGTCCGACCCGTTTCCCATCGCGCTCGAGGCGGGCATGATGGTGCGCAACAGGCCGATCGTGCTCGCCGACGGCGGCTACCTGCTGCCCGTGTATCTCGAGGCCGGCGACGACACCGAGCAGGTCGGGCCCGACAGCACGTCACGCTTCCTGCACTTCGATCCCGCGACGCACGAATGGACGGCGCGCGGCGTCATCCACTCGCCGAAAGGCAACATCCAGCCGGCGGTCGTCGAGGTCGCTCCCGGCCATCTCGTGGCCTACTGCCGGCGCGGCGGCAACTACGCGCCGACCGAGGACGGCTGGACGGTACGCGCGGAGTCGCGCGACGGGGGCCGCACGTGGACCGAGGGCGCCGACTCGTCCTTCCGCAACCCGAACTCGGCGCTGGAGTTCATGAAGCTCCAGAGCGGGAGCCTGCTGCTCGTGTACAACGACCACATGTGGAAGCGCACCCCGCTCGTGGCGGCGCTGTCCACCGACGGCGATCGCACGTACCCCCACCGCCGCGTGATTGGCGACGCCGACAACAGCTACGCGTACCCGATCGGGTTCCAGGGGCGTGACGGCCGCATTCACGTGGTGTACACGTCGGACAGGCGGGCGGTGATCAACCACGCCGTGTTCGACGAGGCGTGGGTGAAGGGCGGGTCCTGAGGCCTGCATGAGCCGGGGCGAGGGCCGCTATACTGGCCTCCGTGTCAGCCGCCGCCGTCGTCCTCGACGGAGTCTCGAAGCAGTTCACCCTCTATCACCAGCGTGGACAGGGCCTCAAGGAACGCGTGCTGGCACTGGTCGGGCGTGGGCGCGGCACCACGGAGCGGTTCTGGGCGCTCGACGACGTGTCGTTCACGATCGAGCCGGGGCAGACGCTCGGGCTGATCGGGCACAACGGCTGCGGCAAGAGCACGCTGCTGCAGGTGCTGGCGGGCATCCTCGAGCCGGATCGCGGGCACGTCGAGGTGCGGGGCCGCGTCACTTCGCTGCTGGAGCTCGGCGCCGGCTTCAGTCCCGACCTGACGGGACGGGAGAACGTCTTCCTCAACGCCGCCCTGCACGGCGTGCCCCACGCTGACGTCGCGCGGCGCTTCGACGACATCGTCGAGTTTGCCGAGCTGGCGCGCTTCATCGACTCGCCTGTCCGCAACTACTCGTCCGGCATGTACATGCGGCTCGGGTTCGCCGTCGCCGCGCACCTCGACCCCGAGATCGTCCTGGTGGACGAAGCGCTGGCCGTCGGCGACGAGGCCTTCCAGCGCAAGTGCCTGCGCAAGATCCAGGAGTTCCAGAGCCGCGGCGTGACGGTGGTGATCGTCTCGCACGACCTGCTGCTCGTCGAGCGGCTCTGCACGCGTGCCTGCCTGCTGCAGCAGGGACGGCTGGTGGCCGTGGGCCCGCCCACGGAGGTCATCGGCCGGTACCACCAGATCGAGGCGGACGCCGGCGGCGTGGCGGGCGAGTACCGGTGGGGTTCGCGTAAGGTCGTGATTCCGCGTGTGGACCTGCTCGACGGCGACGGGCGTCCGCTGCGCGACCTGCGAACCGGCGAGCCGCTCGTCATCGAGATGCGCTTCCAGGCTGCGGCGCGGGTGGACCGCCCCGTCTTCGGCCTGGCCATCTACCACGAGGACGGCACGCACCTGACCGGCCCCAACACGCGCACCGCGGGCATCCCCATCCCGTCGCTGCAGGGGGAGGGCGTCGTCAGATACCGTGTCGACCGGCTGCCGCTGCTGCCCGGCCGGTACGTCGTGTCGGTGTCGGTGTACGACCACGACCTCATCGACCCGTTCGATCACCGGGAGCGCGTCGCCACTTTCACGGTCACCGAGGGCGGCACCCGCGAGCGGTTCGGCAAGGTGGCACTGGGCGGCACGTGGACGGTCGAGACCTCCGGACAGCCTGCGGGCACGCACACCCACGCCTCCGCAGGGGACCCGCTGTCGTGAGCCGCCCGCGAACCGCCCTCATCGTGCACGGCGCCGTCTGGCCAGACCCGGCGCGCCCGGCGGCGCTGCGCGATCGGGTGGCGCAACTCACCCGTGCGAGCGTCGACGTCATCGTCGCGCGCGACGAGCTGGCGCGTCCGCGGGGCGCCGCCGCGTGCATCAACGAAGCGATGACGCGCGTGCACGCCGACGTCGTGCTCGTCGTGGACGCCGCGACGCCGTGCACGGACGACGACTTCGACAGCGTGCTCGGCGCTGTCGATGGCCGCGCAGGCGAGCCTGCCGCGCTGGCCTGGCTCGAGGCGCCGAATGCAGGCGGCGAAGTTGGCGCCGACGGCAGCGAAACGGCAGACGTCGACTTCTTCACTGCGATAATCCGCGCGGCCGACACGCCTGGCGCGCCCGGCCGTGACGATCCCGCGGTCTGGGCGGTGCGTCGCGACGCCTGGCAGGCGGCGGGCGGACTCGACCCGCAGCACCTCTCGGTCGCGGCCGTGACCGACCTCTCCGCACGTCTCACGGCGCTCGGGCTCACCACCGTCCGTGTCTCCTCCGCCACCGCGCAATCCGTCGCCGCCAGCTATCCGCTGGCCGACGACGTCCGCGCCTGGCTCTCGTGGCGCAACCCGCTTCGCACGGCGGTGCGGTCGCTGCCGGACGACGAGCTCGGCCCTGGACTGAGCCGGCTGCTGGTGCGGCTGCTGGCGACGGCGTGGCGCGCTTCGGACATCGATGCACGGACCATCCGGTTCGGCGGCGCCTGGGGCCGCGACTCGTTGGGTGCGAGGACGCTTACTGCTCTCGGCCTCCGCGTCAGCGGCGATCCGCTGCCCGCCGACGAGCCCGGTGCCGTGCTGCCGCTGCTCGCCCTGCTCGCATGCGCACGCGAACTGCCCGCACTGGTCGAGGCGCGACGACCCGCCGCGCGTCAGTCCGCCGTGCGCGAACCGCGCGCCCAGGCGGATCCCGCCGTCATGGCCGGCTCCGTCCCTCCGGCAGACTTCGTCGTGCCGCCGAAGGTCTCCGTCGTCGTCGTCACGTGGAACGGCCGGCAGCACCTGCACGACTGCTTCACCTCGCTGCTCGCGAGCGACTACCCGGCCGACCGCCTCGAGCTGATCTGCGTCGACAACGGGTCCACGGACGGCACGGCGGAGTGGATGGCCTCGCACTTCCCTCAGGTACGGCTCGTCACGCTGCCCGAAAACCGCGGGTTCACCGGCGGGAACGCCGCCGGCGTCGCAGCGGCCACCGGCGAGGTCCTGCTGTTCCTGAACAACGACATGCGCGTGGAGCCGACGCTGGTCAGCCGCCTGGTCGACGCGCTGCACACCGACACGGCGTGCGTTGCCGCCCGCGTCATGAGCTGGGACGGCTCTCGCATCGACTTCGTCCGCGGCACGGCCAGCTTCGAGGCGCGCGGCTACCAGGAGCATTACCAGCACCGCTACACGGAGGGAATGCGGCTCGCCGACTCGTTCTTTCCGAACGGCGGCGCCTTCGCGGTGACCCGCGCGGCGTACGAGGAGGCTGGCGGCTTCGACCCGCGCCTGTTCGCCTATTACGACGACCTCGATCTCGGCTGGCGGCTGCGCGCGCTCGGCCACGGCATCCGCACCGTGCCGGAGGCTGTGGCATTCCATCGCCACGGCGCCACCGTCAGGACGCAGCCGGCAGCGCACAAGCGCTGGCTGATGGACCGCAACGCCCTGTGGGTCGCGCTGCGCAACTACGACGATGCCTCGCTGCCGCGCATGCTCCCGGCCCTGCTCTGGCTCGCGGGGCTGCGCGTCGCCCAGGATCTTCGCCTCACCGCCTCGCCGACGCGGCGGCGGCTGCGAACCTGGCTGACCGGCGACGGCGGCGGCGGCGCCATTCCGCCGGACGTGTACGTGGCCGCGCCACGTGCGGGTACCAGGAGGCCGACGCGCCTGCTGGTCTCGTGGTCCCTGCCAGAGATGGCGGCGATAGGCGACGTGCTCACTCACCTGCCCGAGATCCACGACGCACGCCGTGCCTTCCAGGCGCGCAGACGCGTGGACGACGCCTCGCTGCTGCCGCATCTCGGACGCCCCTTCGAAACGCTCGACGGACGGACCTCGTACAGGAAGGCTCAGCGCGCGCTCGTCGACCTGCTCCAGTTGAAGACGGTCGTCGGCGAGCGGCCGCACGTCGTCATCGTCACGCACGAGGCATTGCGCCGGTTGATGTCCGGACCGGCCGTCCGCGTGCTGGAGATGGGCCGGGTCCTGAGCCGGTCGGCGCGCGTGTCCATCGCGTCGCCCGGGCCCGTCGAGATCGACGAGCCACGCCTCGCGACCATCGCGTACGACCCGGCCTCGCCGCGCGACCTTCGGACGCTGGCAGAATCGGCCGACGTCCTGGTGGTGCAGGGATTCTCGCTGCACAGCTATCCGTTCCTCACGCGCATGGTGGCGCCAATCGTCGTCGACCTCTACTGCCCGTTCACGCTGGAGCACCTCGAGCAGACACGACGCAGCGGCCCCCCCGAGTCCAGCGTCGACGACGCACGGGCGATCCTCGCGGTGCAGAATGCGCAGTTCGCCTTCGGCGACCTGTTCCTCTGCGCCAGCGAACGCCAGCGCGACTTCTGGATCGGCGCGCTGCACACGGCCGGCCGCGTGAACCCGCTGACGCTTGCCGATGATCCTGGCCTGGAGGACCTCGTCACGGTCGTGCCCTTCGGCCTTCCCGACGAGCCCATCGCGTCAGCCGTCGTGCAGGTCGCGGCACGCAGGCGCGACGCCGGGCTGCCGGAGCGAGTGCTCAAGGGCGTGCACCCGGCCATCCCCGCGAACGCGAAGGTGCTGCTCTGGGGAGGGTCGCTCCTCGACTGGCAGGATCCCGAGACGCTCATCGACGCCGTCGCCCTGCTCACGCGTCAGCGAGACGACATCCGGCTGTTCTTCATGGGCGTGCGCCATCCGAACCCGCAGGTCAAGCCGATGGCGGCGGTCGAGCGGGCGCGCGAACGCGCCCGACAGCTCGGCGTGCTCGACTCGCACGTCATCTTCAACGACTGGGTGCCGTACGACGAGCGCGCCGCCTACCTCGCAGAAGCCGATATCGGCGTGAGCACGCACAGGACGCACCTCGAGACGCGCTACTCCTTCCGCACGCGGATGCTCGACTACCTCTGGGCACGCCTGCCGATCGTGTGCACCGAGGGTGACTTCTTCGGCGACCTCGTACGCGCCGAAGGCCTCGGCCGCGCCGTCCCGCCAGGCGATCCCGTTGCGCTCGCCGACGCGATTTCGGTGCTGCTCGACGACTCGGCGGCGTCAGCCGACGCGCGCGCCGCGCTCGCGCGTGTGGCCACGGGGATGACGTGGACCGCCGCCGTCGAGCCGCTCCGCCGGTTCTGCGTGGCGCCCAGGTTCGCGCCGGACCGTGCGGGCGAGGTGCGCCGCTTCCACGACGCCATGTCGCGCAGCTTCGCCGGCACGCACATGGCCAAGCGTGCGCTGCTCGCGACAGGCCTGTCGGAGGGCACGCTCGAGACGATCAAGCGCTGGCCTGCCGTGCAGGGCGCCATGACGCTGCGCAATCGCGTGGCCGTGTGGCGCGCGCGCCGGCGTGCCGCCCTCCCATGAGCGCGCCCGTCGTCTCCGTCGTGATCGCGGCCCGCAATGCGGCATCGACGATCGACGCCTGCCTTGCCGCGCTGGCAGCGCAGACCGTCGAGGCCCGCGAGGTGATCGTCGTGGACGACGGATCGACCGACGACACTCCACACCGCGCGCATGCCGCCGGCGTACGGGTGCTCGACAGCGGCGGCCGGGGTGCGTCCGCCGCACGCAACCTCGGCGTCAGCCACGCGAGCGGGCGCTACGTGGCGTTCACCGACGCGGACTGCGTGCCGCCGCCCCACTGGCTCGCGCGTCTCGTGGAGACGCTCGAGGCGACCAGCGCCACGGGCGTCGGCGGTGGACAGCGCAACGTGTTCCCGCCGGGCGTGCGTGACGCTGCCGCCTTCGACGCGTTCTTCCGCCTCGCATCGATCGTCAGCGACTACACGCGCGGCGCCGGACACGAGGTTCGTCCCGTCGCGCACAACGCGAGCTGCAACAGCGCCTATCGTCGTGACGCGCTGCTGGCCGCCGGCGGCTTCAGTGAAGGGCTCTGGCCCGGCGAGGACGTCGACCTCGACCTGCGTCTCCGCGCGGCCGGTGGCACGCTGCTGTCGGTGCCGGACGCAGACGTCCTCCATCATCGGCCTGGCCACCTGGGGTGGTTCAGGCAGATGATGCGCCGGTACGGCGCCGCCGAGCGGGAGATCGTGCGCAGGCATGGCCGGCGGCGGCGCATCGACTACCTGCCGCCGGCTCTCGGTGCGGCCGTGGCCGTCCACCTCCTGTACCTCGTGCCTGCGTGCCGGCCGTGGCTGCTGGCCGCGGACGCGGCAGTCCTCCTGGCCGCCGCACTCGCGCTTGCCTTCACGACGCCGCCACGTCACTGGCCCGACGTCATCGTCTTCTCGGCCGTCGCCGTCCGGGAATGGATGAGGGGGTGGAGGAGCGGAAGCTGACGAGGACTGGAGGAAGGGAGGAGCGGAGGGATGGAGGAGAAGCGTGGGCCGATGAGTGACGACTCGCAGCGTGACGATCCGTTCCGTGCCGTGCTGCGGCGGCGGGGCGCGCTGCTCCTGTTGCTGATCGTGCAGATCGGGGCGCTGGGCGCGGTGTTCGACCGCGAGTGGCGTGACGGCGAGGTGTTCTCGCCGGCCGACCTCCTGTTTCAGTTCTATCCCTGGGCGCACGACGTGCCGCGGCAGACGCCTGCCAACCCGACGCGCTCCGACGAGGCGTTCTACCACCAGCCGCTGATGGAGACGCACTTCGCGCGACTGCGCGCCGGCGAGTTGCCCGACCTCGACCCCGGCCGACTGTCCGGCGTCCGCTCGTTCTTCCAGGGGCTCGATACGGGCCGTCTCGCCTCTCCGTTCAGCCTGCCCTTCTACATCATGCCGGCCGTTGACGCGGTGTCGGTGTACGGTCCGCTCCGGCTGCTCGTCGCGGCGCTGTGCATGTGGGCGTTGCTGCGCGGGATCGGCCTGCCGCCGGCGCCGGCCGCGCTCGGCGGCGTGGCCTATGGCCTGAACGGCCACTTCATGACCTGGCTCAGTTCGCCGCTGCCGACCGTCGCGGCGTGGCTGCCGCTCGGGGTGCTCGCCGTGCACCGCGTCGTGCACGCAACGGCGC
>JBIQIB010000171.1:0-6301 GCA_044508265.1 Acidobacteriota bacterium
TCGGACTCGAGCTCGAGCGCCAGCGGCACCGGCTGACGCGGCTGCACCTCCACGCGCCGCGGCTCGGTGAGCTCCTTGCGCGACTGGACGCCGAGCTCGCCGAACCGACGCACGGCGGGCAGCACCCGCGCCTCGAGCGAGGCGACCGTCTCGTTGTACGCCTTCACGGTCTTGTTCAACTGTGCACCCGTCGTCGCGAGCCGCGAGATCAGGGTCGTCAGCCGGTCGTGTACCTGGCGGCCCAGGTCGCTGATCTGCTGCGCGTTCTGCGCGACCTGCTCCTGCCGCCAGCCGTACGCGACGGCCCGCAGCAGCGCGATGAGCGTCGCCGGCGTCGCGATCACCACGTTGCGCTCGAGCGCGTACTCGATGAGCGCCGGATCGATTTCCGCGGCGGCCGACAGGAACGCGTCGCCCGGGATGAACAGCACGACGAACTCCGCCGTGGCGCGCAGCTGCCGGCCGTAGTCCTTGTCGGCGAGCTTGTCCACGTGCACGCGCAGCTGCGTCGCGTGGCGGCGCGAGTGCGCGCGGCGATCGTCGTCGCTCGCGGCCTCCATGGCGTCGAGGTACGCCGTGAGCGCGACCTTCGCGTCGACGATCACCGTCCGGCCGCCGGGCAGACGCACGATGACGTCCGGCCGCAGCCGGCCCTCGTCGCCGGCCTGCGTCGTCTGCTCCTCGAAGTCGCAGTGCTGCGTCATGCCCGCCAGCTCGACGACGCGGCGCAGCGCCACTTCGCCCCAGCGCCCGCGCACGTGCGGCGCGCGAAGGGCGGTGACGAGGCGGGCCGTCTCGTGCTGCAGCTGCTGCGTGGCGCCCATCACGTCCTTGAGCTGCCGCCCGACGGCCCCGAGGTCGCGCTGACCGTGTTCCGCGAAACGCTGGACGCGCTCCTGGTACTCGGAGAGCTTCTCGGCGAGCGGCTGGACGAGCGCGCCAATGGCGTCCTTGCTGGCGCGCAGGTCGCCGGAGGCCTGCTCCTGGAGCGTGCGGAAGCGCTCCTCGGCGAGTTGCAGGAGCGTGCGGGCGCTGGCGTCGAGCGCGTCGCTGGCCAGCGACTTGAAGGCGTTCTCGAGCTGCTGCCGCGCCGCGGTCAGGTCGTCGAGCTGACGCCTGGCGACGACAGCCGCCTGCTGCGCCTCGGTCTCGGCGATGGCGCGGCGGCGCTGTTCGTCCTCGAGCCGTGTCCGCAGCGAGTCCAGGGTCGCGAGGGACTGCCGCAGGTCGTCGCCAACCGCGGACGCGCGCGCCTCGGCGGCAGCGGCCCTGGATTCGGCCGCCGTCAACGCCGCCGGCGACACGCGCGACGACCGCCCGAGCAGCCAGGCGACACCGGCGCCCGCCAGGACGCCGAGCAGGAAAATCAGGAGCAGATCAGCTGTCAATTCAGGATGGCCGTCAGCGTCACGCTGGCCCGGACTTCAATCTCGCCGGCGACGACGGGCGTCTCCGGTGCGGCTTCCGCCGCCATCGGCGCGGCCATCCGGGCCATGTACGGTTCGGGCGGACGCTGCTGCCCGACCTCGTCGAGGCGCACGACCCTCGCGATGTCGCGGCCGACACCGGCCGCGAGCGCCTCGGCACGCGCGCGTGCATCCGACGCGGCCAGCTGCAGCGCCTCGCGCTCCGCCTCGCTCATGTCCTTCAACGTGAACCGCACGTTCTGTACCTGCGTGGCGCCGGATCCGACCGCCGTGTCGACCACCTCGCCGACGCGGGCGATGTCGTCAATCCGCACCTCGACGACGTTCCGCGCGAGGTAGCCGCGCAGCGACTGCCTGCCGTCCGTCCAGTCGTACTCCGGCTGCACGCCATACGACAGCGTGCGGATGGCGTCGTCGGCCAGGCCGAGTCCCGTCAGCTTCTCGAGGACCGTGGTCATCGCCTTCGCGTTCGCTTCCTGCGCCACCTTGGGCTGACGCGAGCGCGATTCGGCCGCTATGGTCACAAACGCACGATCGGCCACGCGTTTGACGAGGCCGTCGCCGCGGGCGATCACCAGGTCTTCCTTCGGCGCCTGCTGCTGCGCGCCGGCAGCCGACGGCAGCAGCGCCAGCAGCGGCAGGGCCAGCAGGATGAGCACGGGGGTCGTTCGGATCATGGCTTTCGCTCCCTGGCAGTGCGCCCTGATATGGACCCCGCCGCCGGTGTCACGGCCGGATCTACTTCTCGACGAAGGGTTCGATCCGCTCGAGCAGCACCTCGAGCGTGCGCTCGGCGTCGAGCTGCGCGATGGCCTCGCCCTCGGCGACGACGACTTCGTCGCCCAGCAGCCGGCGTCCCCTGGTGTACTGCCGGGACGCGATCACGGCGGGCGGCCGGCGTGTGACGTCGAGCTCGATGGCGATCACGTCGTCGCTCGAGCGATCGGCGACGAGGCGGACGGCGCCGGCCGGTGTCTGGACGCTGAAATGGATGCCACGCGACTTGAGCGCCTGCACCAGCTGCCGCGCGGTTGGCGCGACCTCGGCGTCGACCCGTTCGTCGAATGCCTTCCGCGCGGCGTCCACGTCGGCACGGCGCCGGGCGGCGGCCCGCTGGAGTTCGGCCAGGTGGTGTGTCAGGCGACGATTGACTTCCCCGCTATCGAGCATGTCCGCCTAACAGAGTACCGTCATGGGGTCAGGTCTCGAAAATGAGCACTGGCGGGGTCAGGTCTCAGGACTTTCGCGGTGCAGAAACTGCAACGCGAGGTGGACCGCGGCGGCCTCGGCCGCGAAACGCCCACTACTTCGCCTGGACGCGATACGTCACCCTGGCAAACGGCGTCTTCTGGGTGATGTCGCCCAGCGTCGTGCCCAGGTCGTCGAATGCGGCATCGAACGACCCGGCCACGTAGATCAGCTGATCGTCTCGGTTCATCTTCAGGATCCGGCCCACGAGGCCGAGCACGAAGTCGCCAGCCGCCGTCGCCAGCGCCGCCGTGGGCGCGACGCCGCCGACCTTCAGCAGGTTGTCCCGGAAGGACGCGTACGTCGGATCGGCCGTGACCTCGGCGATGACGCCGCCCGCGTCGCGCAGTTCCTGGTCGGACTCCATGACGAGGATCCGGAAGTCGAGAAACTCCGGCACCTGCGGCGCGGGGTTCCTGTACATGGCGATGCCGCTCGGCCCCAGCGTCAGCGGCGCGCCGTCCTCCACGTCGGCAAAGCTCTTCACCGAGAGCGCCATCGGCTCCGGGCTGATGTTGTCGGTGACGAGGGTCACGACGTAGACGTCACCTCGTCCCACGTCGCGGTTGTCGATGACGGTCACGTCACGCAGGCTCATGAGCACGCGCGTGACGTCCGGGTCGAGCTCCGCCGACCGCATCGAGGGCATCACCTTCTCCGGCAGCGTGCCCCGGATCACGGCCTCACGCAGCGCGGCGGACGGACGATAGACGATGTCGGGCGTGGGCACGTACGACATGGGACCTCCTGCGGGCATCAACGACGGCGGCAGGTGGACCGTACGGCAGCAGTCGTCGCCGGCTCTCTCAGGCGGCGTCCTTCCATCCCGTGTTGATCGCCATCAGCCCGCCGAGCAGGGGCCAATGCGCCACCTGCACGAACCCGCGTCGACGCATCAGCGCCGCGACACCCTCTGCACCCGGGTACCGGCGGAGGCTGGCGGGGATGTAGCGGTACGTATCGGGGTCGCCGTGCAGGAACTGCCCCACGGCGCCGCCGACCACGTCGAGGTAGGCGAGGTAGGCGCCTCGCACGATCGGCGAGGCCGGCAGGGTGAAGTCGAGCGACAGCACGCGCCCACCGGGACGCAGCACGCGCCGGATCTCGTCCAGGCTGACGTCGAGCACCGGGACGTTGCGCAGGCCATACCCGATGGTCACGACGTCCTGGCTGCCGGACGCGACGGGCAGCGCGAGCATGTCGCCACGCAGCCAGCGCACGGACGCCGACAGCGCGTCGCGCCGCCGTGCCAGGCGGAGCATCTCGTGGGTCAGGTCGAGCGCCGTCACCGCGGCTCCGGCACCGGCGAGCCGGACGGCCAGATCCCCCGTGCCGCACGCCAGGTCGAGCGCCCGCTCGCCACCCCGGACGTGCGCCATGCGGACCAGCGTGTCCTTCCAGCGGCTGTCGCGGCCGAACGACAGCGCAACGGTGATGTCGTCGTAGCGCGGCGCAATCCGCGCGAAGAGTTCGCGGACGTACTGCGCCTTCCGCGCGGGCGTCGACAGCGCCAGCGACAGCCCGTCGGCGCCCGGTGCGCCGCCCTCGGGCGCACCGTCCCGGTCGCCGCTCGCGGCCTGCGTCATTTGTTGGCTACCATACCAGAGCGCCACTCCCGCCATGCTGCCATCGAGCACCGTCGAGAACTACCTGAAGGCCATCTACGCTGCCGAGAGCGCTCTCGCGCCCGATGCGCTGGTGCCCATGGGCCAGCTGGCCGCCGCGCTCGACGTCGTTCCGGGCACCGCGACGACGATGGTCAAGACGCTGGCAGAGTCGGGGCTCGTGCACTACGAGCCGTATGCGGGCGTGCGGCTGACGCCCGCAGGCGCCAGGCTCGCGGCGCTCGTGCTGCGGCGGCACCGCCTCGTCGAGCTGTTCCTCGTGCAGGTGATGGGCATGAGCTGGGCGGACGTGCACGACGAGGCCGAGCACCTCGAGCACGCGGTGTCCGACCGCCTGATCGCACGCATGGACGAGATGCTCGGCTACCCGTCGGTGGACCCCCACGGCGATCCCATCCCCGGGGCCGACGGCGACGTGCCCGATCACTCCTATCCCTCGCTCGCCGAGTGTCCCGTCAACGTGCCCTTACGCGTGGTGCGCGTCGCCGACCAGGACGCCGCGTTCCTCCGCTTCATCGAGGAGCGCGGGCTCAAGCCGGGACAGGAAGTCAGGGTCGTCGAACGGGAGGCGTCGGCCGACGCCGTCGTGCTACGGACGCGCGACGGCCGTGAGATCACGCTCGGGTCGCGGGCGGCGTCGAAGGTGCAGGTGGACGAGCATGCGCCAGCGCCCTGATGTCGGACGGCGTCCGGGCGACGGCCTTCACGCTGGCGCGCGCGTCGGCGTCCACGCCGGTGACGCCGAAGCCGTACGCAGCAAGGCACGCGTCGATGCCTGCTTGGCGGGCGGTCGCGAGATCCACCCATGAATCACCCACCATCACCGTCTCGTCGGGCGGGATGCCGGCCCGCTCGATCAGCGCATGGAGCCCTGCCGGCGCAGGCTTCCGTCCGTACGCGGTGTCGCCGCCGATGACGTCGGCGAGCGGACGCCGGAGGTCCAGCGCCTCGAGAATCCTGTCGGTGGCTGCCTGCGGCTTGTTGGTCAGCACCGACAGCCGGCAGCCGTCGGCCGCCAGACCGTCGAGCAGCGCGCCGATGCCGTCGTACGGCCGCGTGTGCACGGTCAGGCGCTGGCCGTACGCCGCGAGGAAGCGCACGAGCGCCTCGTCGAGGTCCGCGTCGACCTCCCCGCGCCGCAGCACGCGCTCGACGAGCACGCGCGCGCCCTCCCCCACCATCGTGACGATGACGTCGGCAGGCAGCGGCGCGGCGTCGTATGCGGCCAGCAGCGCGTTGGCGGCGTCGGCCAGGTCCTGCCGCGAGTCGATCAGCGTTCCATCGAGGTCGAAGACGAAGTGGCGATAACTCACGCCTCCACCTTACATGGTTCCGACGTGGCCCTGCTCTGCTCGGGCGGTCTCGACAGCATCGTGCTGGCCGCCGATCTGGCGTCCGGACTCGACGCCGGCGCACACGTCCATCCGCTGTACGTCCGCTCCGGCTTCTGGTGGGAACGCGGCGAACTCGAGATCGTCCACCGCGCGCTCGACGCGCTGCCGCAACGCGACAGGCTGCGCCCGCTGGTGATCCTCGACGTGCCCGTCGGCGACCTCTACCCGCCGGATCACTGGGCACTCACGGGACATCCCCCCGCCTACGACACGCCGGACGAGGACGTCTACCTCGTGGGACGCAACGTCACGCTGCTCGGCAAGGCTGCCGTGCACTGCGCGCTGCACGGCGTCACGCGGCTGTGCATGGCGCCGCTGTCCGGCAACCCGTTCCCCGACGCGACGGCGGAGTTCTTTTCGACGATGGGCGCGGCGCTGTCACTCGGCCTGCGTGCGCCGCTGCGCATCGACGCGCCGTTCCGCGACCTCTCGAAGGCGGACGTGATCACGCGCGGTACGGCGATCGGCGTGCCCCTGGAGCTGACCATCTCGTGCATGCGCCCCGTGGAGGGACGCCATTGCGGGCGCTGCAGCAAGTGCCGGGAACGGCACGAGGCGTTCGTCGAGGCGCTCGGGAGCGACCCGACGAGGTACGCACGTAATGCCT
>JBIQIB010000031.1:0-28570 GCA_044508265.1 Acidobacteriota bacterium
TACGTGGCGGTGGACGTTCCCGAAGGCGCGCCGCTCACGGCGACGCTGCGGCTCGTCCTGCCCGTCGCCGGCAGCGCGGCGCTCCTCGACCCGGTGCACGCGCGCGAGGTGCCGCTGCCTGTCGTGCGCGACGAGGCGCGGCAGGCAAGCGCGGTGGACGTCGCGCTTCCGGCGCACGGACGCTGGCTGATCGACATGCATCGCGAGGCCGACGCGTCGTTCGTCCAGCGCGAGGACGTCACGGCCGCGCGCCAGCTCACCGTGGACGAGATCCTCGCGCGGCACCAGCTGCGGCAGGCCGCCACGCGGCGCGCCGTCGAACGCTACGTCGCCGACGGGACCATGCAGCAGTACTTCCGTCCCACGGTCACGGACCCCGGCTTCGACGTCTTCACGGAGAACCGGTACTACGTCGAGGGCGACCGCGTGGAGTGGGAGGAGCTCTCCTTCTCGGTCAACGGCGCGCGGTGGGACACCGACAGGCCGCCGTTCCCGCTGCTGCAGCCGGAGAAGGTGCTCTCGCCCCCGCTCGTCGTCGAGCTCGACCAGCGGTATCGCTACCGCCTCGCGGGCACCGAGCGCGTGGACGGGCGCGACTGCTACGTCGTCCGGTTCGATCCCGCCGACACGGAAGCGAGCCTGTATCGCGGCAGCGTGTGGATCGACACGCAGACGTTCGCACGCGTGAAGCAGCAGGTCGTGCAGACGAACCTCGTGGCGCCCGTCATCTCGAACGACGAGACGCAGACGTTCGCGCCCGTGCCCCTGCCTGGTGGCGGGGAGGTGTTCCTGCCGGCGCATTCCTACACGCAGCAGCTCCTGCTCATCGCCGGACGGAACCTGCTCGTCGAGCGCCGGATGACGTTCACCGACTACGTCATCGAGCCTGACGACTTCGAGGCCCGGCGCGAAGGCGCGCGGCGCAGCGACCGCGTGATGTACGTGGACACCGACGAGGGCGTCCGCTACTTCGTCAAGGACGACACCGGCACGCGCATCGTGAGCGACGGCGGCACGAAGCAGGCGAAGGCCCAGGCCATCGGCGTCACCATCGATCCGAGCTACGACTTTCCGCTGCCCATCCTCGGCATCAATTACCTCGACTTCGAGTTCCTCGGCCGGAAGGACACGCAACTCGCGCTGCTGTTCGGCGGCGTGCTCGCGGCCGGCAACATCCAGCGCCCGCAGCTTGCCGGTCGGCGTGTGGACCTGAACGTCGACTTCTTCGCCATCGCCGTGCCCGGGTCGGATCGCTACTACGACGAGACCGGCGAGCACGAGGACGAGCGCCTGCTCACCTGGCCGCTCACGACAGGCGTGAACGTCGGCATACAGGCGACGAGCTATCAGAAGGTCACCGCGCAGCTGCACGGGCGCTTCGACGGCTACGTGCGCGACCGGACCACGGCCGAGGACTACGTCACGCCGAGCAGCACCGTCACGACGGGGCTGGGCCTGCTCTACGAGTACCGCCGCGCCGGCTACAGCGTCACCGCGAGCGGCGTGTTCTCGCGTCGCGCGTCGTGGCGGCCGTGGGGGAGGTCCGACGCGCTCGAGCAGTCGGCGCGTGACTACGCGAAGTACGCGCTCAACGCGACGAAGACGTTCTACTTCGGACCGTTCAGCAAGGTCGTGGTCAACGGCGCGTGGTTCACGGGCCGGCGCCTGGACCGCTTCAGCCGCTACCAGTTCGGCATGTTCGACGACACGCGCATCCGCGGTGTGCCCTCGTCCGGCGTCCGGTATGGCGAACTGGCGATGGCGCGCGGGCAGTATTCGTTCAACGTGTTCGAGCAGTACCGTCTCGATCTGTTCCTCGATCGCGCGTGGGGCCGGACGCGCGAGATCGACGTGCCCTGGGAAGGCCTCACGGGCGTGGGGATGGCCGTGAACTTCCGCATCCCCGGGCGCAACCTGATTCTGCGAGCCGACGTGGGCAAGAGCTTCCTGCCGGATCGCTACAGACGGATCGGGTCGACGGTCGTCCAGGTCATGTTCCTGCGACCGCTCGGCACCCGCTAGCGCTGGCCGCTTTCCGCGTACCGCTTCCCGCATGCTGAACGGCTCCGCTACGGCTGAGCTGTCAGACCCTCACCAGCGACGGCGTTCCCCTCGCGGAGCCACGAGTTGTCTCGTGGCGGGAGGAATGCGATGTCTCGTGTGACGCGGGAATCGCCTCGGAGGAAGGAACTCTCAATGATTCGCGTGCTGTCATCTCGGCTCCGTTCGTGCCTGCCCATCGTCGCAGCCCTCGTCTTCTTCTCGACGCCTGCGGGCGCGGCTTCAATCATCGTGGACGGGACGTTCCTGAATCCGATCGGGACCGGCCTGAACCTGACGCCGTGGGCAGACTGGACGGCCGCCGGGATCACCCGTGAAGCGGCCCCTGCGTCGCTGCCGGGCAACGTCGCGGTGCTGCCCAAGGGCGCCGACCTGTTCCAGCGCTTCGACGGGCCTGAGCCGGGGCCCTATCGATTGACGTTCTGGGCGGAGAACGCATCGCCGAACCCGGCCCAGCTCGTCACGGCCGTGCAGAACCCGTTGGGCGGGTGGGGCTGGGTGGACCTCCTCGGCATCCTGGATTTCGAACCGAACTCCGGGTTCATCAAGTTCGAACTCGACTTCGACATCACGCACGCGATCGGGACACCGAGCGAGCTGTACTTCTCCAACTCGTACAACGCACCGGATCCGAACTGGGGCCTCGAGAACTCCATCAACCCTGACGGCACGATCTTCAGGATCGCGAACGTGTCGATCGCGCCTGTCGTGCCGACGGTCAATCCGCCCGACACCGTGCCCGCACCGCCTGCCACCATGCTGTTGCTGGCGGCCGCGGGGATGACCCTGTTGCGCCGTCGCGGGCGGTAGACTGTCACGGTGTCCGAACGTCGCATCGCCATCACCGGCATCGGCCTCATCTGCGCCCTCGGCCCCACCCGCGAGGCCGTGTGGCGGCACATGCTCGACGGCGCCTGCGGCGTGCGCGCCGTGTCGCAGTTCGACACGGAGGGCTACCGCAGCGGGGTCGCGGCCGAGGTGGACCTGAGCGACGCCTGGACCGGCGCGACGCCGTACCAGCGCCGGCGATGGTCGCGCAGCGACCTGATGGCCGTGCTCGCCGCGACAGAAGCGGACCAGGACGCGGGGCTGCTCGACAGCGGCGTGGACCGCCGCCGCGTCGGCGTGCTGCTCGGCGCCGGGACGGGCGACCTCGTGCGCAACGAGGCCTACTACTTCACCATGCGGCGTGATGGCATCGACCACGCGCGTCCGAGCTGGATCCACAACCACTTCGCGAGCACGCCCGTGGACGTCGTGGCGACGCACCTCGGCGTCGAAGGCATGCGCAACTGCCTGGTGGCCGCCTGCTCGTCGAGCACGATCGCTCTCCAGCAGGGCGTGGACGCGATCCGCACCGGGCGGCTCGACGCGGCGTTTGCCGGCGGCACCGACGCGCTGGCGCGCCTGACGTTTGCGGGCTTCAACGCGCTGCGCCTGATGGACCCGGAGCCGTGCCGTCCGTTCGACAAGGGCCGCAACGGCATGAACATCGGCGAGGGCGCCGCGATCCTCGTGCTCGAAGAGATGTCGCGCGCCCGCGCCCGCGGCGCGCACGTCTACGCGGAGCTTGCCGGCTGCAGCTTCACGTGCGAGGCGTACCACCCGACGGCGCCGGAGCCCGAAGGCCGTGCCATCGGCCACACCATTGCGGCGGCCCTGCAGGATGCCGGCGTGGACGCCGACGCGGTTGATCACGTGAACGCCCACGGCACCGCCACGCCGCAGAACGATCGCGCCGAGTCGCGCGGCCTCCATGTGGTCTTCGGCGAGCGCGCGCGGGCGCTGCCGGTGACGTCCATCAAATCGATGGTCGGCCACTGCCTGGGCGCGGCGGGAGCGATCGAGGCGGCGGCCGTCGCCCTGACGATCGACCGCGGCGTGATCCCGCCGACCATCCACCATGAGACGCCCGATCCCGAATGCGAGGTGGACGTCGTCGCCAACGAGGCGCGCGAGGCACGGGTGCGCTGCGCGGTCTCGACGTCGCTGGCCTTCGGGGGCAACGACTCGGCGCTCGTGATGCGCGCCGTCTGACGTCCGGCGAGACACGGTGCGCGTCGGCCGCGCGCGCTCGACGGCGGTGCGCTAGATGGGCCGCGACGCCGGCCGGTGCTGTCCCCGCAGCGCGGCCTGGACGCTCAGGTACTCGCCGACGTTGTCCATCGTGAGCAGTCCCACGAGACGCCCGCCGCTCGTGATGGGCACCGTGTGGCACGCGCGCGCCTGCAGCGCCTGCAGCACGTCGTCGAGGTCGTCGTGGGCGTCGGCGATCAGGAAGTCGCGCCGCATGACGCCCGCGACGGGCGCGTCCTGCTCCTGCCGCGCCAGCGCGGTGAGCAGGTCGGCTCGCGTCAGGATGCCGTGCACGTCACCCCCGTCGTCCACGACGGGGAAGTCCTGCTGCGTGCCGGCCAGCAGCAGCTCGACGGCCCGCGCGAGCGTGTCGTCGGGCGCGAGCGTGCGGAAGTCGGTGAGCATCGCCTGCTCGAGCGGGACGCCGCCCAGCACCGATCGCATCTCCGTCTGTGCGGCCTCCTGACCGGCGCCGATCCAGACGAACAGCGCGATGAAGATCAGGAACGGGTTGGCGAACAGGCCCACGAGGCCGAAGAACAGCGCCATGCCCTGCCCGACGTTGGCCGCCACGCGCGTCGCCTGCGCGTAGGGCATCCGCATCGCCAGCAGCGCCCGCAGGACGCGGCCGCCGTCCATCGGGAACGCCGGCAGCAGGTTGAAGAGCACGAGCATGACGTTGACGATCATCAGCCGCTCGACGAGCGACCCGCCGGCCAGGTTCACGGCCCCCGGCCCGCCAGGCGTCTCGGTGACGAACCACACCACCCCGAGCACCACGGCAATCACGACGTTGACGGCAGGCCCCGCGAGCGCGACCCACAGCTCCTCGACCGGCTCGTCGGGCATGCGCTCGAGCTGTGCGAGGCCGCCGATGGGCAGCAGCGTGATGTTGCGCGTGCCGATGCCGTAGCGCCGTGCCGTGAGCGCGTGGCCGAATTCGTGCAGCAGGACGCACAGGAACAGCGCCAGCACGAAGGCCATGCCCGCCAGCGCGGCGGCGAGGCTGCGCCCCTCCTGCCAGTGCACGAAGCCCACCCACGCCACCAGCATGAGGAAGGTGGTGTGCACGTAGACGTCGATGCCCGCGAACGTGCCGACCTTCGTCGACCACTTCATCAGCAGCCTCCACACGCCGCCGCGGCGCGCGGTGTCATTGCATGGACGCGAGAATCGCCAGCACTACCAGCACCGCGAGCACGAGCAGCGTCACCTTGATCCAGCTTACCGGGTAGGTGCCGCCCATCCTCCCGGTGACGCCGTTGACGACCGCCTGATACGTTTGTCCACGATACGTGTAGTTGAGGAGGTACACGGGCACGAGGATGTGCTTGAAGGTGCGTCCCGACCACTGCGGCGCGATGCGCAGGTCGCGGTACGTGTCGCCAGGCACCTCGGCGGCGCAGTGCTCGCGCAGCTCCGCCTCCATGTCGCGCAGCGACTGGTCGGACGCCTCCCCGAGCGCCACCTGGTAGTGCTCGACCACGTACCCGGCAAGGTACCCCGTGTCGTACGGGACCAGGCCGCCGGTAGGAAAGGGTTCGACCTGCGCGAGCAGCGCGCGCGGCACGCCGCGCGTACCCGGAATCAGCACGTCGTCGAACACGTGGTCGACGACGCCTGACGCGTGCTCCCAGCGGATCCGGCGGACGCGATTCTTCCCCTGCCTGACGTAGTAGTAGTACCCGGCCTGCGCATGCCACGGGCAGCGCACGCGCGCGTCGAAGGTCCAGTACGGGATGTACAGCCCGTGCAGCGTGTCGACGAGCGCCTTGCGCTTGAACGCGTTCGGCGCGAGCCACTTGCTCGCGTACCAGTGGCGGATCGTCTCGCGGACCTGCGCGGAGCTGACGCGGAACGGCAGCAGGCTCTGCGGGCGGATGGGGGGCCTGACCTCGTCGTAGCTGACGAGCGCCGACGACCCGCAGAACTCGCAGTTCTGCCCCACGCGGGTCGCGTCGTAGACCATCACCGCCTGACAGCTGCGGCACTGGACGCTGCGCGTCGTGGTCTGCCAGCCGCGCAGTTCGTCCGGCAGCTCGTCGAGGGTCCTGACAAGGTCGATCTCCTCGATCGCCCCCGTTGCGGACTCGAACGCGTAGTCCGACTCCGTGCCGCAGTACGGGCAGATCAGCCGCTGGCGTGCGGCGTTCCACTCGGCCTGCGCGCCGCAGGCGGGGCACGGCACCTTGTCGAGGGCGGAGATCTCGTGGGTCATGCTGATCAGAGGAGGACGGCGGGGGCGGGAGGACGGCTCGGAGAGCCGTCCCTGCCGATCGTCCCCCGCCTACTCCGCGAGGTAGGCGTCGAGCGCCTGGCGCGTCACGCGCCACGACGAGCCGATCTTCTTGCCCTTCAGCTCCCCGCTCTCCAGCACGCTCAGGACATCGCTTTCGTCGACACCGAGCACCTGGGCGACCTCGGCGGGCGTCAGCAGGGCCAGCGGTGTCGGCGCGCCAGCGGCCGCACCTGCCGCGGCTCCCGCGGCCACGCCGGTGCCCGCGAGGTTCGGGAAGCCCTGGCCGGCGCCCGGCTGCCCCGCCACGACGCCCGACTGCTGCATCATCTGCTGCGCGATGGCAAAGCCGATGGCCAGTTCCGACGCCGTGCCTGCCGCGCCGGCGCCGCCCTGGCCCTGCTCGAAGCCCTTCGCCATCTGGTACTTGACGAAGTCGTTCAGGTTCCCCACCGCGGCCATGCTCGACCGCTTGTCGATGGCGGCCTCGACTTCCGCCGGCACCGACACGTTCTCCACGATGAACGACGAAATCTGCAGGCCGTACCTGGCTGCCATCACCGGGTTGATGAGCGGCAGCAGTGCCTCGCCGAGCTCGGTGTAGCGCGTCGCGACGTCGAGCACCGGCACCTGCGACGAGGCCAGTGCGTCGCTGAAGACCGAGACCACCCGCGACCGCATCGTGTCGGCGAACTCGTCGAGACGGAAGTTGTGGTCGGAGCCCGCCACCTCCTTGAGGAACAGCGGCACGTCCACGACCTTGAAATCGTAGGTGCCGAAGGCGCGCGCCCGGACGATGCCGAAGTCCTGGTCGCGCAGCATGATGGGGTTGCTCGTGCCCCACTTGTTCCCCGTGAAGAGGCGCGTGTTGACGAAGTAGACGTCCGCCTTGAACGGCGAGTCGAAGCCGTACCGCCACGACTTCAGCCGCGTGAGGATGGGGATGTTGTCCGTCGTGAGCGTGTGCTTGCCCGGACCGAACAGATCGCCGAACTCGCCCAGGTAGACGAACTGCACCGCCTGCGACTCGCGCACGACGAGCTGCGCGCCGTTCTTGATCGCCTTGTCGTCGTCCGGGAAGCGGAAGGAGATGGTGTCGCGAGAGTCATCGGTCCACTCGATGATCTCGATGAGCTCGCCCTTGATGAAGTCGAAGATCCCCATACGCGTGCGTCCTCCCGTTCCAGCCCGCCTGACCTAGCCGGCCACCTGCGCCATGCCGACGCGCGGCAGCTGCAGCGCGCCCACGTTGTCGAACCCGCCCTCGTCACGCGTCAGGACGCCGCCGCGTGTCATGCGGAGCAGCACGTCCCCGAACGTCTCGAGCGTGGTCACCGTCGTCTCGAGCCTCGCCGTCAGCGCCGCGTCGTCCAGCGTCTCGGCGAGATCCCGCTGCAGACCCTGCAGCCACGGGACGTCCATGAAGTTCACGTACCCGGGGCCGCAGGCGTCCGTCGTCTCGGTGTCGTACCAGTCGCGCAGGCGCCGCTGCATGCGGGCGTGCACGAGGAAGAAGCGATAGAGCAGCGGCTCGAGGCTCCGCATGTACTCGAGATCCCGGTACTTCCGCTGGAAGTACAGCGGCGCCGAGATGCCCCAGTAGCAGGCGTTGTCCCACGCCACCTTCGCGGTCATGACCTGCGCGTGCCCCATCAGCGGGTACTGCCCGCTGTAGAGCCGCAGGAAGGCGTCGAAGACGTGCAGGTACATCCGGCTGAAGTACGCCGCGTGCTCGTCGATGGGCAGGCCGCGCCTGTCGCGCAGGATCAGCTCGGTCGTGAGGTCGTTGCCTATCGCGATGAAGTCGGAGCCCGGCGAGTAGAAGGGATCGGTGAACGGTCCCGCCTCGCCGATGAGCGCCCAGCGGCCGGCGCCGTACATCTGCGTACACCCGTGTGCGTAGTGGTGCAGCCCGAGGAAGTCTTCGACCTCGTCGCGATGCGCCTCGAGCACCTCTGCGCACTGTGGCTCGTGGCGGTGCAGCCAGGCCATGGTCTTCGCGTGCCTGTTGAGCGTCCCGTAGGGATGCAGGCCGCCGTCCGCGACGATGCCGACGCTCGTACATCCCGAGGCGAGCGGGATGAACCACGTCCAGTACCCGCGGCCGAGGAAGTGCACCGTGCTCAGCCAGCGCTCGCCTGTCGGAACGTCGGCTCGCCACCCGGGCGCGCTGCTCCAGTCGTCCACTTTCAGCGGACGGCCGACGCGAAACCACACGGCGTTCGCATCGTGCGGAGCCTCCTTGCGCAGGCCCAGCTTGCGCCGCAGGAGTCCGTGGCGCCCCGTGGCGTCCACCACCCACCGGCTGCGCACCGTGTGCACCGCGCCGCCGGCGAGCACGTCGGTCTCGTGCGCCTCGTCGCCCAGACGGACGTCCTGGACGCGCGCCTCCGTGACGACGTCGATGTCCGTCGCGCGGTTGACGTCCACGAGGTAGTTCTCGAAGCGACCGCGATCGAGCTGGAACGACGGCACGCGTGGGAAGACACGCGGCCCGGCCTCCGCGCGATCCTCGACCCGCCGGTTGCCCTCGCGCGTGAAGAAGTACCGCAGCCCGAGCTTCGGCAACTGCCGCTCGAGCAGGTGCGCGTCGAGGCCGAGCACGTGCGAGAAGTAGTGGGCCCCGATCTCCACGCTCGACTCGCCCACCTTGAAGGCGGCTTCCGCGAACGGATGGCGCTGCTTCTCGACGACGAGCAGCCGGATGTCCGGATCCTCCCGACGCAGCTGCCTGGCGAGGGTGAGGCCGGCGAGTCCGCCACCGGCGATGACGACGTCGTAGCGCGACTTCATAGATGCCCGACGTATCGTACAGGAGTGCGACCGACGACCGCGACAGGCGTCTTCCTCGGCTTCGCCGTGCTCGCAGCGGCGCAGTGCTGGCCGCTGCCGCGCGATCTCGCATCGCGCGTGGCCAACGATCCCATCGACCCGCTGCTCAACGCGTGGCTGCTGTGGCACGGCGCGCACGTGCCGCCCTGGTTGCCTGCGTGGTGGTCGCCGCCAGCCTTCGCGCCCATGACCGGCGCCCTGGCGCTTTCGGAGCACCTGCTCGGGCTGCTCTGGATGGCCGCGCCCGCGCAGTGGCTCGGGGCGTCACCCGTGGCCGTCGTGAACGCCCTCGTCATGCTGTCGGTGCCGCTCGCCGGGTTCACGATGACCTGGCTGGTGCGCCATCTCACCGGACGACTCGACGCCGCGCTCGTCGCGGGCTGCCTGTTCGCGTTCGCGCCGTACCGCCTGGCGCACCTCGCCCACGTCCAGACGCTGCTTGTGGGATGGGCGCCGCTCGTGCTGCTGGGGCTGCATCGCTACGTGGAGGATGCGCGCTGGCGGTGGGCGGTTCTTTCAGCGATTGCTTACGCGGTCCTGGCGCTCACGTCGGGCTACCACCTCGTGTACTTCTCGGTCGTGCTTGCGGGCTGGGCCGCGTGGTTTCTCGTGGGCGCGACCGTCCGCACCTGGCGGCCGCTCCTCGTCGCGTGGACCGTGGCCGCGGTGGTGGTCGCCGTGCCGCTCGTGGGCTATCACCGCGTGCACACCGAGCAGTCGCTCACGCGCAAGCCGTTGGAGATTGAGGCCTTCAGCGCGAGCATCGACGACCTGGGCCGCGCCCCGGCCCTGTCGCGTCTGTGGGGACGCGACGGCGATACCCGACTGCCGGAGGCCGCCCTCTTCCCGGGAGGCGCCCTCATCGCCGCGCTCGTCGCCGCCGGCGTGGCGTTCGCGCCGCGCCGGCGCCCGGCGGCGGACGGCACGCCTGACGACACCGTTGCCGCGGGTGCCGCGCAGGGGCGTGCACGATCTCGCCCGCTGTGGCGGCACACCGATGCGGTGTGTCTCGTCAGCCGTGTCGCGCGCGGCATCGCGCTCGTTGCGCTGTTTCTCGCCCTGCTGGCCGCCTGGATGCCCATCGACGTGCACGTCGCCGGGCAGCATGTCTCGCTGAGCAGCCCCTCGAAGTCGGGCGGCATCGCAGCCGCCGCGGCCCTGATCGCGCTCGTCACCAGCGGCCCCGTCGTCGCGGCACGGCGGCGGCGTGCCATCGTGCCGTTCTATGTGCTGGCGGCCGCGGGCACGCTGATCCTGGCGTTCGGGCCGACCATCCGCTTCGGCGATCTGCGCCTGTGGGCGTACGCGCCCTACCGCTGGCTGATGGCCCTGCCAGGCGGCGACGCGTTGCGCGTGCCGGCGCGCATGTGGCTGTGGACCGTGTGCCTGCTGTCCGTCGTGGCTGGCCTCGGGCTCGCGCGCCTCGCCATGACGTCGCCACGTCGCACGAGACTCCTGTCGGCCGCGCTCGTCGTCCTGGCCATCGCCGACGGCTGGCCGCGCGTCTTCCCGATGGCTGCGCTGCCTGCCCCGCCGCACGACGTCATCGTCCGGATGGCTGCGGAAGGCAGGCGCGTGCTCGAACTGCCCATGCACCATGCCGAGCGCGACACCGCCGCGATGTATCGGGGAATGTTCCACCGGGCCCCGGTGGTGAACGGCTACAGCGGCCACGTCCCGCCGCACTACGTCCTGCTGGAGAGGGCCGCGAGCGAACGTGACCCCGATGTGCTCGCCGGCCTTGCACGGCCCGGCGGCCTGCTCGTGCGCATCGACCCGACGTCACCCGAGGCGTCAGCACTCACCGAGTGGGTGACCCGCGCCGGAGGGCGGCCAGTTGCCTCCGACGAGCAGCGCTCGATCTACCTCGTCGAGCCGCCACCAGGCGATGCCGAGACGTCCCGCGCCGTGCCCGCTCACGCGTCCCGCATCGAACGTCTGCGACCCGGCCCGTCCCCGGTCAGCGCCCTGACAGACGACGACCCTGTGAGCCGCTGGAACACGGACGGGCCGCAGCAGTCTGGTGACGGCGTCACGGTCGAGCTCGCCGAGACGGCCGGTATCACCGGCGTCACCTTCACGCTCGGGCCGTTCGTCACCGACTATCCGCGGCTGCTGATTGTGGAAGTCGACGCGAGCGCGTCCCCGGCGACGCCCGCATGGCGGGAGGTGTGGACCGGCCCCACGGCGGGTCGTGCGCTGACAGCCGTCGTGACCGCGCCCTCCAATCCGCGCATCACGCTGCGCTGGCCCGCCGTCGAAGGCAATCGCATGCGCCTGACGACGGCCGGACACCCCACGGCGTGGTGGTCGATGACCTCGCTCGACGTGCTGAAAGCGCCGTAACGCCGGCCCGGAGCGGGTTTGCGGCCCCGGGGGCCGGGCAGAAAAAGGCCCGCTGCACGCATTTCTTCCATGAGTTGTACGCATGCTTCCGCATGCGCGCATACACTTCTTGCACGTTCCGCTCAGGCGTGGTCCTCCTCCCCAGGCCGTGCCGTCGAGTGCGATATCCCGGGGCTCCCGATGGACAACCAACACGTGCCGGTCCGGCCGCAAGGCGGCCTTTACGATCCTTCCTTCGAACACGACGCCTGTGGCGTCGGGTTCCTGGCCCATCTCAAGGGCCAGGCGTCGCACGATCTCGTCGACCGCGCGCTGCAGGCGCTCGAGCGGCTGGAGCATCGCGGCGCCACCGGGGCGGAGCCCGACACGGGCGACGGCGCGGGCATCCTCCTTCAGATTCCGCACAAGCTGTTCGAGCGCGAGTGCTCGCTGGGCCGGATCGTGAGTCCTGACGATGGCAAGGCGCTGGCGAGCCTGCCCCCGGTGGGGCAGTACGCCGTGGGGCTCGTCTTCAGCTCGCCGGACGAACAGGCGTCGGCGCTTGCCAGGCTGATCTTCGCGATGATCGTCCGCCAGGAGGGGCAGCACCTCATCGGCTGGCGGCGGGTGCCGACCGACAACCGCAGCCTCGGCGAGACGGCGCGGTCGGTGGAGCCGGTGATGGACCACGTGTTCATCACGCCCGGCGACGAGACGACCGACCAGGCGACGTTCGAGCGCAAGCTGTACGTGATCCGCAAGCGTTTCCAGTCGACCATCCGCACCAGCGGCATCGACGACCGCAAGTACTTCCACGTGCCGAGCCTGTCGTCGCGCACCCTCACCTACAAAGGGATGCTGACGCCGCCGCAGCTGCGTGAGTACTTCGCCGACCTGGATGACCCGCGGACCGAAAGCGCGCTGTGCCTGTTCCACTCGCGCTTCAGCACCAACACGTTCCCGAGCTGGGAGCTGGCGCACCCCTATCACCTCATCGCGCACAACGGCGAGATCAACACGCTGCGCGGCAACATCAACTGGATGCGCGCGCGCGAGGCGATGCTGGCTTCGCCGCTCTTCGGCGACGACATCCAGAAGATCCTGCCCATCGTGCGCGAGGGGCTGAGCGACTCGGCCTGTCTCGACAGCGTGCTGGAGCTGCTGGTGCAGGGCGGACGCTCGCTGCCGCACGCGGTGATGATGCTCGTGCCCGAGGCCTGGGAGCACCACGAGACGATGAGCGCGGAGAAGAAGGCCTTCTACGCCTATCACTCGTGTCTCGTCGAGCCGTGGGACGGCCCGGCGTGCGTCACCTTCACCGACGGCCGCCAGGTGGGTGCCGTGCTCGACCGCAACGGGCTGCGCCCGGCGCGCTACTGGGTCACGGCCGACGACCTGGTCATCCTCGCCTCCGAAGTGGGCGTGCTCGACGTGGCGTCCGACCGCATCGTCGAGAAGGGCCGTCTGCAGCCCGGCAAGATGTTCCTGGTGGACCTCGACGAGCAGCGCATCGTCTCCGACGAGGAAATCAAGCACCGCATCGCCACCGAGCAGCCGTACGTGGACTGGGTGCGCGAGCACCTCGTGCCGCTCGAGGCGCTGCAGGAGGCGGACATCCCGCCGCGGCTGACCGGCGAGGCGCTGCAGACGCAGCTGCGTGCGTTCGGCTACACGCAGGAAGACCTCAAGCTGCTCATGGCGCCGATGGCGATGCGCGGCGAGGAAGCGATTGGGTCGATGGGCAACGACGCCGCGCTGGCCGTGCTGAGCGACAGGCCGCGGCCGCTGGCCGACTACTTCCAGCAGCTGTTCGCACAGGTCACCAACCCGCCGCTCGACGCCATCCGCGAGAAGCTGGTCACGTCGGTGACGACGGCCATCGGGCCGGAGCGGAACCTGCTGCAGCCCGAGCCGGAGAGCTGCCGGATGGTGCTCTGCGAGTCGCCCTTCCTGACCAACGCGCAGATGATGCGCTTCAAGGCGCTGCAGCGCTACGACAGGTCGGGCCGGCTGCAGACCGTGTCGGGGCAGCGCGACCAGCCGTTCTACGTCACGGTGCTCGACATGGTCTTTCCCGTGGCGGAAGGCCCCGACGGACTCGAGCCCGCGCTCAAGGCCATGTTCGCGAAGGCCGACACCGCGATCGCCAACGGCGCCAAGGTGCTCGTGCTGTCGGATCGGGCGGCCGACGCCGACCACTGTCCCATTCCCGCCCTGCTGGCCGTCGCGGGCCTGCAGAACCACCTGGTGCGCGAGCGCACCCGCACGCGCGTGACGCTCATCGTCGAGACGGGCGAAGCGCGTGAGGTGCACCACTTTGCGACGCTGATCGGCTACGGCGCCAGCGCGGTCAACCCCTGGCTGGCGCTCGATTCGCTGCCGGTGCTGCGCGAGTACGGCCTCGTCGACGCATCCATCAGCGACGACGTCCTTCGCAAGTCGTTCCTGAAGGCCATCGAGAAGGGCGTCGTGAAGGTGATGTCGAAGATGGGCATCTCGACGATCGCCAGCTATCGCGGCGCGCAGATCTTCGAGGCCGTGGGCCTGTCGAAGGCGCTGGTCGACAAGTACTTCACCAACACGCCGTCGCGGATCGGCGGCATCGGCATCACCGAACTTGCCACCGAGGCGCTGGCCAACCACGCGGCGGGCTGGTCGCAGCCGTCCGTGCCGCCCGAGGCCGGCGAGACGCGCGGGCTCGCGCCGGGGGGACAGTACCAGTGGCGCCGGGATGGCGAACTGCACCTCTTCAACCCGGAGACGGTGTTCAAGCTGCAGCACGCCACGCGGACGAAGCGCTACGAGATCTTCAGGGAGTACACCTCGAGGGTCGACGACCAGTCGCGGCAGCGTGCGACGCTGCGCGGCCTGTTCCGCTTCCGCACGGAAGGGCGGACGCCCGTGCCCATCGAGGAGGTCGAGCCCGTCGAGTCGATCGTCAAGCGGTTTGCGACAGGCGCGATGAGCTACGGCTCCCTGAGCGCCGAGGCGCACGAGACGCTGGCCATCGCGATGAACCGGCTGGGCGGCCGCAGCAACAGCGGCGAGGGCGGCGAGGACGCGCGCCGCTACACGCCGGATCCAAACGGCGACTTCCGCCGGAGCGCGATCAAGCAGGTGGCCTCGGGCCGCTTCGGCGTGACGAGCCACTATCTCGTGAACGCCGACGAACTGCAGATCAAGATGGCGCAGGGCGCCAAGCCCGGTGAGGGCGGCCAGCTGCCCGGGAACAAGGTGTACCCGTGGATTGCGAGCGTCAGGCACTCCACGCCCGGTGTGGGCCTCATCAGCCCGCCGCCGCACCACGACATCTACTCGATTGAGGACCTGGCGCAGCTCATCTACGACCTGCGCAATGCCAACCCGCGGGCCCGGGTCAGCGTGAAGCTCGTCGCCGAAGTGGGCGTCGGGACGGTCGCGGCGGGCGTGACGAAGGCCAAGAGCGACCTCGTGCTGATCAGCGGCCACGACGGCGGCACTGGCGCAAGCCCGCTGACGTCGCTCAAGCACGCGGGCGTGCCGTGGGAGCTCGGCCTCGCCGAGACCCAGCAGACGCTCGTCGCCAACCGGCTGCGCGACCGCGTCGCGGTGCAGGTGGACGGCCAGCTCAAGACGGGCCGTGACGTCGTCATCGGCGCGCTGCTCGGGGCGGAGGAGTTCGGCTTCTCGACGGCGCCGCTCGTCGTCATGGGCTGCGTGATGATGCGCGTGTGCCATCTCGACACGTGCCCCGTGGGGGTGGCGACGCAGAACCCGGCGCTGCGCGCGCGGTTCACCGGCCAGGCGGAGCACGTCATCAACTTCTTCCAGTTCGTCGCGCAGGAAGTGCGCGAGCACATGGCCGCCCTCGGCTTCAGGACGCTCGACGAGATGGTGGGCCGCGTGGACCTGCTCGACATGACGCCGGCCGTCGATCACTGGAAGGCGCGCGGCATCGACCTGTCGGGTGTGCTCGACGCCTCCCATCTCAGGGTGGACGCGCAGGGCGCGCCGTCGGTGGCGCTGCACCGCACGACCACGCAGCAGGTGTCGCTGGCCGACACGCTCGACACGCGGCTCATCGAGATCGCCGCGCCCGCGCTGACGGGCGGCGAGCGCGTGCGTGCCAGCCTGCCGATCAGCAACGCCCACCGCACCGTCGGGGCGATGCTCGGCAGCGAGGTGTCGCGCCGCTACGGCGCGGAGGGCCTGCCCGACGGCACGATCGAGCTCAGCTTCACGGGCTCGGCGGGCCAGAGCTTCGGCGCGTTCGTCCCGCGCGGCATCACGCTGCGCCTCGAGGGCGACGCCAACGACTACGTCGGCAAGGGCCTCTCGGGCGGCCGCCTCATCGTCGTGCCGCCGGCCGATTCGACCTTCGAAGCCGAGCGCAACATCATCGCCGGCAACGTCGTGCTCTACGGGGCGACGAGCGGCGAGGCGTTCATCCGCGGCGTCGTGGGCGAGCGCTTCGCGGTGCGCAACAGCGGCGCGACGGCGGTGGTCGAGGGTGTCGGTGACCACGGCTGCGAGTACATGACCGGCGGCCGCGTGGTGGTGCTCGGCACGACGGGCCGGAACTTCGGGGCCGGCATGAGCGGCGGCATCGCCTACGTCATCGATCCCGATGGCGACTTCGCGCAGCGCTGCAACCGCGAGATGGTGCTGCTCGAGTCGCTCGACGAGAACGACGAGGAACTGGTCAAGGCGCTCGTCGAGCGGCACTGCGCGCTCACGGGAAGCCGGACGGGCGCGCGTGTGCTGGAGCAGTGGAGCACCAACGTCGCGCGCTTCGTCCGCGTGATGCCGATCGAATACAAGAAGGCGCTCGAGGCCCAGGGGGCGGAGACGCTGGGAGTGGCAGTCTGATGGGCAAGCCGACAGGATTTCTCGAGATCACGCGGGAGACGCCGACGCGCCGGCCGGTCGCCGAGCGCGTCAACGACTGGCTCGAGGTGTACGAGCCGTTTCCGGCGGACAGGCTGAAGGCCCAGGCGAGCCGCTGCATGGACTGCGGCATCCCGTTCTGCCATCAGGGGTGTCCGCTCGGGAACCTCATCCCCGACTGGAACGACCTGATCTACCGTGACCGCTGGCGCGAGGCCGTGGCGCGGCTGCACGCGACGAACAACTTCCCGGAGTTCACCGGGCGGCTGTGTCCGGCGCCGTGCGAGGCCGCGTGCGTGCTCGGCATCAACGACCAGCCCGTGACGATCAAGCAGGTCGAGGTCGCGATCATCGACCACGCGTACGACCAGGGCTGGGTCGTGCCGCAGCCGGCACCGCAGCGTACCGGCCGCCGCGTGGCGGTGATCGGCTCGGGACCCGCGGGGCTCGCGGCCGCGCAGCAGCTGGCCCGAAAGGGCCACGACGTCGTCCTCTTCGAGCGGGCGGATCGCATCGGCGGCCTGCTCCGCTACGGCATCCCCGACTTCAAGATGCACCGGCGACTGCTCGACAGGCGCCTCGAGCAGATGGCCGCCGAGGGCGTCGAGTTCCGCACGGGCGTCAACGTGGGCGTGGACGTGACGGGCAGCGAGTTGCGGGCCGACTTCGATGCCGTCTGCCTGACGGTGGGCGCGACGCAGCCGCGCGCGCTCACGGTACCCGGCGCCGACCTGCAGGGCGTGCACTACGCGATGACGTACCTCGAGCAGCAGAACCGGGCGGTCGCCGGAGACCCGCTGCCCGAGGCGGAACGGATCCTCGCGACGGGCAAGCGCGTGGTGATCCTCGGCGGGGGCGACACCGGCGCCGACTGCCTCGGCACCGCGCACCGCCAGCGGGCCGCCAGCGTCCGGCAGTACGAGATCGCCGCCCGGCCACCCGACCAGCGCGGCGCCGGCGACCCCTGGCCGCTGTGGCCGAACATCTATCGCGTCTCGGCGGCCCACGAGGAAGGCGGCGAGCGCGACTACGCCATCATGACGACGCGCCTCGAGGGCGAGAACGGCGTGCTGAAGCGGCTCCACGCCATCCGCGTCGAGATGGTGTCGCGCGACGGCCGGCTCGCCTTCGAGCCGGTGCCGGGCACCGAGTTCACCGAGGAGGTGGACCTGCTGCTGCTCGCGATGGGCTTCACCGGACCGGAGAAGCACCCGCTGTTCGAGCAGCTCGGCGTGGACTGCGACGCAGCCGGCCGTGTGGTGGCCGACCCGGTGACGCGCCAGACCAACGTGCCGGGCGTGTTCGCCGCCGGCGATGCGCGCCGCGGGGCGTCACTCATCGTCTGGGCCATCGCCGAGGGGCGGGAGGCGGCAGCGCAAATCGACAGGGCGCTCGTTGATGATTGATGCCTGATGCGTAATGCCTGATGGCTGACGCGCGGGATTACTCGTCGACCGTGATGTCGCCGCGGTCGATGATGCGCAGCAGCGCGTCGACGACGGCCGGATCGAACTGTGAGCCGCGCTGGCGGCGGAGTTCCTCGACGGCGTCGGGCAGCGGCCACGACTGCTTGTAGGCGCGCGCGTGCGTGAGCGCGTCGAAGACGTCGGCGACGGCGACGATCCGGCTGACGAGAGGGATCTCCTCCTCGCGCAGCCCCTGCAGGTATCCCGAGCCGTCCCACTGCTCGTGATGCGTGCGCGCGATCTCCTCGGCCATCTGGAGCAGGGGGTGCGCGCTGCCCGAGAGCAGGCGCGCGCCGATCTCCGTGTGGCTCTTGACGACGGCGAACTCCTCGTCGTTGAGCCGCCCGCCTTTCAGCAGGATGCTGTCCGGCACCGCGATCTTGCCGAGGTCGTGCAACGGCGCGGCACGGCGGATGAGCGTGACGGTTTCCTCGCTGAGTCCCAGCTCCCTCGCCAGGGCCGCTGACGTCCGGCCCACGCGCTCGGTGTGCTGCATCGTGTCGTCGTCGCGGAAGTCGGCGGCGCGCGAGAGCCGGTGCAGCAGCTCGAGCTGCGCCTGCTCGAGTTCCTCCGTGCGCTCCTGCACGCGGGCCTCGAGGATCTCGTTCTGCGCTTCCAGCGCCCGGTACAGGAACCGCGCCTCGAGCAGGTTGCGGATGCGCAGGACGATCTCCGACGGGTCGAACGGCTTGTTGACGAAGTCCTTCGCGCCTCGCGACAGCGCCTTCTTCTTCAGGTGCGCGTCCACGTCGGCCGTGATGAACACGATGGGCAGGTACGTCTCGGCAGGGATTGACGGCGTGATCGCGTCGAGCACGGCGAACCCGTCCATGCCGGGCATGTGCAGGTCGAGCAGCACCAGGTCCGGCCGCTCGGCGTGGAACATCGCGACGGCGCTGTGCGGGTCGGTGGTCGTCTGCACACGCTCGAACCCCGCGCGCTGCAGCAGGCGCTGCAGCACGGTGACGTTCTGTGTCTGGTCGTCGACGGCCAGGATGCGCGCCTGGGTGAAGTCAAACTCCGACATGGGTCAGGTGAGATCCTGTGAGGACGCCGGACGGCAAGTCAATCGAGCGGCTCGGCGGCGCCGTCAGCCGGTGGGGACATGTCGGTGGAGGGCGGAGGATCCCAGACCGTCCGATCCGTGGCAGGGGGCGGCACCGGCGCGGCTGCCGCCATGCGCTGATAGAGGTACGACGCGAGCAGCAGCAGCGCGCCGACGCCGAGGACGCTGAGCATCTGGTACACGCGGTCGAGTTCCGCGATGTCGCGCAGCAGCACCTTCAGGATGGTGAGCCCGAACAGCGCGATGCCGAGATACCGCACGGGCGGGTAGCGGCGGAGCATGCCCGCGGCGATCAGCCCCACCGCGTACAGCGCCCAGCTCACCGACAGCGCGACCTGCTCGAACAGCTCGGCGCGTGCCACGCCCACGGGATACCCGCTCGCGCTCGCCTCGTACGCCCGGGTGCCGAAGACGGCGTGGATCTCGGCCGACAGCCAGCCAATCGCCAGCACGTGTCCGCCGAGGATGAGCAGCGTGCGGGCCGGCGACTCGGCCTTCGCGTCCTGGCGCAGCAGGCGCGCCACCCAGGCCGCTGCGCCTACCACCATCGCCACGGCAAGTGTGCGCGTGTTGACGATCGGCCAGCTCGACACGGCCAGCGGCTCGCCGAGCATGTCGATCAGCCGCAGGGCCGCCACGACAAACAGCGCGGCACTTCCCGCGCCGAGCCAGGCGCTCCGCTGCACCAGCGCGAAGCGGGCGAGGGCGGCGGCTTCCATCGCCCATCCCACGGCGACGGCCGGACCATCGAACCAGACGCCGATGGCCACCGCCGTCAGCGTCGCGGCCACGGCAGCGAACTGCCAGGGCAACACCGCTGCGCGGCCCATCGTGAGGACCGCGATGGCTGCGTTCCAGAGGGCCAGGCCGGTGAGCATCGGCGGGTTCCACCAGGCCGCCCGGGTGTCGAGGAACGTGTACAGGGCCGCCGGCAGGAACAGGCCGTTGAGGTGCGTATGCACGACCTCCGCGACCGACGTCTGCGCCGGCGCGTCGTCGTCGCTGACCGCGCGCCACTGCCCGGCGAGGTGCAGGACGTACACGGCACAGGCCGTGATGATGGCGCCGGGATACCACCCGGGCCGCCGCAAGCCGTTCATCCACGCCATCAACGGCAGCGCGACCAGCAGCAGTACGGCGGAGCGCAGCCAGGGTGCGTTCGCGTGATGCGTCACCGAGAGGCCCGCGACGGTGGACAGCACGAAGTACACGAGCAGCGCGCCGGGATGCGAGGCGAGCACGGAGATGGACGCCACGTGGTAGAGGAACGGCGCCGACAGGAGCACCGCGGCAACGGCACGGCTCGTCAGGTCGTGCTCGGGACGGCGCCGCAGCGCCATCAGCACCGTGACGAACATCGCGGCATACAGCGTGAGGAACAGCTCGGTCCGCAGCCACGCCGTCGGCGTGTACGACGTGAGCGCCCACACGCTCACCGTGACCACGGTGAGGACGTAGGCCACGAGGTGCACCACGGGCCAGGCGTGACGCAGCGCGAGCGTGGCCGCGCCCGTCACCAGCAGCGCGACGTACGTGAAGAGCACCAGCTGGCTGCCGCTGCCGCCAATCAGCGCGGGAGTCGCGAACCCGCCCGCGAGCGCCAGCATCGCCAGCGGCTGTGACCGTTCGCGATTGGCCAGTGCGGCTGACAGCCCGGTGACGAGCACCATGGCGACGAATGCCGTACCAGCGCCGATCAACCCGTACGTGTGCAGCGCGGCGTAGAGCGCGACGTAGAGCGCCACGACGCCGCCGCCCGCCAGCACGTGGCCGAAGAGCAGGAGGCCGCGCCGGGAGAAGCGCAGGCCCGTCACGATGAGCGCCACACCCGTCGCCAGGCCGACGGCCACGCGCAGCGGCTCGCTGACCCAGCCATTGTCGAACGCGAACTTGACGAAGTAGCTGAGGCCCAGGATGAGCGCGGCCATGCCCGCGTAGAGCAGCCAGCGGGCCCCGATGCGCTGCTCGAGCGTGGCCGCCGTCTCGATGGGCCTCTGATCGGTTGGTGGCGGCGGGACGGCGAGTGGAGGCGGGGCGGCAGCCTCCGCTCCGGCCGCGCCGGTGTCTGCGGCGCTCGCCGGTACCGCGTCCTGCTGCGTGGCGTCGGCCCGCGCGTGGTGCAGCGCCTGGACGGTCGCGTGCCACGCGGCGTCTGCCGGCTGACGGGCTGCGGGCGCTGCGGGCGCTGCGGGCGCCGCCGGCGCCCGGGGCGGCACCTCCGCCTCCGCCTGCGTGCCGCGCAACGCCTCGACCTCACGCCGCAATGCCGCGACCTCGAGCGCCAGCCGTTGCGCTTCACGCGCCGCACGCGAGGCGCGCACGAACGACACGACGGGCAGCACCAGCGCCACGGCCAGCGAGGTGCCCAGCACGACGAGCCCCATCAGCAGTTCCACGTCAGGCCCGCAGTATATCGGCGTCGGGTTGCCGTCGGCGTGTTGCATCTGTTCGCCGGATCTGGACACGATGAAGCCATGCCGCCGCGTCGGGCCGACGTGGCGCAACGACAGGGCCGGAGCGTCCCTCCTCATGAGACATCTCGCCACGGCAGCGACTCTGGCCGTCAGTGCCGGACTGCTCACCCTCGCGTGCGCGACCAACCCGGCGACGGGCAAACGCGAGTTCAACCTGATGAGCGAGGCCCAGGAGATTGCTCTGGGCCAGGAGACGCACCCGCAGATCCAGCAGGAGATGGGGGTCTATGACGATCCCGCGCTTCAGGAGTACATCGCGGCGGTGGGCACGCGGCTCGCCCGCAACACCGAGCGGCCCGACCTCCCCTGGACCTTCACCGTCGTCGATTCTCCGGCGGTCAACGCGTTTGCCGTGCCCGGCGGTTTCATCTACCTGACGCGCGGCATCCTCGCGCACCTCAACGACGAGGCCGAGCTTGCCGGCGTCATGGGCCACGAGATCGCGCACGTCACCGCACGTCACTCCGCGGCCCAGTACAGCAAGGCCACGGGCGCCTCGCTCGGCCTGCTCCTCGGCCAGATCTTCGTGCCTGAGCTGCGCCCGTTCGGTCAGGCGGCGGAGGCGGGACTCGGTCTCCTCTTCCTCCGCTTCGGGCGAGACGACGAGCTCGAGGCGGATCGGCTGGGCGCCGGCTATGCCGCCGAGACCGGCTGGCATCCGGAGGGCGTCGTCTCGCTGCTCGAGACGCTGTCGCGCATCGGGGAGGGCAGCGACCGCAAGGGCGTCCCCAACTGGATGTCCACCCACCCGATGCCGGAAGACCGCATCGCGCGCGTCCAGGAGACGGTGCAGGCCCTTGCCGCCAATCCGGCCGCGGCGTACCGCGTCGAGCGCGCGGCCTACCTCCAGCGGGTCGTCGGCATCGTGTATGGCGACAACCCCGCCGAAGGGGTCATCCGCGGCCGCGCGTTCCTCCATCCCGACCTGCGCTTCGAGCTGCAGTTCCCCGAACAGTGGCCGATCCAGAACGCCCCGACCCAGGTCGTGGCCCGCGATCCTGGTGGCAACGCCGTGGTCTTCCTGCAGCTCGTGCAGCAGCCGCGGGGATCGAGCATGGAGCAGGTTGCGGCGGCGGACCTCGGCCAGTCGGGGCTTCGGCACGTGTCGGGCGGCGCCACGCAGATCAACGGCCTCGACGCCTACATCGGGACCTTCCAGGGTCAGCTCCAGGGCGTCGGCAATGCCGGGTTGCGCATCGCGTGGATCTCGCACGGCAGCAACGTCTACCGAATCGCCGGCCTGGCCCCGGCGCAGTACTTCACGCAGGCGGAGCCGGCGTTCTCGTCGACGCTGCGGTCGTTCAGGCCGCTTGCCGCCAACGAGGCGCGCGACATCCGCCCGAACGTCGTGCAGCTCTACACCGTCCGTGAGGGCGACACATGGCAGCGCATCGCGGCAGGGCCCGGCCGCGAGATCGTGCCGGCCGGGACGCTTGCCGTCCTGAACGGGAAGGGCGCGGAGGAGCAGCCGCGCGCAGGTGATCGCATCAAGATCGTCCAGGAGGCCGCGCGATGAGCGTGACGCGTCTCGCGGCCAGGAGGGGTGGGCGCGTCACGCCTGACGCACGATCGCCAGCATCGTGACGTCGTCGTCGAACTGGCCCTGCGTCCAGCCGGCGATGGCCGACAGCACGTCGTCGCGCAGCGCCGGCGCGCTCCTGTGCGCGCCGGCCAGCAGGGTCGTCAGGCGGTCGGTGCCGAACTCCTCGCCGGCGGGCGAGCGGCCTTCGGAGATACCGTCGGTGTAGAGCAGCAGCTGCGTGCCCGGCTCGAACGCGATCTCGGCGTCGCGATAGTCGTGGCTGCGGCGCAGGTTCAGCGCCGGATCGCCGAGCCCGAGCTCGCGTGTGACGTCCGGCAGCACGAGGATGGGCGGGTTGTGTCCGGCGTTGGCGAACGTGAAGCGGTGCTGCGCCGTCCAGAGAATTCCGAAGAAGAACGTCACGAACCGTCCCCGCCGGAGGTTGGCCGCCATCGTCTGGTTGACGCGGGTGCAGAGCGCCGCAGGTGAGACCTGGGGATGGGCCAGCGCCTTCACCGTCGCCTGCAGGTTCGCCATGACGAGCGACGCGGGCAGGCCCTTGCCCGAGACGTCGGCGATGCAGACGGCCAGCGCGTCGTCCGACAGCCACCACGCGTCGTAGTAGTCGCCGCCGACGGCCAGGGCCGGGTGCCACGCGCCCGCCAGCGAGTAGCCGGGTGGCTGCGGCAGCTCCTGGGGCAGCAGCGCCTGCTGGCTGTCGAACGCCTCGCGCATCGACGCGTCGCGCACGCGGGTCTGCAGCCCGCCGATCGCCATCGACGATTGCGCGGCCAGCGACGACAGGAGCTCCAGGTCGCGCTCCGTCCAGTTCTCGTCCGAGCGCTTGCGGCCGGCGGCCACGACGAGATGCAGCGTGTCGGCGTGCCGGATCGGCAACAGCAGCTCGATGCCGAGCCGCTGCCACGGCCGCAGGTCGCCGTCGCCGGCCTCGTCGATGCGGAGGGGGCCGTGCAGCAGCGCGTGACGGCCGTCGAGCCAGCGCGTTGCTTCGAGCACGTCGATGACGTCGGCGCTGCCGGCCGCCACCGGGTCGAACCCGGCCCGGCCGTCACGGGCGCGGAACGCCAGCGTAGGGCGGTGCGGCACTGCTTCCTGCATGGCCGCCACGAGGCGCCGCTCGAGGTCCTCGCGGCGGGTCACCTGCCGCAGGGCCTCGCCATGCCGCGACAGCACGCCTGCCGGGTCGGGCGCCTGCTGATAGAACCGCACGTCGATCGCCTGCTGCACGCGGCGGCGGACCGGCTCCACCATCCCCACCACGAGCAGCGTCAGCAGGATGGTCGTCAGACGTCCGCTCTCGGCGGCGTTCGAGACGGCCGCTGTCACCAGCACCACCACGGCGCCCGCCGCCAGGGCGAGCGAGGCGGACGCCACCGCGTAGATGAAGGTCAGCCGGATGATGACGCGGATGTCCATCAGGCCGTAGCGCAGGATGGCCATCGCGAACGACAGCGGGATGAGGAGGTACGCGAGCCACGTGACGACCTCGATGCCGGTGTAGATCTCGGCTGCCATCGCGTCGCGCCCGAACGACCACAGCGTGGCGCCCAGCGAGAGGACGATCGCCGTCGTCAGCGACGTGCCGATGCCGAGCAGAGGCCACCGGATCTGCTGGCGCTCCGTGGGATCGGCGACGGTCCAGGCCGACCACAGGCCGACGACGGCACCGAGCGGATAGAAAAGGACGACGCACAGGCCCAGCACGACGGCAGTGACGCCGAGGCTGGCGACGGCTGCCACGTTCAGCCAGGCCGGCGCCACGAACGCCACGAGCGCCAGCGCGCCGTGCGACACGCCGACGAGGAGCAGCGCCGCCAGCGTGCCCGCGGCGAGCGGCCGGCGCCAGAGGGCTTGCGCCTGGCCGGTCCGCCTGCGCCGCCGCCACGCGAACGCGAACGCCACCAGCGCTGCCGCGGCGACTGCCGCGAGGACGGTCCCTTTCACGTGCACCGGCTGATCGCCCGGCAGCCATGTCGTCAATGCCGGCGCGAGGCCCAGGATGACGAGCCCCTGCAGCAGGTAGCTCCAGCCGAGCCACGGGCCCAGCGTCGCGGGCGCCAGGCGCGGCCGCGGAAAGAGCAGGACGAAGTGCAGCAGCAGCGGCCCCGACAGCAGGCTGCTGGTGGTGACGATGAGCAGGTCGGCCACCTTCATCCGCCGGAAGGCGTCGGGCAGGGGCACGACGGTCTCCGGCGGACGGCTCATGCCGCCGGGGATGACCATCATCAGCAGCGACGTGCCGATGGCGGCCGAGACCAGCATGAACAGCAGCGCGCGCGGATCGCCCGGACGCCACCTGTACACGAGCGCGGCGAGGCCGTAGAACAGCGCGAACACCGTCAGGACCTGGGCGGCGATGCCGGCCCACTGCCTCGGTCCCTCGAGGTGCCGGCCCACCACCAGCGTCCGCGACAGCGGTACCCCGTCGCGTGCGAGGCGGACGGCCAGGATCTGACCCGGCTGCAGCGAGTCGTGCAGCGCGAGCAGCGCCTCGCCGTTGGCGGCAGCCGTCCCGTCGATGGTCCCGATGACGTCGCCCGTCCTGATGGCAGCGGCCGCCGCGGGTGAGCCGCGTGTGACGCCGAGGACCGTCACGCGCGCCGCAGCGTCTTCGCCGGTGCGCGTCATGGTCAGGCCGGTCCAGGGTTGATCGACGGCCAGCAGCAGCGACACGGCGACGAACAGCGTCGCGGCAAACACCAGCAGCACGACGGCGGCAGTCACCACGCGCCGGTGCCGCAGCAGCGCGTCGGTGATCACGTCGTGGACCGGGGCGGGCGCGCCGGCCTCTTCGTCTGCCATGTGCGCAGATTGTAGCCGCGCTACACTGCTGCCGATGTCTCCGCCGCCGCGCCGGTCCGTCGCCATTCGAAGGCGGCGTGCCGGCACCCGGACGTCCGGAGGCCGCGCCATCCTGCGCACCACCGGCCGCGTCGTCTCGGCGACGCTCGGCATCGGCTTCACCGCGCTTGCGTACCTCTATCTCACGCTGCCGGACGTGCGTCCGCTCATCGAGCGCCCCGCCGAGGAGACGGCCTTCATGCGCCTCCGCGACGCCGAGGCGCACGCGCGGGGCGTACCGGCTCGACGCGACTATCGCTGGGTGCCGTACAGCCGGATTGCGACGACGCTGAAGCGCGCGGTGCTCATCGCCGAGGACGACCTGTTCTGGCAGCACGAGGGCGTGGACCTCCGCTCGGTCCGCCAGGCCATCGAAGACAGGCTGGAGGGCGGCGAACGCGTGCTCCGGGGCGGGAGCACGATCACCCAGCAACTGGCCAAGAACCTCTATCTCTCGCCCGCGCGCAGCCCGGTCAGGAAGCTGCGTGAGCTGATGATTACGCGTCTGCTCGAGCAACTGCTGACCAAGCAGCGCATCTTCGAGCTCTACCTGAACGTGGTCGAGTGGGGTGACGGCGTCTGGGGCGCCGAGGCCGCCAGCCGCCGGTACTTCGGGAAGCCTGCGTCGAGGCTCGGGGCAGCGGAGGCCGCGCTGCTGGCCGGGTCGTTGATCAACCCGGTTCGATACAGCCCTGCCTCGCCGCCGCCGCGGCTGCGCGCACGGCAGCAGATGATCCTCCGGCGGATGAGCTCGGCGGGCGCCGGGCAGCTGCCTGCCGCGCAGCGCTGACGCGTTCGAATCTGCTGACCAATCGACGGCGGCAGCCGCCTCGACCATGCGCCTGATCAGCTTGACGGCGCGCGTTGCAGCGGTGTCTTATGTTGATCGCTCGCCCGGCCGATTGATCCAGCAGCGATGCTGCACTACACCGAAGCCCTCACCCGCCTGATGGCGGACATCGTCGAGCGTGTGCCTGATCTGGGGCACGTGCCGATTGACCGTGTGCTCGTGTTCGCACGACGCGGCCGTCATGGTGCATGCGGTCCAAACGCCACATGCCATTGGCTCGGCCAGCCGCCGAGCGAGCCCGGCTATTACTTCTGGACCGACCCGCACTCCGGGGACATCACCAGGCGTACGCCCTATTTCGTCACACGCTGGCCTGAGGTCGTCATCGACGGCGCGAGCATGGAGTGGCTGATCTCGGTAGGGCTCCCTCGGTTCGCCGATCAGCCGGCCGCGCGGAAGCGGCAGCGATACTTCGACCTGCCCTCCTGGGTGTGCCGCCTCGACACGATCGTCCACGAGCTGTTCCATATCGGACCCGACGGCAACGGGTTTCGCGAGATGACCCTGCCGGACGGGACGCCCGACCTGCGCGCGCATCCGCCGGCCTTCTTCGATGCCGTCGAGCTGCTGGTGCGCGAGTACCTCGCGACCGGCCCGGAGCCGTCGGTGCTCGCCGTCGTCCGCGACGACCTCGACACGCTGATGGCACGACACGGCAAGATCGTCGCGACGACGTTTCGCCGCTATCCCTCGTATCCTCAGCGGTACGCCGAGGCCCTCGCGGTGCAGCCTCCGGGGCCGGACGTGCCGCTCGCGCCGCTGCCGAAGACCGCCAGCCGTCCCCGATACACCGAGGCAGACATCGTCGCGCGCGATTTCACGGCGCTCGTGACCTCCACCAGGACGATCAGGGCCGCGTGAGGCGTCCGCTGGCCGCCTCTGCTACGATGCGCGGTTGATGACCGCACGCGCGCCGGCCGTATTCCTCGATCGCGACGGGACGCTCATCGAGGAGGCGGGCTACCTCGACAGCCTCGAACGCCTGCAGTGGTTCCCCTGGACGGTGGACGCGCTACGCCTGCTCGAGCGTGCCGGCTACCGCCGCGTCGTCGTGACCAACCAGAGCGGCATCGCGCAGGGCCTGTTCGACGAGGCCTTCGTCCAGGCAACCCACGCGGAGCTGTCTGCGCGACTCGAGGCCGCCGGCGCGTCCCTCGACGGGTACTACTACTGCCCGCATCATCCGGCCGGCGCCGTGGAGCGCCTGACGCAGGCCTGCCGCTGCCGGAAGCCGGGGCCGGCGCTCATCGAGCAGGCCGCCCTCGACCTCGACATCGACCTCGCGCGGTCCTTCGTCATCGGCGACCGGTGGAGCGACGTGCAGCTTGCCGCCGCGGCGGGTCTCAAGGGCGGCATTCTGCTCCGCACCGGCTACGGACGGAGCGCCGAACGGCGTCCGCTGCCAGGCGTCCGCCCCGCGCTCGTGGCCGACCACCTCATGGCTGCCGTCAGCTGGATCCTCTCGCAGCAGGCCGACGAAGGCGTCGTCGCGGCCAGCGGCCTCTCGGACGGGGCGCAGCGTGCGTGAGCGGCTGCTGACGCTTCTGACGCGCATGACCGGCAGGCGCGTCGTCGTCGTCGGCGACGTTGCGGCCGACGAGTTCCTCTACGGCCGGGTCGCGCGCGTGTCGCGCGAGGCCCCGGTCCTGATTCTCGAGTACGACACGACACAGGTGGTGGCCGGGGGAGCGGGCAACGCGGCCAATAACGTCGCGGCGCTCGGCGGCAGGACCCTGCTGTTCGGATGCCTCGGACGCGACGAGGCCGGCGAGCGGCTCGCCGCCAGCTTCCTGCCGGACGTGGACACCCGCGGTCTGGTGAAGGTTGCCGACTATGCGACGCCGACGAAGACGCGGGTGCTCGCCGGCGGCATCCACTCGGCCAAGCAGCAGGTCGTCCGCATCGACAGGCGGCAGGGGCCGATCTCGGTCCGT
>JBIQIB010000031.1:28670-36176 GCA_044508265.1 Acidobacteriota bacterium
GGCATGGCGCTCTTCCAGCCGGACGTCCCCACGGTGCACGTGCCCATCTTCGGCAGCGACGAGATTGCCGACGTCACGGGTGCGGGCGACACGGTGATCGCCACGATGACGCTGGCGCTCGCCGCGGGCGCGACCTTCGAGGAGGCGGCGCGCCTCGCCAACTTCGCCGGCGGGCTGGTCGTGATGAAGCGCGGGACGGCGACCGTCGGCGTCGCGGAGTTGCGCGGCGCCGTGGAGCGCGGCGCGTGATCATGACGCTCGAGCAGGTGCTGGACTTCGTCCGCGAACAGCGGGCTGCCGGCCGCACGATCGCGCTCGCCAACGGCGTCTTCGACCTGCTGCACGTCGGCCACCTGCGCTACCTGCAGGGTGCCGCCGCCGAGGCCGACGTTCTCGTCGTCGCGGTCAACGACGATGCCGCCGTCAGGCGCCTGAAGGGCGAGGGACGTCCCATCATGCCCGGCGCCGAGCGGGCCGAGCTGGTCGCCGCCCTCCGTGGCGTCGATGCCGTCGTCCTCTTCGACGACGACACGGTGACGCCGCTGCTCGAGGCCATCCGGCCGGACGTGCACTGCAAGGGCACCGACTACACGGTCGAGACGGTGCCGGAGCGCGCCACGGTGCTCGCCTACGGCGGCCGCACGGCGATTGTGGGCGATCCCAAGGACCACCACACCCGCGAGATCGTGCGGAAGCTGGCTGCCACGCACGAGGACGGGGCCCCCCGTCAGCAGGACGCCTAGCGGCATGCCGTCGGTGCTGCTCATCCGCCTGGGCGCGCTTGGCGACGTCGTGCACGCGATGCCCGTCGTGAGCGCCCTCACGGCCGCATGGCCGGACGTCCGCGTCGGCTGGGCCGTGCAGGCGGCGTATGCCGGGCTCGTCGCGCGCGTCAAGGGCGTGGCGACGGTGCACGCGGTGCGCGGCCGTGTCGACCTTGCGGCCATCCGCGAGATGCGCCGTGCCTCGTACGACGTCTGCCTCGATCTCCAGGGACTCATGAAGTCGGCAGCGTACGCCCGCGCGAGCGGGGCACGGCGGATCCTCGGCTTCTCGCGCGATCTCGCGCGCGAGCCGCTGGCCGCGCTCGCGTACGGGGAGACAGGCGGCGTGCCGGGCCGTCACGTCGTCGAGCAGAACCTCTCGCTGCTCCAGAGACTCGGCGTGGCGCCCGACCGCGTCCCCTCCATCGCCATCGACGTGCCACCTTCCGACACGGTCGCGTCGTCGCGGGCGCTCCTTGGCGATCCCGCGGCGCGCTTCGTGCTCGTCAACCCTGGCGCGGCCTGGCCCAACAAGCGCTGGCAGCCCGAACGCTTCGCCCGGCTGGCAGACGACGTCTTCCGGACGCACCGGCTGCGGACGCTCGTAGCCTGGGGGCCTGGCGAGGCGTCGCTTGCAGCGGCCGTCGCACGGGCGTCCACCGACGGCGCGGCCGTCATGGCGCCCGAGGCGGGCATCCTCGACCTGCTCGCGCTTGCGCAGGCGGCCGAGGTCGTCGTCGCCGGCGACACAGGGCCGCTGCATCTCGCGGCGGCCGCAGGTGCGCGCGTCGTCGGTCTCTATGGCCCGACACCGCCGGAGCGCAACGGCCCCTGGCACGCGGACGACCTGGTCGTCTCCAGGCACGAGGCCTGCGAGTGCGTGTTCGAGCGCCGCTGCACCGCCGCGCGATGGTGCCTCGGAGACGTCACCGTCGAGGAGGTATCCGCAGCCGTGGCGCAGCGCCTGCAACGCCCGGCGCGACGGGCGCCGATCGACGACGGCCGGGGAGTCTGACGTGGCGCAGCGCTCACCCCGCTCCGGACTCGCGCGCTGGCGCGTGCCGCTCGGCTTCGTCGCGGCGCTCGTCGTGGTGTGGTTCGTCCAGCCCACCACCCGTTCGCTGCTGGCGGGCCTGCCCGTTGCGCTGCTCGGGCAGCTCCTGCGCGTGTGGGCCGCGGGGCATCTCGAGAAGAGCCGTGAAGTCACCCAGTCGGGCCCCTACCGCCTCACGCGGCATCCCCTGTACGCGGGCTCGATCCTCATGGGCGCAGGGTTTGCCGTAGCGTCGGCCTCGTGGGTGGTCGCGGCCGTCGTGGCCGTCTATCTCGCGACGACGATCGCCATCGCGATCCGGACGGAGGAGGCGTACCTGCGGGCCGCGTTCGGCGACGCCTACGATGACTACGCCCGCGGCACGGCGCCTGCCGTCAGGCGGCGGTTCAGTCTTGCGCGGGCCATACGGAACAAGGAGTACCGCTCTGCCGTCGGGTTCCTGATGGTGTCGGCAGCGCTCGTCATGACGGCCCTGCTGCGCGGCACGTAGCCGGACGCGGTACTCTTTCCCTTCCGTCCCTCCGGTCGCGGGAGGGCATCCGGGAGACCAGAAGGATTGTGACCGTTCGTAACATCGTCGTGCTCGGCCTGCCCGGGGCGGGCAAGGGCACGCAGGCCGCCCGCTACTCGCGCGCGCACGCCATTCCGCAGATTTCCACCGGCGACATGCTGCGCCAGAGCATCGCGCAGCGCACGCCCCTCGGCCGTACGGTCGAGAGCATCCTCGCGCGTGGCGGCCTGGTGGACGATGACACCATCATCGCGCTCGTCCGAGAGAGGCTCGACCAGCCCGACGCGGCGCGCGGCTTCCTCCTGGACGGGTTTCCGCGGACGGTGCCGCAGGCCGAGGCGCTCGACCGGCTGCTCGACGGACGCGGCACGCTGGCGATCGTGTACCTCGAGATGGAACCGGAAGTGATCGTGGAGCGCATCCTCGCGCGCCGCGTGTGCTCGGGTTGCGGGCAGGCCGACGTAGGCTCGCCGCCCGCCGACTTCTGCGCCTCGTGCGGCGGCGCGTTCGTGAAGCGCGCCGACGACGAGATTGACGTGGTGCGCGCGCGCATCGCAACGTATGTCGCCCACACGCAGCCGCTCGTGGACTGGTACGGCGCCCGTCCGACCTTCCGGCGCGTGAACGGCGACCAGCCGATGGCGGACGTCGCCCGCGAGTTCGCCGCCGCGGTGGACGAGGCGCTGAACGCGGGCTGAACGCGCGGTACTCCTTTCAGCCGGCTGTCGTGCCGCGCCCGCCGCCCGTGTGCCGACCTAAAGGCGGAAGAGCCGCGTGAGCTTCACCGTCAGCCCGCGGTTGCGCAGTCCTCGCGGCGCGGCGAGTCCGCCGCCCATCTCGCGGCCGTCGCTGTACACCACGAACAGCTCGCTGCCCGGGTGGTATTCCCAGCGGTAGCGGATGTTCGTCGTCAGCAGCTCGCCCGACGACGTGTACTGGACGAGCGAGGCGACGAGCATGCGCGGCGTGAACGAGAAGACGCTGCGTCCGCCGAACAGCGTCGCCCGGAAGCTCCCCGTCGGCAGCTCCACCCAGTTGAACGACAGGGTGGGCTCGACGGACAGTCGCGCGGAGATCTCCGCGCGGCTCCGGAACGACAACTCGGTGTGGTCGCCCCCGTACAGGCCGCCATGCGCCGCGGCGACTTCGCCCGAGATCCGGCGCTGCGTCCCTGCCGTGTAGCTGCCCCTCACCATCGACGATCGGTAGGTGCCGATCGGCACGCGCGTGCCGAAGACGACAAACTCCTCGGGCACCGTCTCGAGGTTGCGGCTGTAGCGCACATCGAAGGAATCGCCGCTGTGCATCTCGGTGGCGATGCCGACGCGCGCCTCGCGGTTCATCAGGCGCTGCGCCATGTCGGTGATGTAGTCGAAGTCGGTCTCGACGCTCACCTTGCGCACGGACGATCCGACACCGGGCCTGCGGCTCACGCGCGCCTTGGCGACGTGCTCCACGAAGTCGGCGCGCCTCAGGAACCCCACGTCGGGATTGAACCCGCCGCCGACGGCGAGCCGTTCGGCGGAGAGCCCGAACAGGTCGGCGTCCCAGGCCACGCGAACCCGATGGCTGCTGTCGTCCTCGCGGCGTCCGCGGCTGCGCGTCTCGGCGTAGTACCCGACCACGTTGAGGTACGGGTGCGGCGACAGGTTCACGTCGACGCCGAAGGCGGTGTTGTCGCCTCCGGTCAGCGTGCGGGTGCGGTGCGTGGCGAGGGCGCCGACATAGCTGCGTGAGAGGATGTCGCGCTTCACGCGCACGACGGAGAAGTTCGTGGCATGGGGCTGCGCGTCGCTGCCGCCCGTGCGGACGTCGAGCAGGCCTATCGAGTATGGGCCGACGCGGCCCGTCAGCCGTCCGCCGACGTCGATGGGCACGATGCTGCCGTCCTCGATGCCGATCCGGCGGCTGAAGAACAGCACGGGCGTGTTCGAGGGCAGGCTCGACCCGGTGGTCGAGGACGTCTCCGCGCCGCCGAAGGCGAAGATGCCACGTCCTTCGAGGAAGAACTCGCGCTTCTCCGGGAAGAACGGGTTGAATCGCGTGAGGTTCACCTGCAGGTCGTCGTCTTCGACCTGGGCGAAGTCGGTGCGGTAGGTGAAGTCGGCCGAGAGGCTCTGCGAGAACACGTACTTCACGTCGAGCCCGGCGTTGCCGCGCAGGTCGTTCGAGAACCCGGGGTCGACGGCCCTGTCGGCGACCACGCTGCCGACGGTGTACGGCTTGACGTCGAGGTTCAGGCCCACCGGCGGCGTCTCGAGGCCGACGAGCGTGGCCGCCTGCGAGAAGAGCAGGATGCCGCGCAGCCCGAAGGTGCGCGGGATTGGGCTCAGGAACGAGATCTCGTTCTTCCAGCGGACGTTGCGCCGGATGTTGATGCCCCAGGTCTGCGGTCCGCTTCCGCGGTAGCGCAGCGAGCGGAACGGGATGGCCACCTCCACGACCCACCCCTCGTCATCGCGGCTGCTGCGCGTACGCCACACGGTGTTCCAGTCGCGGTTGGCGTCGCGCTCGTCGGTGACCTGTGTGTCCCACGCGCCGCCGATCGCGTTGACGAGGAACTCGTAGCCGTTCCGCCTGTCGTGAAACGTGTCGAGCGCGATGCTCAGGTTGTCGTTCTGGCTCACGTTGCGGCCATCGCGCCGCATGTCGTTGGCGACGATGCGCGAGGGCTGGCTGTCGTGGCAGCGCGCCGAGATGTAGAGCGTGTCGTCGTCGAACAGGATCCAGACGAGCGTCGCCTCCGTCGCGAGCGCACCCTCGACGGGGTTCTGCTGGATGAAGCCGCCAATCGGTTCCACGGCACGGTACACGGCGTCGTCGAGACGGCCGTCCACCTGCGGACCGGTTTCGACACGTGTCGCCCGGACGACCACCCGTCCGTCGGTGTCATGCCACTTGACGGGCGGATCGGTCGCGGCTGCGGCTGTCGTCGACGAGGGGTCGTCGGCTGCCTGCGCCTGCGAGAAGGCGGGGAACGAACAGGTGATGGCCGCGCACAGGAGCACCGCGAGATCGCGGGAACGTCCGTCGCGGCTCCGTGGTCGGGGAGGAGACACGGACCGCATGCGGTGCATGCTATCGCGTCACCGGTGCACGGGCGGCGTCAGGAGCGGGGGAGCGTCTGCGTGGACGTCCAGTAATCGGCCCACGGATCGGTCGACAGCCGGGCGAGCCGGCGCGGCACGCTGCGGACGGTATAGCGGTCTGGCCGCCGTCGTGGCGAGAGCTCGTCCCAGGCGAGCGGCACGGAGACCGGCGCACCCGGGCGGGCGCGCGGCGAGAACGCCGTGATGACCGTGTTGCCGCGCCTGTTGCGGAGGACGTCCACGAGGATGTGCCGCTCGCGTCCAGCCTTGGCAAACTGCGTCGTGAACCGGGAGGGTTCTGCGCGCACCATCTCGTCGGCGACGCCTTCGCAGAACGCGAGGCACTCGTCCCACGACGCACGAGGCTGCACAGGCACGACGACGTGCAGCCCGCGTCCGCCGCTCGTCTTCACCCAGGCGTCCAGGCCGCGGGCGGCAAGGGTTTCTCGCGTGACCCGCGCGGCGCCGACCACCGCGGGCCAGCCGACGTCCGGGCCGGGATCGAGGTCGAATACCAGCCGATCCGGCTGCTCGAGATGCTCGAGGCGCGAGTTCCATGTGTGCGCTTCGAGCCAGTTCATCTGGATCAGCGAGACGAGCCCCTCGACCGACTCCACGACCATGTACTCGCCGACCTTCTTCTTCTCGGCGATCTTCACGCGGCGCAGCGCATCAGGTCCCCAGGCCTTGCCGTGCTTGAGATAGGCGCACTCGCCGTCGATGCCGTCGGGACAGAAGACGAGCGTGAGGGGACGGCCGGTGATGTGCGGCAGCATCCAGTCGGCGATGCGCTCGTAGTATCGCGCCAGCTCGAGCTTCGTGATGCCGGCGTCGGGGTACATCACGCGGTCGGGGTTGGAGATGGACACGCCGGCGACCTCGACGCGCCGTGCGCCGCGCGATCGCCCGGTCGTGCGGGCGCCCGCCGGCGTCATGACCGACCTCCGCGCCGTGTCGCGGTCCGACCCGCCTGCGGCGCCGGCCCGGGACGCTCGCGCACGACGAGTGCAGCCGGCTTGTCTTCTCGCAGTCCCTGGAAGGAGGGATGGCGGATCCGTCCGGCGTCGGTCCACTCGGTGAACGCGACCTCGGCGACGAGCACGGGCGTGACCCAACGGGCCGCGCGTGCCATCGCGCCGCGCGGGGCGGGGTCGAACGGGCAGGCGGATTGTACGAGCGCGTCGAGGCGGGCCCGCAGCTCACGCGCGGACGTGTCGGTGAAGCCGGTCCCCACCTTGCCTGCCCAGACCAGCCGGCCGTCTTCGTGGTAACCGATGTGCAGCGCCCCCAGGCCCTGACGGCGTCCCTGAGGTTCGGTGAATCCGCCAATCACGAATTCCTGGCGGGCGAGGCACTTCACCTTCACCCACGTGCGGCTGCGGCCTGGCGACACCACCGCGTCGCGCTGCTTCGACACGATGCCCTCGAGGCCCGTGCGGCACGCGTCCGCGTAGGCGTCGGCGCCGTTGCCGACGACGTGGGCGGAGTAGCGCAGCGGGGACGCGCCCTTGGGCAGCAGTGCGGCCAGGCGTTCCTTGCGCGCCTCGAGGGGGGCGGTGTCGAGCGTCTCGCCGTCCACGTGGAGCAGGTCGAAGGCGACGAACACGAGCGTGCCTTCGCCGCCGCCCTTCTGCAGTCCCTGGAACCGGGTGCGGCCGTCCGGCAGCAGCATCGCCACCTCGCCGTCGAGGAGCGCCGTGCGGACCGGCAGCGTCCGGGCGGCGTGCACGAGAGGACCGAACCGTGCCGACCAGTCCAGCCCGTTCCGCGTCAGGAACCGCACGTCGTCGCCGTCGATGCGCAGGCCCATGCGGAAGCCGTCGTACTTGGTCTCGTGCAGCCAGCCGTCCCCTTCCGGGGCCGCGTCCACGAGCGTCGCCAGTTGCGGCGCGTACTCGGGAATGGCCGATCGGGAGGAACCGCGTGCGCCGCGCGCCGCCATGGCACGACGATAGCGCAGATGCGCGTCGAGTGAATGAAAGGGGGTGCGGGAGTGGCGGGGTCGACGGGGCTCGAACCCGCGGCCTCCGGCGTGACAGGCCGGCGCTCTAACCAACTGAGCTACGACCCCGCATCGTGTGCTGCCTG
>JBIQIB010000172.1:0-2619 GCA_044508265.1 Acidobacteriota bacterium
CCCCTATGACGCTCCCTCCCCTTGTCGAGCCAGGGCTCCCTGACCGACAATGGCCAGCTGACATGTCGCAGACGTCCTGTTGTCGCCCCGCTGGCCTTGCACGCCTCTGCACCGGACGGATCAGGCTGATCGTGCCGCGAACCTGAGTCGCGGCAGTTCATCGACCCGCCGGCAGCCGGCAGGTCGAATCGGCCGCCGGGTGCCGGCCACCCCGCGCACGTGGTTGCGCCGAGGTACGACACATGAGCGAGTCCACCCCGAACTACCGCTTCGAGACCCTGCAGGTGCACGCCGGGCAACAGCCCGCGCCGGGCACCAACGCCCGCGCCGTCCCCATCTACCAGACGACGTCGTACACCTTCAACGACGCGGACCACGGTGCGCGGCTGTTTGCGCTGCAGGAGTTCGGCAACATCTACACGCGGATCATGAATCCGACGACGGATGTGTTCGAACAGCGCGTCGCCGCACTCGAAGGCGGCGCCGCCGCGCTGGCCACGGCCAGCGGCCAGGCCGCACAGTTCCTCGCGATCGCGACCATCGCCAGGGCTGGCGACAACATCGTCTCGACGAGCTACCTCTATGGCGGCACCTACAACCAGTTCAAGGTCGCCCTGCCGCGCCTCGGCATCGACGTGCGCTTCGTGGACGGCGACAGCGTCGAGGGCTTCGCGAAGCTGATCGACGACAAGACCAAGGCGCTCTACGTCGAGTCGATCGGCAATCCCCGCTTCAACGTGCCCGACCTCGAGGGCCTCGCGAAGCTCGCGCACGACAACGGCATCCCGCTCATCGTCGACAACACGTTCGGCTGCGCCGGCTACATCTGCCGTCCGATCGACCACGGCGCCGACATCGTCGTGGCCTCGGCGACCAAGTGGATCGGCGGGCACGGCACCTCGATCGGCGGCGTCATCGTCGACTCGGGCAAGTTCGACTGGGCGTCGGGCAAGTTCCCGATCTTCACCGAGCCCTCGCCCGGCTACCACGGCCTGGTGTTCACCGAGCCGTTCGGCGTCAACGGCCCGTTCGGCAACATCGCGTTCATCATCCGCGCGCGCGTCGAAGGACTGCGTGACCTCGGACCGGCGCTGAGCCCGTTCAACTCGTTCCTGTTCCTGCAGGGCCTCGAGACGCTGTCGCTGCGCGCCCAGCGCCACGTGGACAACGCGCTCGAACTGGCCCGCTGGCTCCGCGACCATCCGCAGGTGACGTGGGTGAGCTACCCGGGCCTCGAGGACCATCCGTCGCACGCGCTCGCCAAGAAGTACCTGCGCAACGGCTTCGGTGCCGTGCTGACGTTCGGCATCAAGGGCGGCAAGGACGCGGGGCGCACGCTGATCGACAACGTCCGCCTTGCCAGCCACCTCGCGAACATGGGCGACGCCAAGACGCTCATCATCCACCCCGCGACGACGACGCACCAGCAGCTCTCCGACGAGGAGCAGGAGCAGGCGGGCGTGACGCCTGACCTCGTGCGCATCGCGGTAGGCATCGAGCACATCGACGACATCAGGGCCGATCTCGCGCAGGCCTTCGACAAGGTCGCCGCCGCAGGGGCGTGAGCACGACAGTCGCTCCTGTGTCGACCCTGCAGCAGCTCAGGCTCGAGGGGCCCATACCCCTCGAGTCTGGCGCCGTGCTGCCGCACGTCACGGTGGGCTACCACACGTGGGGCACGCTCAACGCCGCACGCGACAACGTGGTCGTCGTGTGTCACGCGCTGACGGGGTCGTCGGACGTGACCTCGTGGTGGCCGGGGATCATCGGCGCGGGACGGGCGCTCGACCCGGCGCACGACTTCATCGTCTGCAGCAACGTCATCGGCAGCTGCTACGGCACCACGGGGCCGGGGATGCCCGAGTGGGACGCGGTCTTCGGCGCCGATCCGTCGGCGCCGTCGATCACGATCCGCGACCAGGTGGAGGTGCAGCGCCGCTGGCTGCGCGCGCTCGGCGTGCGCGGCATCCGCCTCGTGATTGGCGGTTCCATGGGCGGGATGCAGGCGCTCGAATGGGCGCTGGCCGAGCCCGGCCTCGTGAAGACCATCGGCGTGCTGGCGGCCCCCGCGCGCCATTACGCATGGGCGCTGGCGCTGTCCGCGTCGCAGCGCCGGGCCATCATGGCCGACGCGACGTGGCCGCACGGCGACGCCTCCCAGGGCCTGGCCGTCGCGCGGATGGTCGCGATGATCAGCTACCGCAGCGCGGCCTCGATGGACGCGCGCTTCAACCGCACGGTGGACGAATCGGGCAGCTTTGCCGTCGCCGGCTGGCTCGAGCGCCATGGACAGCGGCTCGTGGAGCGGTTCAACGCGCGTACCTACGTCGCGCTCAGCCACGCGCTCGACTCGCACGACGTCGGGCGTGACCGCGGCGGCATCGCCGCGGCGCTTGGCGCCATCCACCAGCCTGCGTTCGTGCTCGGCATCACCACCGACGTCCTGTATCCGCCGCACGAAATGCAGGCGCTCGCCGACGGGCTGCCCGACGGCCGGCTCTCGTGGCTCGACTCGCCGTACGGCCACGACGCGTTCCTGATCGAGCTCGAGGACGTCAGCGCGCGCATCCGTGCGTTTCGCGAGCAGACCAGCGCTTCGGTATGATTCCGCCCCATGTC
>JBIQIB010000172.1:2719-4130 GCA_044508265.1 Acidobacteriota bacterium
TGCTGCTGCTGGCGGTCGCGCCGCTGGCCGCGCAGGTCCGTCCCGTCTACAGCGAAGGCGCCGCGGGCCTCGTCCAGAAGCTGCAGCGGTTGACCACCACAGCCAGCGCCATGCACACCGGCGCGCATCCCGACGACGAGGACAGCGCCCTCATCGCGCGCCTGGCGCGCGGCGATCACGCGCGCGTCGCGTACCTCTCGCTCAATCGGGGCGAGGGCGGCCAGAACATCCTCGGACCAGAGTTCTACGAGGCGCTCGGCGTGCTGCGCACGGAGGAACTGCTGCAGGCCCGCGCGCTCGACGGCGGCGACCAGCTCTTCACCCGCGTCGTCGACTTCGGCTACACGACGAGCATGGAGGAGACCGAGCGCAAGTGGGGGCGGGAGGTCGTGCTCGGCGACATGGTGCGCGCGATCCGGCTGTATCGGCCGCTCGTGGTCGTCTCGCGCTTCTCTGGTACGGAGGCCGATGGACACGGCAACCACCAGCTGGCCGGCTTCCTGACGCCCATCGCGATCGAGGCGGCCGCCAACCCGCAGATGTTCCCCGAGCACCTCGCGGAAGGGCTGCGCCCGTGGACCGTCCGCAAGTTCTATCGCGGGCAGCGCTTCCGCCCGGAGCCGGGCACCGAGCCGACGCTCATGCTGCCGACGGGCGTGTTCGACGCCGCGCTCGGCCGCACGTTCTTCCAGATCGCGATGGAAGGCCGCTCGCAGCACAAGACGCAGGAGATGGGCGCGCCGCTGCTGCACGGCCCGCAGGCCTCCGGCTTGCGTCTGGTCACGGCGATCCAGACGACGCCGGTCACTGGCGACGAGCAGTCGGTGTTCGACGGCATCGACGTCTCCATCCGCGGCCTCGCGGCGCTCGCCGGCCTGCCCGACGGCGCATTGGCTGCGCCACTCGAGGCGATGGACGCGGCGGCGTCCGCGGCGCTCGCTGAAGTGGATGTCCGCAATCCTGCGGCGCTCCTCCCTGTGCTGGCCCGCGGACTCGACACCGCGCGTGAGGCGCGTGCGGCGCTGCGCACGATCCAGGCGAGTGCCGACGCGAAGGCCGAGGCCGACTTCCTGCTGGCGCAGAAGGTGCGGCAGTGGGAGGAGGCACTCGTGCACGCGAGCGGCGTCATCGTGGATGCCGTCGCCATGAGCGAGACGATCGTCCCCGGGGGGAGCACCACCGTCAGCGTCCGCGCGTTCGTGCCGGACGGCAGTCCCGTCGCCGTCGCCGGGCTGGACGTGGTCGTCCCCGATCCGGCGACCGCGGGGAGGCTCCAGGCGCCGGCCGAGGGCGCGGCGCAGGCGCCGTCGCAGACGCCGGCGCTGCGCGGCTGGCGCATCGACGATACCGACGCGCCGACTCCCGCCGCGACGAACATGTACGCGCGCTTCTTCCGCGAGCAGCCGACGCA
>JBIQIB010000172.1:4230-6264 GCA_044508265.1 Acidobacteriota bacterium
GGCGGGACGCTCATCGTGCAGGAGCAGCACGAGGTCTACACGCGTGACGGTCTCGCGCCGTTCCCAGGCGAGATCGGCTCCCGTGTGACCGACGAGGAGGCGCCGGTGACGGTCCTTGCACCGGAGCATCCCGTGTTCACGTTCCCGAACCGGATCGGGCCGCGCGACTTCGACGGCTGGCGCCAGGAGCGCAACGCCTACGGCTTCACGACGTGGGACCCGCGCTACACGCCGCTGCTCGAAAGCCACGACCCGTGGGACGACGAGCAGCGCGGCGCGCTGCTGTACGCGCGGATCGGCAAGGGCCACTACGTGTACTCGGCCTATTCCTGGTTCCGGCAGCTGCCCGACGGGGTCCCCGGTGCCTACCGCATCGTCGCGAACCTGATCAGCCTCGGCAAGGCGCCGTAGCCGGACGGCACGGGCATGCCGCCCGCGCACGTCATCCTCGCAGCGCGTGGTCGATGGGGATCGGCTCGCCGCGCCACACGCGGACGGACGTCCACGGTTGCGGCGGCGCCGCCCAGAAGGGATGGGCGGGCGGCAGGCCCAGCGGCAGGAAGGCCACGCTGCACAAGTAGAGGCTGCCCGTCGAGATGTAGCTCTCGCCGAGGCCGTTCTGGTGTCCGCACAACCCGATGCGCAGCCAGCCGGCGGCGTCGAACGTGCCCGGTGCGTCGAGCGTCCGCGCGATGACGGCGCCGAGCGCCTCGCGTGCCTGCGGCGGCGGGACGGCCTCCGGCAGCCGCTCCTGCCAGGCCGCCTGCGCGAGCGGCTGGAACGCGCCGCAGCGATAGGGCAGTGAGCGTCCGACGGCGGGGAACGACCCGTCGGGCGCGATCAGCCGCTCCTGGATCTCGGCGTAGCGTCGCGCACGCCGCAGCACCTGCTCGCGCATCGCGGTCCACGCATCGCTGGCGTCGCCCACCGCCGCCAGGACGTCGAGCAGCATCGGGTGGATGACGTAGCCGTTGTAGTAGTCCCAGTGGAACTCCGGGCCGTCGCCGTAGATGCCGTCGCCCTTGTACCACTGCTCGTGCTGACGGAGCGCGTAGTCCACGCGCATCCGGTCCCAGGGCGCGCCGATCGACGCGAAGAACGCCTCGATGGTCGCCGAGAACAGCAGCCAGTTGTTGAAGCCGGGCGTGATGCGCCGCGTCGAGACGAGGTCGTCGACCAGCCGCGTCCGGAGTGCCGTGTCGAACCCGGCCCACACGGACGGCATGCGCAGGAACGCCTGCGCCAGGAACGCCGCGTCCACGAGCGGCTGCCCGCCGTCGGTGAAGTTGAGGCGATCGCGGGCCGCCGAATCGGTGCCCACGCGCAAGGCGTCGATGACGAGCCCGCGCAGACGGCGACGGGCCTCCTGTTCCAGGGCAGGCGCGTCCGGGCTCTCGTGCTCGAGCCATGGCGCCATGCCGGCGAGCAGGCGGCCGATGGCCTCGAGGTGGGTCACCGTCTCGCGCGCCCGGCCGCCGGAGCCGATCTCGACGGGCATCGAGGCCCGCAGGGTGTCGGCCGCCAGGTGCGTCAGCACCGGGTCGGCGAGCTTCACGAGCCGCGTCACCCAGGCGTCGCGGCTGCGTGCCTCCTGGCCCTGCATGTCGCGCCCGGCAGCCTGGTCCGGGGAGCGCGCCGTTGCGGGCTGCACCCATTCCGTCAGCGCGGCGCTGCCCGTCGCCGCTGCCAGGAAGCGCCGCCGGGGGAATCGCGTGTCGGTCATCGGCGGCCGGAGGTCAGTCGAGCGGAAGGGCCTCGTCGATGAGCATCACCGGGATGTCGTCGCGAACGGGGTAGAGGTACTTCCCATCCTGGCGGACCAGCCCCTCCGTCACCGGCTCGGTCACGGGCTGTCCGCCGCGCGTCTTGACCGTACCGGCCGCAATGCGCGCGTTCAGGGCGGTCAAGGTGTCGGCGTCGGCGAGGGTCACGGGCGTCTTGTCTTCCGGGCAGACGAGGATGGCGAGGAGCTCGGGGTCGACCATGGACGGCAGTCTAGCAGGGGTAGGGACGGCTCTCCGAGCCGTCCTCCTC
>JBIQIB010000173.1:0-4368 GCA_044508265.1 Acidobacteriota bacterium
GCCGTCCCTACCGAAGATCGATGAAGGTGATCGCGTTCCAGTCGTTCATCGGGATGACGAGCCGGTTGCGCTTCGGGTCGTAGGTCATCGACGCGGCGCTCGGGATGCCCGACGCGATGCGCTCGGCCGCCTGCCCGGGCCGGATGCGCGCCACCGTGCCCGCCCGCACACTGCTCACATACATCGTCCCGTCCTCGAGGATGACGAGGCCGTCGTTGCCCTCGTCGGTGGTGCGGACCGTCGAGAGCAGCGTGCCCGACGTCGACCAGGTCTGCACGTCGGCATGCCCCATGTTCAGCACGACCAGGTTGCCCTTGGCGTCGAACTCGATGCCGTTCGGCCTGTTGAGCGGCGCGCCGGTGATGACGGTCGACACGGCGCCGTCGGCGCCGATGCGGTACACCTTCCACGAGTCGGGCTCGTTGTTGCCCGTCTGCGTCGCGTAGACCGTGCCGTCCTTCGCGACGGCGATGTCATTGAGGAACATCGCGTTCGGCACGGTGACGCTGCCCATCGGCGCGCCCGTCTTGATGTCGAACCAGCGCAGCGTGTCGATGTCGGCGACGTAGAGGCGGCCGTTGGCAATCGCGCTGCCGAGCGGGTGATTCAGCGTCAGCCCGTCGCGCGTCACGCCGATCCACTTCAGCGTGTGCACCGAGCCGTCGGGGTTCACGAGCGTCACGTACCCGTCGTTGGGGATCAGGTTCTGCGCGATACCCGCGTTGACGACGACGTACAGGTCGCGTTCGGCGTCGTAGCAGATGCTCTCCGCGAAGCGGAAGCCGCCGTACGTCTTGACGTTGGGCCCGCCCTGCAGCGGCGTGCCCGTGACGAAGGGCTTGTCGGAGGTCGACGGCGTCTGCGCGCCGGCCGGGAGGGCCAGCGTGAGCGCGCCCAGGATCGTGGCGGCGGTGATGGTCGTGGTTCGCATGGCGGAATAGTAAGGGAGGAGGAGCGGAGGACGGGAGGAAAGAGGAAGGGAGGATTGAGGAACGGAGGAAGGGAGGAAGAGAGGAGGAGCGAGGACGGGAGGAAAGAGGAAGGGCGGAAAAATGACGACGCCGGCGTCCCTTCGGTGAGGAACGCCGGCGTCGTGTGGTGCATGGACGGCTCGGAGAGCCGTCCCTACCGTCAGCCCTGGGTTTCCGCGGGCTTGGGCGCGGGCTTCTTGAGGCCCTGGATCTGCAGTCCCGTGGCAAGCGCCGGGGCCGGCTCCTTCAGCACGTGCTGGCGGTAGAGCGCGGCCATGCGCTCGTGCTCGGCGCGCTTCTTGGCTTCCTCGCGCGCCCGGAGCTTCTCCTCACGCGCGTTCTTCGCCACGCCGGCCTCGTCGAGGTCGGTCTGCCGGCCCTTGGCCACCGCGTCGGCGTCGAGGATCAGCGTGTGGTCGGTGGTGTGGAGGCCCACCTTCTTGCCGCCGGCGAAGATCTCGTGGCGGCCGTGCTCCTCGTACCACTTGGTGAGCGTGGCGGTCATGTGCATCTTCTCGATGATGTTCCGCCAGCCGATGCCGGTGTTGTAGGCGCAGAAGCTGATCTCGCCTTCCTGCGTCGCGTACGGGATGATGCACCGCTCCGTGCGCCGGAAGTCGTAGTTGAACAGGTCCTGGAACCACATGCCGGCGATGAACAGGAAGTTCCAGCGGTCCGAACGGCGCCGCTCGATGTCCTCCATCGTCCGCTGCCCGTCCACACGGCCGTAGTTCTTGCCCGACGCGCCGAAGGTCTTGTCGAACTTCTTCAGCAGGTCGGTGAGCTTGAAGTGCGTCGGCGCCTGGAACGGGTCGTAGTTCTTCATCAGCGCGAGGGCCATGCCGATGATCGACACGGTGCGCCCGCGCGCGGCGTCGTTGACGCGGCGGACGTCGTTCGCCAGCTGGAGGCCGTCGAGGAACGCCGTCACCGGCACCGCCTCCTTGGTCTCCTTGTCCACCATCACGGCCATGCCGACGCCGCAGTTCGGGTGGCAGCCGCACGCGAGGTTGCCCCAGTCCTGCTGCGGGCCCTTCACGAGGTCGGCCCAGTCGGTGAACGTGCCCATGAAGGAGATCGGGAACCAGTCGCGGACGGGCTCGCCGAGCTGCACCTGGTTCTTCACGTCGTGCGCGAGGTGCGACAGCGTATAGCGCTGCGCCGTCCGGCGCTCGTCGGTGATCTCCTCGTCGCGGCCCGTGAACGAGACCGGCTGGAACGACAGGAAGCTGATCTTGCGCGGGTTGTCGAGCGCGAACTTGATGATGCGCCCCACCTGCTCGTTGTTGACGCCGTTGACGATCGTCGTCACCGGGACGATGTCGACGCCGTTGCTCCAGAGGTTCTCGATGGCGCGCAGCTTCACGTCGAACAGGTTGCCGACGAGCCGGTGCGAGTTGGCGGCGTTGCCGATGCCGTCAAACTGCAGGTACGCGTAGCGCAGGCCCGCCTCGGCCGCCGCGCGGGCGAACTCGGGGCTCTTGGCGAACTCGATGCCGTTGGTGGCCGCCTGCACCGAGTTGTAGCCGACCTTCTTCGCGTAGCGGACCGCGTCGAGGAAGTACGGCGAGAGCGTCGGCTCGCCGCCCGAGAACTGCACCGACATCTGCCGCCGCGGCTTGAGCGAGATGGCGTTGTCGAGCAGCGTCTTGATGTCTTCCCAGCTCAGCTCGTGGACGAACCCGACCTGGTTGGCGTCCATGAAGCACGGGTCGCACATCATGTTGCAGCGGTTGGTCAGGTCGATCGTCAGCACGGCGCCGCGGCCGTACTTGATCGTGCTGCTGCCGTGGTTGTGCAGCTTCTCGTCGTTGTGCGAACGGATGTCGCTGCCCGGGTACGACTCTTCGAGGTGCTTGAAGAACGTCGGGTCGATCGACATGACGTCCTCGAAGTGGCCGTGGAGCGGACAGTCCTTGACCATCAGGATCTTGCCGTCGCGCTCGAGGATGGTGGCCTTGATCTCGCCCACCTTCTCGTTCAGCAGCACCGAGACGTCGCGCTTGCCGTCGAGGATCTCCTGACGCGCCTCGCGCACGCAGACCGGGCACAGCGAGTCGGTCTCGCGGGGCCAGCCGAGAGGCGGCTTCACCTTCTCCCACGACTTCTGGAGCGGTTTGTCCGACCACCTGGGCACGAAGCCGGGATTGGGCTTGATCGAGTTCAGTGCATCGTAGACCACCCAGGCGCCCCGGGCGGCGAACGTGAGGCCTTTCTCGACGTACTTGATGGGCTTGTGCATGGTGCTCCTCTGTCTGACTATCGCCACGACACCGGTCCGGAGGCTCGCAGCGCTGCCAGGGTCGATGTCGGAAGCCCTGATTATGGGCCGCGAGGCCTGCCAGCCGGGCATTTTTCAGCAGGAGGGCCGCTTCCGTCACCGAATGGGCATCCCCGGCAGCGAACGGGCAACGAAGGTGGGCCCGTGCCGGTCGCAGGCGCGCCGATCGCCCCGTCCCGGCGGCCCGCCAACGGTCGAGTGCGTTAGTATGAGTGGGCCCTTCGCGCCTGTTCCCACCGCTCCGGATGACATGTTCGAAACCCTCTGGATCGTCCTGACGCTGCTGCAGGCCCCCGACCCGCCTGCCGTCAGCATCGGGATTCCCGACGACGTGCGCACGCGCACGGTCGCGGCGCTGGTGGTCCCGCCGGCGGGGCCCATGATTGGCGCACCGGACGAGGACGGCGCCGACACCGCCGGGGCGACCACGCCCCCGCCTGGCGGTACGGTCGCCGCGGTGCCGCCGCCGTCCGCGCCCACGCCCTCGCCCCGTCCACGGGTCGTGCGCGGCAAGGCGGAGCTCTCGTACGTCTCGACGGGCGGCACGACCGACACGCAGACCATCGGCACGGCCGGCGAACTGCTCGTCACGCCCAGGGACTGGCGGATCGAGACGAAGATCGCGTACCTGCGCAACAAGGTGAACGACGAGGTGAACGCGAGGCGTCTCACGGGCCAGTTCCGTGCGGCGCGCAAGATCGGCGAGAGCTCCGAGCTGTTCGGCCGCGCGGCCTACCTGCGCAACACGTTCACCGGCATCAGCCACAGCTGGGACGCCGCCGTGGGCGTAACGGCGCTCCTCCTCGACAACGAGCCGCAACGGCTGGCGATCGACTCCGGCTTCGGCTACCTCACGGAAGACCGGACGGGCGGCCTGGGGCGCGACCTGACGTCGGTGGACCTCGGCGTCCGCTACCAGTGGGAGTTCTCCAAGCGCAATCGCTTCACCAACGACGCGGCCATCAAGACCGACATCGAGCGGACCAGCGACTGGCGACTGAACCAGATCGCGGCGGTGCAGGCGGGGCTCAACGCCATCCTGTCGCTGAAGGTGTCGCACGAGGTGAACTACCGCAACGAGCCGGTGCCCGGCTTCACGCGTGCCGACACGGTCAC
>JBIQIB010000173.1:4468-6256 GCA_044508265.1 Acidobacteriota bacterium
TAGGGACGGCTCTCCGAGCCGTCCCCCGATCTGCGGACAAGCTGACAAGCGGATCCGCCGATCCGCCGAAGGACGGCTCAGAGAGCCGTCCCTACCAGGTAGCCCGTCCCCCTGTAGTCCTCCTGTCGCGCTGCCGATGTTTCGGTCATGGCGCCCGACTCGACGCCCGCCGCGTTTCAGGCCTCCGGCCGGCCCGACCCGGCCGTCCTGGTCGAGCGATCGCGCAGCTTCGCGCCGCTGCCCGGCTCGGCGGCCCGGCTGTCCGCCCTGCTGACGCGCGACGAGTGGTCCATCCGCGAGGTGGAGGACGCGGTGCGCGAGGACCTCGGCCTGACCTCGCGGGTCCTGCGCTACGCCAACTCGGCGTGGTCGGCCCACCTGCCGACCGTCGGCACCCTGCGCGACGCCATCATGCGGCTCGGCGTGGGCACCGTGCTGTCGCTCGCCGTCGCCGACGGCGTCCGGCCGAGGCTGCTCCAGGCCCGTCCGGCCTTCGAGCTGCAGCCCGGACGGCTCTGGCAGCACGCCGTCGCCAGTGCGCTCGCCGCCGAACTCGTCATGCGGCGCACCACCGTCACCGTGCGGCCGGAGGCCGTCACGGCGGCGCTGCTGCACGACGTGGGCAAGGTGCTGTTCGACGAGGCGCTCGACGGCCCCGGTCTCGCCGCGCTGCGCGAGGCGTGGACGCGCCAAGCCAGGCCGCGGCTCGAGGCCGAACGCGACGTGCTCGGCATCGACCACGCGACACTCGGCGGCCTCGTCGCGACGCACTGGGGCCTGCCGGCGACCGTCGCCGACGCCATCACCTACCACCACACGCCCGGCCTCGCGCCGACGCCCACCGGCGACGTCGTCCATCTCGCCAACGCCCTGGCGAAGCTCACGGGCTACGGGCCGCTCATCGCCGAAGTGGACGGCCCGGTGGACCGTGACGCGCTGAAGCGGCTGTCGCTCGAGACGGCCGACATCCATGCGCTCTGCCTCGAGCTCACCGACCGCATGGAAACGGGCCGCGAGCGCTTTCACTGACGCCTGACGCGCCTGCGTCGACCGCGAGGGGTGACGCAGTCTCGACGGCGTGCACTAGCATGAGCCCCATGCAGCGGCCCTCGCCCGTCGTCATCGGGATCGCAGGCGGTACCGGATCCGGCAAGACGACCGTCGTCCGCCGGCTGATTGAGGCGCTGGGCGACGCCCAGGTCGGCGTCCTCGAGCACGATCGCTACTATCGCGATCGCAGCGACCTGCGGCTCGAGGAGCGCGCACAGCTCAACTACGACCATCCCGACGCACTCGAGACGGATCTGCTCGTCGCGCACCTGCGCGACCTGAAGGCCGGCCGCGCCGTGGAGGTGCCGACCTACGACTTCGCGCGGCACAACCGGCTGCCTGACCGCACCCGCCTCGAGCCACACCCGGCCCTCGTCGTCGAAGGCATCCTGATCTTTGCCGACCCTGACCTGCGCGGCCTGATGGACGTCAAGGTCTTCGTGGACGCCGACGCCGACACGCGCTTCATCCGCCGGCTCACGCGCGACGTCGCCGAGCGCGGCCGGACGCTCACGTCGGTCATCGACCAGTACCTCGGCACGGTCAAGCCGATGCACCTCGAGTTCGTCGAACCGAGCAAGCGATACGCGGACATCATCCTGCCGCAGGGCGGCCACAACGACGTCGCCGTCGAGATGCTCCTCACCCTGGCGAGAAGTCTGGTCGGGTAGGGATGGCCCTCCGGCCGTCCTTCGCCTCGGTAGGGACGGCCCTCCGGGCCGTCCTTGATGCACAGCG
>JBIQIB010000174.1:0-6131 GCA_044508265.1 Acidobacteriota bacterium
CCGGCAGTCCAGCCGGCGAACGTCCCGAGCACCCAGCGGCGCATGTGTGAGGGAACGTCGAGGCGTTTCCGGGCGAACAGCCCGGAAGCCGACACGCGTCACGCGGCGCTGGCGATCTGGTCGAGCGCGCCGAGCAGCGCGTCCACCTCCGCGTCGGTGTTGAAGTACCCGACACTCGCACGCACAAGGCCGTCGGGATGCGTGCCGAGCATCTGGTGACAGTACGGCGAGCACTGCAGGCCCGCCCTGACCGCGATGTCGAACGACGAGTCGAGGATGGCCGCCACGTCCTGTGAGCCGAACCCCTGGACGTCGAAGGCGATTGTCGCCACGCGACCGCCGGTGCCGCGGGGGCCTCGAATCGTCACGTTGCGGATCTGCGAGAGACCGTCGACGAGCCGCGCAGCCATCGCGGCTTCGTGGCGCGCGATCGCCTCGCGCGTGGTCTCGCTGATGAACGCCAGGCCGGCGCCCAGGCTCGCGATGCCGACCGTGTTGTGCGTGCCGCCCTCGAGCCGGTGCGGGTACTCGTCCGGCTGGACCGGGTGCTTCGAATCGCCGCCCGTGCCGCCCTCGCGCCAGGGCTGGAGCGCTACACGCGGCGCGACGTACAGCCCGCCGGTCCCCGGGTAGCCGAAGAGCGCCTTGTGCCCGGGGAACGCGAGCAGGTCTATGTGCGCCGCCGCCACGTCGATGGGCTCGACGCCGATGGTCTGCGCCGCGTCCACGAGGAACCACGCGTGGCCGTCGGTGCGCTCGCGGATGGCCGCGCCAATCTCCGCGACGGGCTGCACCGTCCCCAGCACGTTGGACGCGTGCGTCAACGCGACGAGGCAGGTTTCCTTCCGCAGCGCGGCCACCACGTCGTCTACGGCCAGATAGCCGTCACCGCTGCTGCCGATGCGCGTGAGCGTGATGACGCCGTCCGCGGCCAGCTGCTCGAGCGGACGCGACACGGAGTTGTGCTCGAGCACGCTCGTCACCACGTGCGGCGTGCCGCCCCCGCTCGCTCGCCTGGCGTGCACGGCGCCCTTGATCGCCATGTTCAGCGCGTCGGTGCAGTTGTGCGCGAAGACGACTCTCTCCGGCGTCGTACCCGCGCCGATGAACCGGGCGAGCGCGAGGCGAGCCGATTCGACGACCTGGCTGGCCGAAGCGGCCATGCGGTGCGAGCCGCGCCCGGGATTGGCGCCGAGCGTCCGGATGAACGTCGTGGCGGCGTCGTGCACGGCGGGAGGTTTCGGAAACGTCGTTGCCGCGTTGTCGAGATAAATCATGAGTGAAGCGGGACGGGCTCAGACGCCGATGTACCGCGCGTACAGGCTGCGGGCCACCGACGTGTCGCAGGTGCCGTCGATGATGGCGCGGCCGTCGCGGAAGAGCGTCAGGTCGTAGCGATCGAGGCGACAGCGCAGCAGGAACGCATTGCGCTGCACGGCCGTGAGCGCGGCCAGGCGCCCGCTGATGGCGTCGAAGTCCACCTCGTGACCGCCGGGAAACGAGATCTGCACCGACTCGCGCCCGCACAACGTCGTCGACTGCGACGCGTGCGCCGCCGAGAGGTACTCGAAGCGTTGCAGGCTGCAGCACGGGCACTCGCCGAGGTCGCGCAGCGGGCGTGTCTGGAGCCGCTGCAGCCGCAGGTCCCACGCGTCCATGGCCACCAGATCACGCACGACGAGTTCGCGCTGGCCCGTGAGGAGCTTCAGCGCCTCGGCGCACTGCATCGACGACACGATGTTGACGATGGGACCGATGATGCCGCTCGTGTCACCGGTCGGGTTCGACCCCGGCGGCGCCGACGGGACGACGCACCGGAGGCAGGGCGTCTCGCCGGGCAGCACCGGCATCATCAGCCCGAACGAGCCGATGCACGCGCCGTAGATCCACGGACGCCCGTGAGCCAGGCAGGCGTCATTGAGCAGGAAGCGCGTCTCGAAGTTGTCGGTGCCGTCCAGTACCAGGTCAGCGCCGTCGAGCAGCCCCTCGACGTTGGCGGGATTGACGTCGGCGACGATGCCGTCGACCTCGATGGTCGAGTTGATGCACGCCAGCCGCCGTGCCGCGGCCACGGCCTTGGGCAGCGCCTCCCGCGCGTCGGCCTCGTCGAAGAGCACCTGCCGCTGGAGGTTGCTCTCCTCGACGAAATCACGGTCGACGATGGTGAGGCGCCCGACGCCCGCGCGGGCCAGGGTACTGGCCGACACGGAGCCGAGCGCGCCGCAGCCGATGATGACCACGCGGGCGCCGGCGAGCAGTGCCTGGCCTGAGGGGCCGATGGGCTCGTACAGCGCCTGCCTGGAATAGCGTGGGTGTATCGCGGTCACCTTGCCTGCGAGCATACCAACCGGCGCCCGTCATCTGGCCGGCCAGTCGTGTCATGCGGACGGGAGGCGCGGACGGGAGGCGCTCGCGGACGGCTCGGAGAGCCGTCCCTACCGGGAGCGGATGTACGCGTCGACGTTCAGGGCGAGCACGTCGAGGGGCACGTTGCCGCCGAGCACGACGGTGTCGTTGAACGCGCGGAGATCGTAGCGGGCGCCGAGGGCCTCCTGCGCCCGCGCCCGCAGGCGGACGATCTCCTGGTGGCCGACCTCGTACCCGCAGGCCTGGCCCGGCCACGAGCAGTACCTGTCGACCTCGCTGGCGACCTCCTGCGGGTTCGACCCGTTCACGTCCACGAAGAAGCGCACGGCCTGCTCCCGCGTCCAGCGCTTGGCGTGCAGTCCCGTGTCGACCACGAGCCGGCACGCCCTGAAGGCGATCGACTGCAGGTAGCCGAGGCGTCCCACCTCGAAGTCGTCGTACACGCCAAGCTCGTCCGCGAGCTGCTCGGCGTAGAGCGCCCAGCCCTCCGAGTAGGCGTTGAATGCGAGGATCGACTGGATGAGCGACAGCTTCTGCGCGTACTCGCCCTGCCATACATGACCCGGAATTGCCTCGTGGTACGTGAGGTCGGGCAGGCTGTACCGGCTGTGCAGCGCGGTCGTGTGCAGGTTGATCCAGAACTTGCCGGGGATGCTGCCGTCGATGGACCCGGGGCCTCCGTAGGCTGCCGGCGCGCCGGGCTCTTCCTCGGGAGGCAGGCGCCGCACCTCGACGTTGCCGCGCACGAGCGTGTTGAAGGCACGCGGCAGCCTGGCGCGAATGTCGGCGAGGCGGTCGTCGATCAGCGCGAGGATCTCCTGCCGGCCCTCGTCGCCTTCGGCGAACTGATAACGGGAATCCCCTGCGAGCGCCTTCATCCGCTCGCCGACGGAGCCCGCCGTGTACCCGAGCTTCGCGAGAATCGGCTCCATCTGGCCGTGCAGCGCCTTCAGCTGATCCAGCCCGAGCTGGTGCACCTCGTCTGGGCTCATGCCCGTCGTCGTCGACGCGCGCAGCGCCCAGCGGTAGTAGTCGTCGCCGCGCGGCCGCGCCCACATGCCCGGATCGTCCGTCGCCACGGCGCGCTGCTCCTGCAGTTCGGAGCGCTGGCGCTCCAGCGCGGGAGCCACGTCCTGCGTGACGATGCGGCGCGTGCGCTCGACCCAGTCGCCGGGGATGTTCGTCGTCGCGGCGGCTATCGCGTTGACCAGGCCTTCACCGCGGCGCGCGCTCTCGATGGAGAGGTCGAGCTGCGCGATGGCCTTGTCGACGAGGAATGCCGGAGGTACGAGGCCCTCCGCCCTCGCGGCGCGCAGGCGTTCGAGCTCGCCATCGAGTGCCTTCGGATACGCGGCTGCCCGCTGCACCCACGCGTCGGCGTCGTCCGCGCTGGCCACCTGATGCTCGCTTTCGAGGAAGCGCGGGATGTCGAGATACGCCCCGACGTTCTGGATGACCACGTAGGGCGTGTTGCGCCAGCCGCCGACGGGGACGTCGCCGTAGGGGAACGCGAAGCCGTCGAGCGCGGTGCGGTACGCGCTCTTCACCACCTCGACGGCCGTGCGCGTTGCCGGCGTAAGGGTGCTCGTGTCGATCGTCGACGCCCGCTCGAGATCGGCGCGGAGCAGGTCGGCGATAGCTTGCTGCCCGGCAGGCGAGCGGTCCGCCAGCTGCGTACGCAGCGCGGCACGGTCGCCGTTGTCGATGCCGAGGAGCGTGGCGATCTCGGGCTGCACGCGCAGCAGCCGTTCGGCGCACGCCTCGAGGAACGCCGTGGCCTCCGCCTCGGAGCCTCCTGGCGGCGCGGTATTCCCGGGCGAAGGCGTCGGGGTGTCGCTGCACGCGGGCAGCAGCGGAAGGACGGCAGACGAAGCCAGGGCGGCGACCGCCTGGCGGCGGGTGATGTCGGTCATCGGGCGTCGTACTCCAGCCCGGTCATTCTACGCGTGCCCGTGCGAGGGATGCCCCGGCGGCCCGTGGACCTATAGAATGCCGGGAACGCACACGTTCCGCCCAAGCGAAGGAGGGTGTTTCGATGACACGAGGGCTTCTGATCGGCGCGCTCGCCTGCGTCATGGCATCGCCCTTGCCGGCGCCTGCCCAATCCGGACAGTACGATCTCAAGGAATGGGACGTCGAGTGGGGTGGCCGCACACGCGACCCCTCGGTGGCGCCCGACGGCACCGTGTGGTTCGTCGGCCAGGCGGGCAACTACGTCGCGAGCTTCAACCCCGAGAGCGGGCAGTTCCGTCAGTACACGATCGAGGACGGCACGCACCCGCATACGGTCATCGTCGACGAGGACGGCGTCGCGTGGTACGCGGGCAACCGGAACGGCCGTATCGGCCGGATTGACCCGGCGTCCGGCGACGTGAAGACGTTCATGACCGGGGAGGCCCGCGACCCACACACGATGGTGTTCGACGGAAAGGGGCACATCTGGTTCACGTCGCAGGGCTCCAATCGCGTCGGCAGGCTGCACATGGCCAGCGGCAAGGTCGACCTCGTGGCCCCGTACGACCAGCCGTCCAATCCGTACGGCATCGTGCTCGACCCGCAGGGCAACCCGTGGGTCGCGCTGCTGCGCACCAACATGGTGGCGAAGATCGATCCGAAGACGCTGGCAGTGACTCGTCTCGAGCAGGGTGACCCGAAGGCGCGCTCGCGCCGGATCGAGGTGACGTCCGACGGCATGGTCTGGACGGGCGACGAGGCGCGCGGCTTCCTCATTCGCATCGATCCGTCCACGGGCGCGACGCGCGAATGGCAGGTGCCGGGCGGCGCAGGTGCGCGGCCGTACGCCCTGACGAAGGACGGCCAGGGCCGGCTGTGGTTCTCGGAGACCGGGCCCGAGAAGCGGCTCGTCGGCTTCGATCCGAAGACGGAGCAGTTCTTCGCGAACATCCCGGTCAGCGGCACGATTCGACACATGGCGTTCGACGCGTCCACCGGCGCGCTGTGGTTCGGCACCGACGCGAACAAGGTCGGCCGCATCGTGACGACCTCGCCGTCATGACGCGGCCGCGCGGCAGCGCCGTCGTGCTGGCCGTTGGCGCCATCGCGGCGCTGGTCGTCGTGGCGCGCTCGACGGGAGCTGCCGTACCTGCCGGCGTCGCCATGCCTCATACGAGAGCCGGCAGTGCCGCGGCCTACGTCGAGGGAGCGCCTCCCGGGTTCTCCGGTGGTTTCGACGAGCCCTCCTGCCACGCCTGCCACTTCCATGGGGAGGTCAACTCGGGCCCCGAACGGGTCGAGATCGCAGGCGTGCCGGATCGCTTCACCGCCGGGGCCCGATACGTCGTCACGGTGACGCTCCGGCGACCAGACATGCGGCTCGCCGGCTTCCAGCTCACCGCGCGCTTCAAGGACGACGGCACCCAGGCCGGGTCACTTGCCGCGGCGCCGGACGACGAGCCGCGGGTGAAGGTCGAAACGTACGACGGCGTCTCGTACGTGAGCCAGCGCAAGGCAGGGGCGATCCTCGCGGACGCGCACCTGGCGCGCTGGTCGGTCGAGTGGGCTGCGCCCGATGCGCAGCGGCCCGTGGTGTTCCACGTCGCGGCGAACGCGGCCGACGGCGACGGGACGGCAGAAGGCGACTACGTGGAGACGGCGATCGCGGAAGCGATGCCCGCAGGCGTGCAGTAAGGGACGGGAGGGACGCTCATGTCACCAGGATCGATGGATCGCCGCACCGTGCTCCGCGGCATGTCTGCCGCCGGAGCGGCGCTCGGCCTCGACGCGTCGCTGACGGTGACGCCATC
>JBIQIB010000175.1:0-6100 GCA_044508265.1 Acidobacteriota bacterium
TTGCCAATAATGGCCGCATGCGGGGCAGCTCGATTGTCATGGCCGTCGCGATCTGCATCGGCCTCTTCGTCGGGATCGGCGCCTATACGTTCGTGTACGCTCGCGGCTACTCCTACCTCACCAACGATCCAGCCGCCTGCGCGAACTGCCACGTGATGCGTGACCACTTTGCCGCCTGGACGCGCTCGAGCCACGCAAACGTTGCGGCCTGCAACGACTGCCACACCCCTCCCGGCACCATCGCGAAGTACGTGACGAAGGCGGAGAACGGCTTCTGGCACTCGTTCTACTTCACGACGGGCAACTATCCCGATCCGCTGCGCATCACCGCCCGCAATCAGGACGTGACCGAACGCGCGTGTCGGAAGTGCCACGAGGAGCTGACCGAATCCATCGAGCCCATGCGCGCGAGCCTGCGCGCGAGCGCCGCACACGACAACCGCACCTCCTGCATCCGCTGCCACGACGACGTCGGGCACATCGAATGAGCCATGGCTGACAGCAGACGGCGCTTCTCGCTTCCGATCGTCACGGCAATCCTCGCCGCCATCGCGGCGGTCGCCGTCACGGCACTGCTCGTCAACATCTTCACGCGCCAGCAGGAAGCACGAAACCCGTTCTACCGCGTCGTCGAGCTCACCGACGAGACCGAAGACCCCGCGGAGTGGGGCAAGAACTTCCCGCTGCAGTACGACACGTATCGGCGCACGGTCGATCAGGTCCGCACACGCTACGGCGGCAGCGAAGCGGTGCCGCGGCAGCCGACCGAGGCCGATCCGCGGTCGATTGTGGCGCAGAGCCGCCTGGACGAGGATCCACGGCTCAGGACGATGTGGGCGGGCTACGCGTTTGCGCAGGACTTCCGCGAAGAGCGCGGGCACGCGTTCATGCTCGAGGACCAGACCTTCACGGAGCGGCAGCAGGTCGTCCAGCAGCCCGGCACGTGCATGCACTGCCACGCCTCCGTCTACGTGCCGTACAAGAAGCTGGGCGACGGCGACTTGTTCGCGGGGTTCGAGAAGATGAACCAGATGCCCTACGCCGAGGCGCGTGAGCTCGTCACGCATCCGGTGACGTGCCTCGACTGCCACGACCCGCAGACGCTGCAGCTCCGCGTGACGAGGCCGGGGTTCATCGAAGGCATCAGGCTTCTGAAGGCAGCGGACGGGAACGAGGACTACGACGTGAACCGCGACGCCTCGCGGCAGGAGATGCGGTCGTACGTCTGCGGGCAGTGCCACGTCGAGTACTACTTCAAGGGCCCCGAGAAGCGGCTCACGTATCCCTGGCACAACGGGCTGAAGGCGGACGAGATCCTCGCGTACTACGAAGAGGTGGACTTCAACGACTGGGTTCACGCGGAGTCGGGTGCGCGGACGCTGAAGGCGCAGCATCCCGAGTTCGAGCTGTACAACCAGGGCGTGCATGCACGATCGGGCGTCGCCTGTGCCGATTGCCACATGCCGTACCAGCGGACGGGCGCGATGAAGATCAGCGACCACCAGGTCCGCAGCCCGCTCCTCAACGTCAACCGGGCCTGCCAGACGTGCCATCGCTGGCCGGAAGACGAACTGCGCACCCGCGTCCATACGATCCAGGACCGCACGTTCCAGGTGCGCAACGTGGCCATGGATGCCCTGATGGCGCTCATCGACGACATCAGGACGGCGAGGAGCGGCGGCGCGGATGATGCCGCACTCGAGCAGTCGCGCCGGCACCAGCGGCGCGCGCAGTTCCTGCTGGACTTCATCGAAGCCGAGAACTCGATGGGCTTCCATGCCGATCAGGAAGCGATGCGGATTCTCGCGTTGTCATTGGACGAGTCACGCCGCGGGCAGGCGGTGCTGCCGGGGAGCACGGCGACGCCGGGCGCCGAGACGGAGATCCCGCCGACGCCGCAGGAGGTCTCACCGGGCACCCGGCCTGAAACGCAGGGACGATGATCGCCCGTCTCGTGCTCGTGGCGCTCACGTGCGCAGCGCCAGCTGCCGCGCAGTCACCACCAGCGCCGCCATCACCCCCGGAGTGGCAGCCGATCGTGCGGAACCTCACGCGGGCGGAGGTCTGGCAGTTCTTCGAACCACTTCCTGCGCCGACCGTCGGCGATCCGGAGACGGCGCATGTCGGTAACCGCCTCCTTGCGGGCCTGCGGTGGCGACGCGGCCGCCTGGACGCGACAGCGGCCCTCCAGTACGTGCAGTTCGGCGGGTTGCCCGCGGACGCGATCGGCCCCGGGGCGCTCGGGACGGGCGCGCTGTACTACGACCACGCCGGCGACACGTCGAGCTCGCAGGTGTACCTGCGAACGGCCTCGCTCGCCATGCGCGGCATCGCCGACCGACTGGACGTGCAGGTGGGACGGTTCGGGTACACGTCTGGCGCCGAGCGTGCCTCGGGTACTCCCAGGATCGAGAGCGTCAAACGGATGCGCCTCGACTCCCGCCTGATTGGCGAGTTCGAGTGGTCGCTGTATCAACGAGCGTTCGACGGCGTCCGAGCGGATTGGCGGGCGCCGACCTGGACGCTCACCGGCGCCGTACTTCGACCCACGCAGGGTGGCTTCGAAGATGCGGCCGGCATCGGCATCGACGACATCTCGGTGAGCAACGTGGCGTGGACCGCCGCGCCGGGTCTCGTGATTCCGGCGACCGAGGTCCAGGCATTCGCCGCAATGTACAGGGATGACCGGACGGTGACCGCGCGTCCCGACAACACAGGCCTTGGCGCGACGGCCGTGGACATGACGATCACGACGTTCGGGGGGCACACGGTGTCCGCGTTGCCGGTGCGCAGCGGGGAGCTGGACGTGCTGACGTGGTTCGCCGTGCAGACGGGCGACTGGTACGAGCAGTCACATCGCGCGATCGGCTGGTCGCTGGAGGGCGGGCATCAGTGGCCGGACGCGCCAGGTGCGCCATGGTTGCGCGGCGGCATCCTCCGGACGAGCGGTGACAGGGACCCGGCAGACCGGCGCCACGGCACCTTCTTCCCGATGCTGCCGACCGTCCGCCGCTATTCGCAGTCCACGCTGACGACCCTCGCCAACATCCAGGACGTGTTCGCACAGGTAATCGTCCGCCCCCGACCGACGATCACCGCCCGTGTGGACGTTCATGCCCTGACGCTCGCATCTGCTGCGGATCGCTGGTATGGCGGAAGCGGCGCCACACAGGAAGAGGGCCGCATCTTCGGCTACACGACACGACCATCGGGAGGCCAGCGGCGGGTCACGAATGTCGTGGAGGCTTCGCTCGAATGGCGAATCCATCCGAAATGGACTGCGGCCGCCTACGCTGCGGCTGCGAGCGCCGGGCCGATGGTACGACACTCGTTTCAGGATCGCCCAGCCATGTTCTTCTATCTCGAAAGCCAGGTGTCGGTCTTCTGACGTACGCCCGCCGAGCTCAGCGGTTAGGTAATTCATGTATAATACATAGATGAATAACATCGCACGAGCGACAGCAGAAACCGCTGGACCGCTGACCGTCGAGATCTACTCCGACATCGCCTGTCCGTGGTGTTACATCGGCGAACGCCGTCTCGAGCGCGCGCTTGCGGCCCTCCCGGCAGACGAGCGGATCGAGGTCGTGTTCCGGCCGTCCCAGCTCGACCCGGCAGCACCAGCGACGGCCGTCCCGCTGACCCAGTACCTCGAGCGTCGCTATGGGGCGCGCGCGAGCGGGATGCTGTCTGCCGTGAGCCGGACCGCCGCAGGCGAGGGCATCACGATGGACTGGGACCGCGCGTTGTCGGTGAACACGCGCACCGCGCACCGCCTGCTGCAGTGGGCGCTCCGCGAAGGGGGGCCGGAGGTCCAGCGCAAGGTCGCCGGTGAGCTGTTCGCCATGCACTTCGAGCGCGGCGGCGACGTCGCGGACGCCGATCAGCTCGCCACTGCCGCAGGCGCGGCAGGGCTCGACGCGTCACGCGCGCGCGACTACCTCGCGTCCGACCAGGGCGCCGCGGAGATCGACGAGGCCTTCGACGCGGCACGCACGCTTGGCATCACGGCCGTGCCGACCTTCGTGATCGACGGTCGCTACGCGGTGCAGGGCGCGCAGCCAGCGTCGGACCTCGTGCGCGTCCTCGAGCAGGCGCTGTCCACGCCGCGTCCGCCCGAAGCCTCGAGCGCGGAGGCGTGCGTCGACGGCGTCTGCGCGACGTAGCGGACAGTTGCGCTCTCCTTCAGGGCACACCGATGGGTCACCTGCATTGCCGACGTGCGTCCGACTTTCGCGCACCCAACGTACAATGCAGGAACATTCCCTGACTGTGACAGCCTGAGGAGGCGGCGCATGGCCAAGAAGGCGACCTCATCGCGCGCGAGCGGCACCGGCGCGGCACGCAAGACGACGGCGGCGAAGAAGGCGAGCAGCACGTCCACGACACGGAAGACCGCGGCGAGCAAGGCGTCTTCGACCAGGTCCTCCGTGAAGAAGCACGTGGGCGACGTGATCGGACTCGGACGCTCACGCGCCAAGAAGAGCATCCCCGAGGGCGAAGGGCGCGCCAGGGGGATCGAGATCACGCCGAAGCGACAAGCCGGCCTGAAGCCCGCGCGCGTCGTCGGCGGGGTCCGCGGCCGCAACAAGTAAGCTCGGCCGAACGCTTGTCGGCTGGTCGGCTGGTCGGCTGGTCGGGTCGCTTCCGCCCGCGCGCAGCAGCGGCGCCTCAGAACCGGTAGATCGCCGCCACGCCCGTGTCGGTGGGCATCCGCTCCGCCGGCACGACCACCACGCGTCCGCCCGCGCCGAGCACCATCTCGGCGAGATCGTCGAGGGTGTCATCCACCTCGGGGTGTCCGATGTCATCGAGTTCGACGCGTCCCGTGGACGCGTCGATCCGTCCAGGCACCTCGCGGTCGGCCTGGATGAGCAGCGTGGCCACCCGGCCCATGACCGCCGCCTCGGCCACCGCCGCCAGGTCGTCCGCCGCCAGGCCTTTCGCGAGCCCACCCTCGAACGCCTCACGCAACGCGGCGAGTCGGCCGAGATAGTTCGGCTCCATCACCTGCCACGCACGCTCGCGCAACTCCTCGACGGTGAGCGCGTCAGGGTTGATGTCGATGCCGCCGTCGATGAGCGCGCGGTTGCGGCTGACGCGGTGGAACGTGCCATGGTGCTCAGGCAGCGCGGCCAGGATCAGCGGCAGCCCCGACGGCTGCGAATACCGCTCGATCACGGCCTCGTCCACCGCGCGAAAGAACCGCTCGGTGTCGGCGCGCACGGTGTCCCTCTCGCCGCCGCCCTGATAGACCGGCGAGCCGTACGCGGCGCCGGAGACCGCCACGGCCACGTCGGATTCACCCGTCTCCCTATCCCCGACGACGTCGGACGGAGCGGTCGGGAACGTCTCCGGCAACTGGACCTCGTCCAGCACGTCACGGTTGCCCTCGAAGAGCCTGACGCTTCCCCGGCTCAGCGCGAGCACATGGAACCGGTCGGCTGACTGCTGGATGCGCAGCAGCGGCTTGGTGTGAAAGCTGTCGGCCACGATCGCCAGTTCCGGCACCGGCCGCTGCAGCCGATACACGCGAAAGATCGTCGTCGTCGCAAGCACCGCGAGCCCGTCGTACTGGTGGTTCCAGAACGGCTCGTCGGCAGCCAGCGCGTGGAACGGCTCGAGCAGCGCCCTCGCGTCGCGTGCCGCGTACTTCTCCTGAAGCGATGCTTCCAGCGAGCGCACGAGGTTCCTGAAGCGTATCGGGTCCTGCTGCGACCCGGGATGGTGGCGATGCGTCGGCTGGTAGAGCGACAGGCACGGCGGCTCCACCGCCGTCGCGTCGGGCAGCAGGCTCGAGGGGCCTGCATCCTGAAAAGTCATGGCACTCCCTCTTCACACGAACGAATCACGAATGCGAGCCCGCAGCCGCCAGGCTCGCGGCGTGCAGCGAGGACGACGACAGCGCAGACGCGCTCCATGCGCCGACGGCGAGGACGAGCGCGTCCTCCAGCAGGCCGCCAGCGGCATCGCCGCGCGACAGCCGCTTGCGCGCGCGGCACGCGACGTGGGCAGCGACGATCGCCGCGCCTGCGCCGAGCGCCCCGCCCAGCAGCACGCTGGAGCCCTGGTCGCGCGCCACGGCGCCGCCGACGATGGC
>JBIQIB010000032.1:0-35348 GCA_044508265.1 Acidobacteriota bacterium
CGTAGCCCGCGTGTGCGCCTGACGACGCGCCCGTTTCATCGCGCAGCACAGCCACTGGAATCGACGAAATGACCACCTCGGGCCCGAGGGCCGTGCCAAGCACGCGGTCGAGCACGCGCGTGCCGTCGTGCGCGTCAATGCCATTGACAATCCACGAAGCGGCAAGGCGCGCTGGTGATTCGGCGTCCGCATGCTCGACGCCTCGGTTGGCCATGTCCGACGGTGTGAGACGACGCATCGTGAAGTCGTGCGCCTCGATGAGGACCCGGCCACGTCCGTCCATCACCGTGACGTCGAACGATACCTGGTCCGATGTCGAGCCGCGGACGAGTCGAATGTGGCTGTAGAGGCGCGGCGTCAGCGGAGCGTGAAGACGCACGCGGCCGTAGCCCATCGGTACGAACAGGCCGTCCGACCGCTCGTAGTCGTCGAGCAGCGGCAGTCCGGCGGCGGTAGCCAGGTCCAGCAGCGCGGGATGGGCCGGGAAGTCCCGAAGATCGCCGACCAGTTCCGGAGCCAGCTCGAGCTCCGCAAGCGCCTCGAGATCCCCGTACCGCACCCTGAGAAGATTGCGCCAGCGCGGACCGAATGCGAGGTGCTGTTCCTGCCGTGTTTCACGCGTGCGGTCGTACTGTTCCACGCGTGCCGTAGTCGCGGTGCGAACCTCGTCGATGGAACCCGCGCGTGGCTTGCCAGCAGCCCGCAAGACGACGCAACGCGCATGTTCCGTCCACCCGGATCCGTCCGGATCCGCGCCGTGCGACGCGCTGGAGACGATGACGCCTCGGATGCGCCCGTGGTCGCCGATCTCTACGCGGACGGCCCGAGGGCGATCGCCCTCGAACATGAGCGGTGTCAGGATCTCCAGGTCCCTGATCTCGAACCGGCCCTTTCCGAACGCGCGCTCCGCGGCCGCCCGCGCGATCTCGATGTAAGCCGTGCCGGGCAGGATCGCTTCGCCGGTCTTCAACCGGTGCTCGTCGACAACCCACGAGTCGCGAGGGGCCAGGGTGCGGGAAAAGCACAGGTGTCCGGAACGGGCGCGCGCCGGGCTCCCAAGCAGTGTTCCCCGTTTGTCAGCCGTGTCGTTGGTCGCGGGCAGCACGGGGCGATCGGTGCCGGCCAGGCGTGCCGCCATGCCTGCGTCGCGCCAGATGCCCCAGCCGACGGCCGTCACGCGCGGGCCGGGTGCGCCCGCCTTGCTGCTGGCAAACGCGTTCAGGAACGCATTCGCGGCCGTATAGTCGACCTGCCCCGGAAGGCCGAGGTGAGCACTGGTCGACGAAAACAGGACAACGAACGATACGCTCGTTCCGGCAACGGCCTCGTCGATGGCGAGGACACCTTCGACCTTTGGCGCGAGGACGCGCCACGCCGCGTCGGCGTCCTTCTCCGCGATGAGCCCGTCATCGATCGTGCCCGCCGCATGAAACACGCCGTCCACGCGCCCGAAACGCTTCGTCGCGGCCGACAGGACCGACCGGACGTCCGCGGCGTTCGTCACGTCGGCGACGGCGAACATGCTCTCCCCGCCGAGCGCCCGCAGGAGGTTGTCGAACCGATCCTGATCGTCGGGACGGCGTCGAGCCGTCACGACCACACGCGCCCCGTACGATCGCGCCAGATACTCGGCGAGCGCCCGCCCGATTCCCCCGGTGCCCCCGGTAATGAGGTAGACGCCGCGATGTTCCAGGCCCTGTGCCGAGGCCGGCGCCGGCAGCTGGACGGCCTCGAGCCCTTCGATGAACCGGCCCTCGTCGCGCAAGGCCACCGTCGTGTCGGCCGCGGCTGATGTCAACTCGTCCACGAGTGGATCGTCGATGGCGGTCACGTCGATCGATCGGCAGGTGATGCCGAGCTCGCGCGGTATCACGCGCACCGGACCCAGTACCAGCGCATGCTCGGGGCGAAGACGCGACTCCCCCTGGACGCGCTGCATCCCCGCGGTGACGACATCTATGCGCGACGGTGTGGCAAACGATCCGTTGGCCAACGTCCTGGCGAGTGCCAGCAGGCTGTCGAACCCCAGCGCTCTGGCCTCGGCGACGGCCTGGCGGGGCGCCGCTGGGTCGGTTGCATCCAGCATCCAGAGATGCGCCACGCGATCCACGGTCGTCCCCGTGTCGGCAATCGCGCGCAACATCTGGGCGTAGTCCTCGGATTCCCCGGGGCGGACGACGAAACGACCGGCGTCGACCTGTTGATATCCGTCGCCTGGCTCGACGGTCGCGACGGAATGGCCGCGCGCCGCCAGTGCATCGATGGCGCTCGCACTCCGGCCCGTCGGAGAACCGAAAACGAGCCACGACTGTGAACCGTCGACATCGGCGTCGACCGGGTCGGTTCGCGTCCATACCGGCCGCGACAACCACTCGTCAGGATTGGCGATGCGATCGACCGCGTTCCGGGAGGGCGAGACGACTGCGCCGCCGGTCGCGTCTATCCAGCAGCGCCGGTGTTCGAACGGGTAGGTCGGCAGCGGGACGCGCCGTCGTCCAGTGCCCTGGAACGCTGTCCAGTCCACGGGCGCACCCGCGATCCAGGCCTGGCCGAGCGCGCCGTAGAGCACGGAAAGATCGGGCGAGGCATCCTGCGGATGCCGCATGGATGACACTACGCGCGCCTTCGTGTCGTCCGCCACCTGCCCCCGCGCCAGCGCGCCGAGTGTGACGCCGGGCCCCACCTCGAGGAGCAGGCGGGGCTCGTCCTGCAGCAGCGTCGACAGCCCGTCGGCGAACCGCACGGTCTGCCGGAGGTGACGAACCCAGTAGTCGTGAGTCGTGACCTCCGCCGCATCAGCCCATTGTCCGGTGACGTTCGAGATGAATGGAATGGACGGCGGCGAAAGCCTGACGCCGCGGACGCGCTCGCCGAACTCGGCGAGGTACGGCTCGAGCATGGCCGAGTGCGCCGCCACCGAAATGTGCAGGCGCCGCGCCTCGACATCGCGCGCCGACAGGGCCGCCTCGAGCGCGTCGATCCGTTCGACGGGGCCGGACACGACGCAGAGCGTCGGGCCATTCACGGCCGCAAGCGCCAGCCCATCGGTGAGCAGCGGCGCCAATGCGGTTTCGGTCATCGGCACGCTGAGCATGGCTCCTGCCGGAAGCCGCGCGAAAATATCACCGCGGGCCTTCACGATCGTGAGCGCATCCTCGAACGAGAAGACACCCGCCACGCACGCCGCCGCGTACTCGCCAAGCGAATGCCCCGTCATCGCCGCGGGCTGTACGCCCCACGACATCCACAGCCGAGCCATCGCATGCTCGACGATGAAAATCGAGAGGATGGAGTTGGTCGACCGCTCGAGCTCGCGCGTGGCCTCTGCGACTCGCTCCGGCTCTGGGAAGAGCAGTGGGCGGAGATCGATGCCATGGCGATCGCGCAGCACGCTGAGGCCGCGATCGACCTCGTCGCGAAACACGGGCTCGCGTTCGTGGATGTCGCGTCCCATGTTGGGATACTGCGCGCCGCCGCCAGGGAAAAGGAACACGACCGACGGCGCCTTCGCCATGCGGCGGCCAATTGCCAGGCGCTTGGGATGCGCGCCGCGCATGACATCGACCGCATCGGCTGCGTCCTTCGCCACGACGATGCCGCGATAGTCGAATGCGCGGCGCCCGACCTGGAGCGTGTAGGCGACATCCGCGATGTCGACCGAAGCGCTCGCGGAGAGATGACTCGAGAGCCGGCTCGTGGCGGTCCGGAGGGCTGCCTCGCTGCGCGCCGAAATCACGAGCACATTGGGCGACTTGCCGGGAGGAGCCGCCTCGCGTGCCGGCGCCTCCTCGATCACCACGTGCGCATTGGTGCCGCCAACGCCGAGCGACGTGATGCCCGCACGCCGCGGCCCCTCGGTCGTCCACGGTCGCAATTGCGAGTTGACGCGGAACGGCGTCTCGTCGAACGGGATGGTGGGGTTCGGCGTCCGGAAGTGCAGGCTCGGCGGCAGTTCGGCGTGCTCGACGGCCGAGGCCGCCTTGATGAGCGATGCCACGCCGGCGGCCGTGTCGAGGTGGCCGATGTTGGTCTTGATTGATCCAATCGCGCAGGATCCGGCCGGCACCGACGGCCCGAAGGCCTCCGTCAGTGCGGCAATCTCGATGGGATCACCCACGGGCGTGCCGGTCCCATGCGTTTCGATATACGAGATCGACGCGGCGTCGACGCCCGCCAGCGCAATGGCCTCGGCGACGACGGCCGCCTGGCCGTCGACCGATGGCGCCAGGTAGCCGACCTTGCCGGCGCCGTCATTGTTGACGGCCGAACCGATGATCACTGCGTGGATGTGGTCGCCGGCGTCGATCGCATCCTCGAGGCGCCGCAGCACGACAAGGCCGGCGCCGCTGCCGAACACGGTGCCCTTCGACTCCGCGTCGAAGGCGCGGCAGTGCCCATCGGGCGAGAGGATTTCGCCTTCGTCGTAGAGATACCCCTGCCCGTGCGGGATCTCGATCGTCACGCCGCCGGCCAGCGCCATGTCGCACTCGCGATTGAGCAGGCTCTGGCTGGCCAGGTGCACCGCGACGAGCGATGTCGAACACGCGGTCTGCACACTGACGCTCGGACCCCGCAGGTTCAGCTGGTAGGACACGCGCGTCGTCAGGAAGTCCTTGTCGTTGCCGGTGTGGCGGACGAGGAAATAGCCCGCCGAGGTCATCAGCTGCGGGTTGTTCAGCAGGTTCCTCGCGAAATACGCCTGGGCGCCGCACCCGCCAAACACGCCAATCGATCCGGCAAACCCTTCGGGCGTGTAGCCCGCGCTCTCGAGGGCCTCCCACGCCGTCTCGAGGAAGTGACGGTGCTGCGGATCCATGATTGCGGCGTCGCGAGGGCTGAAGCCGAAGAACCCCGCATCGAACTCGTCCATGCGGTCGAGCGTGGCCGCCGCACGCACGTAGGCGGGGTTGGCAATGAGTGACGGTGCCACACCGGCGGCCCGTAGTTCCGCGTCCGACAGTCGCCGGATGGCTTCGCGCCCGTCGCGGACGAGCTGCCACAGTTCCGCCGGCGTGTTGGCGCCAGGGAACCGGCCCGCCATGCCGATAATGGCCACCGCGTTGGGTGGCAGCGCGCGTGGGTCGTTCATCACCGCGTCCCGGCCGGCGCGTTGGCGTTCGGACGGCCGCCGCGCCTCTGTCTCATGGCCTCCTGCCTCGCTTTCGCCCGATCGGTCGAACCCGTCAGCGACGGCGCCGCCGTGGGTTCACCGCCGAGGTGCGCACCGAGCGCGCGCACGGTCGGAAAGCGGAAGAGGTCGGTCAATGACACCGGCCGCGCCAGCCGCGCGCGCAGCAGGCTCAGGACCTGCGCGGCCAGCAGTGAGTCGCCGCCGATGTCGAAAAAGTTGTCGTCGGTCCCCACGACCTCGGTTCGCAGCACCTCGCGCCAGACGTCCACGACGGTGGCCTCCGTCTCGGTGGCCGGCGGCCTGGTGGGGCGTGCGGCGGCCGACGTGTGCTCCACGGCCGGCAGCGCACGCCTGTCGATCTTGTTGTTCGGCGTGAGCGGAAACGCGTCGAGGAACACCACGTGCGACGGGACGAGGAAGTCCGGCAGCGAGGCGCCAAGCGCCGCGCGGATTGCCGATCCATCACGCGCACTGCCAGGCTCGGCGATGACGTAGGCCACCAGGCGCTTGTCGTTCTCGTGATCCTCGCGCGCCACGACCACGGCATCGCGGATGCCCGGCAGTGCCGTGAGCGCCGTCTCGATCTCGCCCAGCTCGATCCGGTGGCCTCGAATCTTCACCTGGTGATCGCTGCGTCCGAGAAACTCGATCTGGCCGTCGTCGCGATAGCGCGCGAGGTCGCCGGTCGCATAGATGCGCCGGCTCCCTGTGGCAAAGGGATTGGGCCGGAAGCGCTCGGCCGTCAGTTCGGGACGGCCCCAGTAGCCGCGCGCCACCGCGTCGCCGCCGATATAGAGATCGCCGGGCAGCCCGACGGGCACCGGCTGCATCTCCGCATCGACGATGTAGATCTGCGTGTTGGCGATCGGACGCCCGATGGTCACCGACTCGACGGGCGCCACGACGCGCGAGACGGTGGACCACACGGTGGTTTCCGTCGGCCCGTACATGTTCCACAGCTGTCCGCCGTCGAGCGCTTCCACGAGGTCCTCGGCGAGCGCAACCGGCAATGCTTCGCCGCCGACGAACATGGCGCGCAGCCGGCCGAGCGCCGCGCGCGTCGACGGATCGAGCAGCAGCATGCGCGCCATCGACGGCGTGCACTGGAAGTGCGTCACCCCGTGGCGCGCGATCAGTCCGGCAATCGAATCGTCGTGTTCGGGCGCGATGCCGTTCGCGCGCTGGCGCAGGGCGTCGAGGTGCGGCAGGTTCTCGAGCACGACGTCGGTCGCCACGCCGAAGTCGACCAGGCACGCCACTTCGCTCACGCCGATGGCCTTGAGCCTGTCGATCATGGCCAGGCACGTTTCCGGACGGCCGAACAGGCCACTCGTCTCGAAGTAGCGCTCGAACGAATGTTCGACGAGGGCGTTGTAATCCTCTTCGGACAGCGACGCGAAGATCTCGCTCGGGTTGCCGGCGCCCGCCCGTGCCGCAAACGTCGGGAACGACTCGGCAAACGGCTTGACGAGATCGATCGACGTCTTCAGGTACGCCATCAGCGGCTCACGCACCACCTCGCGGACGAACGCATCATCGTCGGACACGAGCGTGTGGAGCATCAGCACGACGTGCCCGTCGCCGCTGTGCCCGGCGGCCTTCCACGCCGCCCGATACGCCGCGATCTTCGTCGTCAGCTCGTCGACGGTCTGGCCGAGCAGGTGCGTCAGCACGCCCGCGCCGGCGGTGGCGGCCGCGGCAAATGTCTCGGGGTTGCCGGCCGCGGTCACCCAGACCGGCAGCGTGGGCTGCACCGGACGCGGCAGCGTCCGGAACTCCTGCGACGTGCCGCGGGGCGTGTCGAGCGCGATCGATTCACCGCGCCACAGGGCGCGCACGGTCTCGATCGACTGGAACAGGACGTTCTTCCGGTCCGCGTAGTTCTCGGGCCGCAGCACGAAATCGTTCGGCTGCCAGCCCGACGCGAAGGCGATGCCCACGCGGCCCCCGGAGATGTTGTCGACGACGCTCCACTCTTCGGCCACGCGCAGCGGATGGTGCAGCGGCAGCACGCAGCTGCCGGCCCTGATCGCGATGCGCGACGTGATGGCGGCGACGGCCGCGCCGGTGACCGCCGGATTGGGATAGAGGCCGCCAAACGCGTGAAAATGACGCTCCGGCGTCCAGACTGCCGCGAATCCGTGTGTGTCGGCGAACTTCGCCCCCTCGAGCAGGAGCCGATACTTGCCGCGAGGGTCCTGGCCCTCGTCGGCGGAGAAATAAAACAGGCTCAGGCCGATCGGCTCCGGGCGGGCTGACACGCGCGCTGGTACGCTCGTGCCGGACTCGCCCGTGTAAAGCACCACGGTGAAGCCACGCGCGAGCGTCCAGAACAGCTCGAGCACCGAAATGTCGAACGAGATGCTCGTGACCGCCAGCCACACGCCGGGACGATCGTGCGGCACGCAGGCGTCCATCCCCGCGAAGAAGTTGGCAACCTGCTGGTGCTCGAGCATCACGCCCTTGGGGCGGCCTGTCGACCCGGAGGTGTAGATGATGTAGGCGAGATTCTCTGGCCCGGACGTCGTGCCGATGGACGCGTCGTCGAGCGCAGCAATCGCTGCGCGGTCGCGCGTGGGGCACACGACGTGGTCGCACATCGGGAACTGGTCGGCCATCCCGGCGTCCGCGATGACGAGGCGGATCTCGGCGTCCTCGGCCACCAGTTGCAGGCGCTCCTGTGGATAGCGCGGGTCGAGCGGCACGTACGCGCCGCCGGCCTTGAGCACGCCGACGAGGGCCACGAGCAGGTCGGCGGACCGCTCGAGGCACAGTCCCACGCGGACCTCGGGGCCGACGCCGAACGATTGCAGGTGCCGCGCCATCTGGTTCGCGCGGCGATCGAGCTCCCGGTAGGTGAAGGTGTCCTGGCCCGCGATCAGGGCAATGGCGTCCGGCGTCCGCCGCACCTGCTGCTCGATGAGATCGTGGATGCACGCGCGGTCGAACGGCACGGCGGTCGCGTTCCACGATTCGATGAGGCGCGTGCGCTCCGCGGCATCGACGAGCGGCAGCGATGCAACCGGCTCGGCCGGCGTCTCGCCGAGCTGTCGCGCGAAGCCCACCCACTGCGCATGCAGCCGGCGCAGCGCATCGTCGGAAAAGACATCGGCGCGCCCGTCCCACTCGAGCGTGGCGCCATCAGGCGATGGGCGCACCACGAGCGCCGCGTCGGCCTGCGAGGCGGGCACGAGCGATGACGGATCCAGCACGATGTGCGTGCGCCATCGGCTGTACGACTGAAGCGACGGCAGCCCGGGAGTGCGCAGGCAGAGGTCGGTGAAGAATGTTCCGCGTTCGAGGACCTCGGCAACCGACGAGGCGGTCTCGCTCCACGGGCGTGCGACGTCAACGACAACGGGTACGCGGTCCGACAGCAGCGGCAGGCCCGCGGCGGGCGGCGCGGCCACGCTGACGGCAAATGTCGCTCGCCCGGATCCTGCCAGCCGTGCGAGGCATGCGGCCACGGCGGCGACGATCCGGGTGTTGCGGTCAACGTCCGATGCGTCGCCGAAGCCTGCCGGGATGATGCCGGCGAAGCGGCGCCGCGCGCCCGACTCGCCTTGTGGCGCGGGTTCAGCGGCGTACGGAACGGAAACCGGTTCGAGGTGCGCAAGCTGCTTCAGCCAGAACGACTCGTGGCGCACCGCCAGGCCGAGCGCTTCGTCGGCCGGCGCTTCCGATGGACCGAAGGGCTCCCCGACGCGCAGGTTCGCCAGCTCCGCCAGTTGTGCTGGTGTGACGGGCTCTCCGGTGACCGCACGAACACCGTCGATGGCCAGCGCATCGCTGCCGGCCGCCACGACAATGCGGTTGGCGTCGATTTCGAGAACGGTTCCCGGAGCGGCAGCGGTCTTCGCCGCTGTCGGCGATGCGGCGGCGATTGCGAACGCGCCGCCTCGCGTGATCGCGCGCACGACGCCGAAGGGATTCTGGTAGGGACCGAAGTCCATGGCGCGGACCGCGCGCGCGATCTCCGCCGCCGGTCGGTTCCAGTCGACGACACCGTGGCCGGCGGGGCGCTGGAACCTCGCATAGACGGTGCGGCGCGCGGCGGACTGCTCGACCGCGCTGAGGTCGCCCGACGTGATGTCGTCGACGAGCGAGGTGAATGCGGCAAGGCCGGCTTCGTAGCAGCGGGCGTTCAGGCCGAACGACGTCTCGCCGGCTGGAATGTCGAAGAGCTGCTGCTTCAGGATGCGACCGGCATCGACCGTGTCGGTCATCTCGTGCCAGGTCACGCCATACGTCGTCTCGCCGTTGAGCAGCGCCCAGACCGGGGCGTTCAGGCCGGCATAGGCCGGCAGCGGACCATCGTGGAAATTCACCGCGAGCATCCGCGGCGTCGCGATCGTGCGGTCGTCGAGCTTCGTGAGATTGACGACGCTGAACAGGTAGTCGTAGGGCGACTCGCCCAGCGTGCCGGCCAGGTCCTCGTTGGCCGCGACGTGCCGGATGCCGTTCCCGTCAGCCCAGCGGACGACGGCCGGATCCGACGACGCGATGCCGGCAACCGTATGGCCGGACCGCAGGTACACCTCGGCGCAACGGACGAGCAGGGAACCTTCGCCGACGAACCAGGCACGCGTGGAAGTCGATGCGGTCATTGATTGAGGCTGTCCAGGACCTTCCGGGCGTCAGCCGCCTCCGTGTACTGGTGATCGATGGCCAGCGCGCGTGTCAGCGACGCGCGCGCCTCGTCGTTCCGGCCCGCCCCGGCGTACGCCATGCCCAGATGGTGATGATACAGGGCGTTGGCGGGTGCGGCCGCGGCCGCCTCGCGCAGGGGAGCGATCGCTTCGGCGTGCAGTCCCCGCTTGTGGAGCACCCAGCCCAGCGTGTTGCTGACGGCCGGGCGATCGGGCAGGCGCGCCTTCGCGTTGCGCGCCAGTTGCAGTGCGCGATCGAGGTTCTGGCCGCTCTCCGCGTAGATCCACGCCAGGTTGTTCGCGGCCACGGCCGCGTTCGCGTCGAGGTCGACGACGCGTTCGAACACCGCGCGGGCCTCGTCAATCCGTCCCTGCATCTGCAGCAGCGTGCCGACCGTCGTGTGCGCGCCGATCGATGTCGGCTGGCGATCGGCCAGCTTCTGGAACTCGGCCGTGGCTTCCGCCAGGCGGCCCGTGCGGCCGTAGAGGGCGCCGAGCAGGCTGTAGGCCTCGATGGCGTCCGGATTGCGATCGATCGCGGACTTCGCCAGTCGTTCGGCTTCGGCGACGTCGTTGGTGGCGGCAGCGGCGTTGGCGGCCAGCAGCACGAGGGCCGCGTTGTCCGGATCGACCGCGAGCGCCGCCGCCACTCGCGCGCGGGCGCTGGCGCCGCGGCCGTCGCGCACGTCGAGTTGCGTCAGCAGTCGCAGTGCGTCGATGGCGTTGGCGTCAACGGCCAGCGCGCGCTCGAGTGCCGTGCGCGCCTGTGTCGTCCGGCCGGCCATCGCATCGAGCAGGCCTGCGGCCGTCAGGACCGGCACCGACTCGGGCAGTTCCTTCTGGAGCGCGCGCACGAGGGGTTCGGCGCGGGCCGCATCTCCGCGCGCCAGTGCCACGCGCGCGACCATCAGCCGGGCGTCGGGCGCCGTCGGCGCAAGCGTCAACGCGGCGTCGGCGGCCTGCGCCGCTTCAGCCAGGCGACCCGCCGCCAGGTGTGTTTCGGCCAGTGCCACGCGCGCGGCGCCAAGCCGCGGATTCAACTGGACGGCTGCGGCAAACGCGGTGCCCGCAGCCTCGGGTTCGTTGCGCAGCAGGTGCACCTTGCCCAGGGCGTACTGCGCCTGTGCCGAGTTGCGGTCGCTCTCGACGGCGCGACGAGCGCTCGCCAGGGCGCCGTCGAGTTCGCTGGCGGCTGCCTGCAATTCGGCCCGCGCGGTGAGCGCCCGCGTGTTCGATCCGTCGGCTGACAGGATCGCATCGACGCGTCGGGTAGCTTCCACGGTGTTGCCGGCCTGGAAGTCGAGCGTGGCCAGTCGAAGCGCGGCAATCGTCGCGCGCTGCGAGTCCGCTCCGCCGGCTACGCGCTCGAAGGCGGCCCGCGCCTCGTCGACGCGGCCCTGCGACAGGTAGAAATCGCCAAGCCCGAGTCGTCCGGATGCGTCGGGCGCTCCGTCCGCCACCGCACGCAGGTACGGCTCGCCGTCGGCCGCCCGGCCCGCGCCGATATAGAAGTAGGCCAGTGCGCGGTTGGCAGAGAGGTGTGCCGGGTCGAGCGCGACCGCACGCCGCAGCGCGGTTTCGGCTGCCGCCTGGTTGCCGGTCGCCAGATGGAAGTTGGCCAGCGCAAGCTGGGCCGGCACCGACGTGGGCGCAAGCTCCACGGCGCGACGGAACGCCGCCTCGGCCTCCTGCCGATCGCCGCGCACGAGCTGCACCGCGCCGAGCGTCGTGTAGCTGGCCGCCCGTGTGGGGTCGCTTTCGATGGCCGCCGCCACGTCGGCGACGGCGTCCTCGAGCCGGCTCATGCCCGCGAGGGCGTTGGCGCGCAGGATCAGTGCCTCGGTGTGTCCGGGATCCACAGCGAGCGCCTTGTCGGCACGGCTTGCGGCATCCTCGAACCGGCGATCGACGAGCAGCACGTTGCCGGCGCGCACCTGCAGGCCCGCGTCGCCGGGCAGCGCATCGGCCGCACGAATCAGCTCGACAGCCGCGCCGGCGCGATCGCCAACGGCCAGGTAGGCGTCGGCCAGCTTCAGGCGCGCGTCGCCGAACAGCGGGTCGTGCTGGAGCGCGTTGCGGTACTCGATGATGGCTTCCTGATACCGCCCGGCACTCGCATAGGCGTCGCCGCTTTCCAGGAACTCCCGGCTGGCCACCTCCGGGTCGGGCGAACAGGCGCTCGCTGCGATCGCGGCAATCAGGAACAGGATCTTCACGGGGCTGCGCATCGTGCGGGAGGACCTTTCAGAAACGATCAAATCGGCAGGAAACGGTCGAACTGGAGAAAGGCGGCTTCCACGAACGCCGCGGCGCGCGCCGCGGCAGCGCCGTCGTTCTCCTCGGACGGCATGACGGGACTGATGACGCGTACCATGGCGGCGTCCGATCGCCGCAGCCGCATGGCGTCATAAATAAGGTAGGCCTTGCTCCAGTAATCACTGGCGACCACGCGTCCGTGGCTCTGGTACCAGTAGAGCACCACCTGGCGCTCGGTGCCCTTCTGGATCAGCAGGCGATTGACGGTGACCGGCTCCTGCCGGCCTGCCACCTGAAGCGTCAGGGTGGACGACGTCACGGGCAGCCAGCCGGCGCCCGGCAGGCAGTTCTGTGGCGAATGAATCGTGTCGCCGGCACGCTGGCTCTCGTAGTAGCCGACGTAGAGCGACAGCGGCAGGCCCGCCTGAACATAGATCCGGTTGACGTACTCGTCGACACCGAGCTGCTCGAGCACCGCCTCGGTGAACGCCGGCGCGTCCTGACCGTTCCAGCTGCCGATCGCTCGCGGGATCCCGGCCAGCGGCTCGCGCAGCGGCGTGATTTCCGGCTGCGCGCTGCGTGCGGCGAGCGCCGTCGCGCCGAGCAGGCACAGCGCCATCACCAGCAGCCGCGCCACCGCGCCATCACCTCGTCGCATCGTCATGCCGTCACCATCCCGGAACCGCCCTCGACGACGGCGGGCGGCGGAAGGAAGCGCAGCACCACCTGCGACGCCAGGAACAGCAGGCCGAAGGCCACGCCAAAGACCAGCCAGCCCGAGAACGTGTGGAAGAACCCCTGGGCGGCTTCCTCGCCGAAGTGATGCGCCGCCACGCCGGTACCGGCCACGCGGACGCTGTTGGCGACGATCGCGATGGGCACCGTGGCCAGCGCCACGGCCGTGCGCACGCTCAGTCGCGAATCGAGGAAGTAGCCGTAGATGATGCCGAGCGTCAGCAGCGAGATGAGCGAGCGAATCCCACTGCACGCTTCGGCCACCTCGAGGGTCGTGCGCGCGAGGATGATCAGGTTGCCCTCGCGAAGCACCGGAATGCTCAGCGCCGAGAGCATCGTCTCGCCGACACGCGAGGCGAGCAGCTGGAGCGGGAAGGCGATGCGGCTGAAGATGATCTCGGGGATCGGAATCATCAGGAGCAGGAACGCGAGCGGGAAGGCGAGGACCTTCACCGACTGCCAGCCGCGCACGAAGGCGAGTCCGCCGGCGATGACCACGAGCATCGAGATGCGCGTCAGGAATCGTTCGGCGCCGAGCAGGCCTACGAGCAGCAGCCCCAGGCCGCCGACGAGGACGAGCAGGCCCGCGACGCTGGGCGCGACGATGGCTGCCGCCAGGCGCGCGCGACGCTCCCAGGCGAACCAGACGGCAAAGGGCACGATGACGAACCCGTGCGAGTAGTTGTCGTCCGTGGTCCAGTCCGAGACGAGCGATCGCAGGACCGGTGCGTAGAGGAGCAGAAAGCTGGAAACGAAGACGAGCAGTGCCGCGACAAGACTCTTACCCACGCGCATGGCTTTCGATGACTCTTGTAGCAAACGACTCGCCCATTGGCGCCCGGTCGGGTGACTTTCTGTAACCCATTGTTTCGCAACACGTTGGGTGAGTGAATCGCGTTCGAGTCAGCCTCGAACGGGGTGATTAGTCCTACGTCAGACAGACTAAAGTATCGCGGAATCCGCGCACCTGCACCTGGCGGTGCTCGTCCCGAACGCACAACGCCCCCGGGCGCGCAGGGCACCCGGGGGCGTTTGTCGGTCTGCTGCGCCGAATCAGGCCTTGGCCTGAGCCTTCTTCCGGGCGTTCGCGCGCCGACGCGCGGCGGCGCCAAGGCCCATCAGGCCGGCGCCGAGCATCGTCAGCGTGGCCGGCTCGGGCACCGGGCTGTGCGTCACCTGCGCCCACAGCTGCGTCGTCGTCAGGCCGTACTCCGGCGAGGTGAACGCCGAATCGAACGTGTTCGGCAGTCCGGTCGTCGAGAAGCCGAGCAACTGGAACAGGTAGGTGTCGGTGCCGACCTGGATTGTCGTCGACAGCACGGGCAGCGCCACGGTGACGATGTCGTCCGAGCAGCCGAGGCCCGCGCACTGGTTGGGCGTTTCGTTGTGCTGGAAGTCGAGCGCGAAGGTCAGCGGTGCGCCGTTGCCGTTGTGGTCGATGGCGAGGTTGTAGGTGGTCGTGGTGATCGCGGCCGAGACGGGCCAGTTCAGGTGCTGGAACGTGCCGAGGTTCACGAGGCCGCTGCCATTGATCGTGTGCGTCGCGTCGTTCGGGTCGAAGTTGTAGCCGCTCACGGGCGCCAGGTCGTTGTACCACCAGCCGGGGCCCGAGGCCTCGAGCCAGCAGGCATCGTTGCCCGCCTGTCCGGCGACGGTCCTCAGTTCGCCGCCGCCCCACCGGATCTGGTCCTCGTTCGCGCCGCTGCGGTTGTCGACGTCGACACAGACGCCGCTCGCGCCCGGGTTGGACCAGCCACCTCCGCCGAACGACAGTTCGAGGGGGGCCGCACTCGCCGACGTCGCGAATGCCAGCATGGCGGCAGGGAGAAGGATGCGCTTAAACATGTCGGTCATGAAGTCCTCAAGGCTCTCGAAAAAGAAACGCCGCAGCCTTGTGCGTCCGGCGTTCGGGCCCTTTCATCGCAAATGTCGGGCCACAATGGCCAATTGCCGGCGATCGCGCCATTCCCCGCGAACACAGGCGTTTTCATGGTGTGCCCACCGGGTCCAGCGTTACGGAAGGTCCCGTTGAGCAGAGTGAAGTCTTCCCAACGCCGGACTTCGCCGCGATTGTCCGCCCCGTCTCCACTGCCGTTCGCGCGCCAGTCGCATCCACGCCGCGCGACCCCAAGAGCCACAATCCGCGGTGGCGCGACCGGCCCGTCGACGCTGTTGCAGAAGTCGCTGTCCGAGGAGACATTCGTCTGCAAGTCCAGGGCTTTGGGAGGCGCCGGTCGACCCAGCGTGGCGGGCGCAACCAGACTCATTCGATGTCGATCACTTCGCCCGACGCGGTCGGATGCGCGAGCCAGGCGAGGATGGTGGGGACGATGCGGGAGACGGTCACGTCGGGCACCAGCCGCAGCGTCAGCATGTAGCGCGCGGAGCCCTCGAGCGACAGCTGCACGTACCGTCTTCCTGCGAGTTCCACCACACTGAACACACCCACGCGCCACCGCCGACCGAGCACCACGAGGTCTCGACCATCGAGCGCCCAGAAGAGCGCCTCACAGCTTTCCGCGGGAGGACGTGCCGCTGTTTCATCTCGCTGGCGCGTCGCCAGTGTCTCGTTCGCGAAGCCCGGACGCGCCACGACGTAAAGGGACATGCCTGCGCGTCCTGCAAGTTGCCGGCCACCCGGCGCCCTTCCGCGATCGCCCTCATTTGCGCCATGTCCATGTGGAGCCCGCGAACCGCGCGCCGATTGGTCTTCCGGGTGGATGGATAAAACCCGCGCGCGAACGGAACCTCGGAAACAGCTACACTGACTCACCTCATGAAACCCGCGCACCGTGCCCCCGGTATCCGGCGAGCGTTGCTCGTCATCGCGACGGCGCTGGCCGTCGTCCTCGTGCTGCCGTTGCGCGACATCCAGGCGCAGCGCAGCGGTCCGATCATCGGGCGCGCCGCGCCGCGGCTGCCCCCGGCGGAACCGGGCCTGACGATTCAGAAGGTGCAGGCGTTTGCCGAGGCCGCCGATCGCGGACTCGACTACCTGCCGGGCGAAGTCCTCGTGAAGTTCCGCGCCGGCGTGCAGCCGGCGGGGCAGACGCGCGCGCTGGCCGCGCTGCGCAGCCGTCCGTCTTCGGATGCCCTGCGCTGGTCGGGCGGCATCGCGCGGTTGCGTGATGCCAGCGAGCCGGACGCCGAGCGGCTGGCCGCGCAACTGCGGTTGCAATCCGAGGTCGAGTACGCGCAGCCGAATTACATCCGCCGGCTGCCGCGGCGGGTGGCCGAGCCGCGCACGGCGCCGATCCGCACCGGCGCCTCGCCGCTCGCCGTGCCGAACGATCCGTCCTACGGCGACATGCAGTGGAACTTCCGGCTCATTCAGGCGCCCGCGGCCTGGACGATCAATCCCGGCGGCTCACCCGACGTCATCGTCGCGGTGCTCGATACGGGGTTCAGCACCGAGGCGCTCACCGAATCGCGCACCCTCTGGACGGGGCAGGTCTTCCAGCAGGTGCCGCTGCGGTTCGCGACGTCGTCGGATTTCTCGCAGGCGCGCGTCGTCGGTGCGCGCGACGTGGCGTTCGAGCCCGGACGGCCGCCGTTCGACTACGAGGGGCACGGCACGCACGTCATCTCGACCATTGCCGAGGAAGCCAACAACGCGGTGGCCCTGGCCGGCCTGGCCTATGCGACGCGCGTCATGCCGGTGAAGGTGTGCGTCGGCTACTGGGAACTGATGTTGATGCGGGCCACGTTCGGCATTCCCGGGTTCCTGCCGACCGACGCCGGCGGCTGCGCCGACGGGGACATTGCCGACGGCATCCGGTACGCGGTTGACGGGGGCGCGCGTGTGCTCAACCTCAGCTTCGGCGGCACGACGATGGCCCCCGCGGTGCGCGAGGCCATCGTCTATGCCATCTCGCGCGGCGCTGTCGTCGTGGCGGCGATGGGTAACGGGTACGAGGACGGGAACGGGGTGGAGTATCCGGCCGGCCACGCGCCCGAGCTCGAAGGACTGATTTCGGTGGGCGCGGTGGGCAAGTCCACCGCACGCGCGTTCTATTCGTCCACCGGCCCGCACATCGAGGTGGTGGCGCCCGGCGGCAGCTACCGCGACAGCGACGACGGCGAGGATGCCGGCTACGTCTGGCAGGTGACGCTCTATCCACCCGACACGTCGCCGCTCATCACGACGGTGCCGCGTTTCGATCGATATGTCGAGGTGGGGTACATCGGCACGTCGATGGCCGCCCCGCACGTCTCCGCGCTGGCGGCGCTGCTCATCAGTCAAGGTGTGACCAACCCGCGCGCCGTCGAGGCCATCATCCGGCGGACGACGCGCGATCTCGGTCCGGCCGGTCGAGACGACGAGTACGGGGATGGGCTGATTCAGGCGCGCACGGCACTCTTCGGGCGCGGCATCACACGGTAGCGCGCGAGCGCCCATCGAGCGAGGAACTGACGTGATTCGTCTCACCGCACTGGCCGCGCTGGCGGCAATCGTCCTCACCACGACAGCTGTCCACGCGCAGGAGGCCGAGCCGGCACCGGCCGACGTGAACGCGCCGGAGTCCGCATCGCTGCCCGCACCGCCGCGGCCGCGCGCGCCGCGTTCGTACTTCCGCGGCTACGTGACGTTCGACTCCACGGCGCTTGCCGCCTCGCAGACGTTCGACGCAATCGTGGGCAAGCCGCGGCTGTCCATGGTGGGCGGCGGCGGCGAACTGCTCGACATCTGGAAGGGCCTCTTCGCGCGCGTGGCGGTCTCGTCGGTGAAGGAGACCGGCAGCCGGGCCGAGTTGTTCAACGGCGAGGTCATTCCGCTCGGGATTCCGCTGACCGTCGAACTGCGGCCGCTCGAGGTCGCGGCCGGCTGGCGGGTGCCGCTGCTGGCCGGACGCCTGGTGCCCTACGGTGGCGGCGGTGTGCTGCGCATGGGGTATCGCGAAACGTCGACGTTCGCGATGGCGGGCGAGAACACGAGCCGGACGTTCGGGGGATCGGTCTACTTCGGCGGTGTGGAGGCGAGGATCGTCAGCTGGATCGTGGCGGGGGCCGAGGTGCAGTATCGGACCGTGCCCGACGCCCTGGGCGCTGGCGGGTTGTCCGAGGCGTTCGGCGAGACCGACCTCGGCGGTACGACCATGCGCGTGCTCATCGGGATTCGACGATGAGTGCCGCGTCTCGTCCGTGCGTCTCCGCATCCCGCGCGGACAGCCCGGCGTTTCGGGCGTTTCGCACGGGCGGCCCGTTGCGGCCGCCCGGATTCGTGCGCCGGGACGGTGAGGTGTGAGCATCCACGTCCGGTACATGCGCGAGGCGATTGACCTGGCCGATCGCGCGGCCGCGGCGGGCGAAGTGCCGGTTGGTGCGGTTGTCGTCCAGGGCGGCGAGGTGATCGGCCGCGGGCACAATCAGCCGATTGGCGCGCACGACCCGACGGCGCATGCCGAGGTGGTGGCGCTGCGCGAGGCGGCGAAGGCGGTGGGCAACTACCGGCTCCCGGGCGCGACGCTCTATGTGACGGTGGAGCCGTGCCTCATGTGCGTGGGCGCGGCCATCCACGCGCGCGTGGCGACGGTGGTCTACGGCGCGTCCGAGCCGCGGGCCGGCGCCATCGAATCGAGCCAGCGCGTCTGGGAGCATCCATCGCTCAACCACCGCATCACGGTGGTGGCCGGCGTGCTGGCGGGGGAGTGCCAGCAGCGGATCCGGGCGTTCTTCCTGCAGCGCCGCGTCGGGTCCTAGCTCCGTCAAGTCGGTTCGCGTCGTCCGTCCGCGGCGGGGCTTCAACCGGGCGGCGAGCCTCTGTTACACTAAGCGGCTGCGGAGAGGTACCGAAGTGGTCGTAACGGGATCGCCTCGAAAGCGATTTGTCGGGTAACCGGCACGTGGGTTCGAATCCCACCCTCTCCGCCAACCATAAACTCTTGAAAACAAATATGTTGTCTTGGTCGATTCGCTTTTGCGTACGAGATTTGTACGCGACGTCGACCTGTAGGCCCAACTCGCCCAAGCGATCTGCGCGGTCTGACGCTCCTGTGCATCTTGCTCTAGCGAGCGCGAAGAGGCCCGAAGAACTCCAGCTTCAGCCCCCCATGGGCGTCGACTTGAGCGCCCACGACCTCACGCATGGTTCGTCGCACTTCCGTACGGAGCAAACCCAGCGGTTGAAGATCGGGAGTCATCACTCTCCCGAAGTTGCCGACTGACGGTTCCACTCTTACAGAAGTGCCAGATGTCGGGATGTTGCCAAGCCAGTCCACCTGGATGGCTTGGCTCTCGCGGTTCCAAACGCGGCGGGATGCCTTCCGCTCGCCCTCGTAGAACTGCAACCACGCCTGCCTGCTGCGCTCCGTGGGCCAGCCCGCCTCCGTCGAGCGCTCCTCGATCAGCTCAGAGTTGAGCCACTCGTACATGCCGTTCCGATCGGTGAATGCCGCCTCTGTGTCATCAACCGCTGCCGCTGCGGCCTCCCGAGAACTCAGGCCTGCGCGCACCAACGTGATGACCGGGAGCTTTGAGCTGCCTGCCTCCACTGCGAGTGCCGCGAGCCCGGTCACGGCGTCGACGCTCTCGTGCGTCACGGCTTGGGCATGCACGCGCACGGCCTCCATGGCCCAGGGCAGGCGGTAGGCCAGCGCTTCCTGAATGAGGTCGACGCCTTCGTCGTCGCAGAGTGCAAGAACATCGGCTGATGGGGTCCCTGCGAGCCATGCCTGCAGGGCTTCTCGCCACCTGGCAGGAAGCGGCTTCGGAGACTGGAACGGTGCCGTCTGGAACACGAAATCGGCAAACGCCACGACGGCCCTTCCTGCATCGGCCTCAGCGCCGAGCGTGATGGCGGCCTCGGCCTGCGCCAGGAGCGTGATGAGTGTTTCGAGATTCGTGTCAACGAACTTACCGGCCGAGAGCCCAATCCCCGCGGCGTGGAATCCCTTCCGCTGCGCCGGCGTGGTCTCCAACCAGATGCGTTGCGCTCGAGCGGCGACGAATGCGCGCAGCAGCTCTTGGACCATCGCTTCTTCCCTCGCGAGCTCGCGCGAGAAGAGCGAACCATCGAGGACGGCGTGGAGCTCTGTTTCTACCGCTTCGTCTTCGGTTTCGCCGTCGAGCAAGGCTAGAATTGCGGCGTCAAGCGATGCGATGTCGCGGTTCCACCCTTGCTCACCTACGTCGAGTTCTCGCTTCGAAGCACCGAAGTCCCATGCAGAGTCCTGGTTGGCGACATACTCGAGGACCTCGTCGGGCTTGATACCCGCCTTCGCCGCGATGCGACTGAAAATGTTGGCCGAAAGCTGCAGGATGCCGCTCGCAACCTTCGGTGCCTTCGCTGCCGCAACAAGGTTCTCCCAGTTCCGAATCGCTCGGTTGGTGCCGCGAGTCGAGTCCTCCCACACGACGTGAAGGACCAGCCCTTCGACATCGACGAACGCGCGTCCGGCTCGTCCAGCGACGTTCGCAAACTCGGCGGGCGGGATTATGTCCCGGTTCCGCCAGATCGACGGAACGAGGAGCACGCTAGCAGAGAGGTTCAACCCTTGCGCCAGCGTGGGTGAGGCAATCGTGAGGCGGCAGTCTCCGGCACGCAGCAGACGTTCCACTTCATGGAGAAAAGGACGAGGTAGCCCACCGTGGTGGAGGGCAACCCCGTGTTCAAGGCACGCGACAGCGGGGTGCTCGGCCCCGAGCCACTCGGCACCAACCGCCATCGCGTCTCTCACGCGTTGGGTCGGCACTCCGAGCGACGTGAGCACCTTGTGCCGGATGCACTCCAGGACCAGTGAACCGAGCGTCTCTACCGACTTTCTTAAGACGCTGTAGACGAGCACGTCCTTTTCCTGCTCGACGAAACGCCACGCTGCGGCAAGCGTCAACTCGTTCTTGTCTGCCGGAAAGGCCTTCCGACGACGCGAGCCCTTCGGCGGTAGCTTTTGCTCGACGAAACGCGGCACGAACGGGCTTTCCTCTTCGACCTTCACGTCGAGCCGCGCAGATGCCGAGGTCCAACGCAGAGTGCCGAAGCGCTGTCGAGTCGGGCGCCATGCCGAGTGTATCGGATCACCCGGCTCGTCGGCCCTGAGCCAGGCGACAAGATCGCTCATTTCCTGGGGCGTCGGGAAGAGAGCTGAGAGGCACACTATGCGTCGCTCGGCTGCGTCCGAGCGACGAACCAAACGCTGGACCAATGCCTCGTATCGGACCTCACGCTCGTTCGGGCCTAGCATGTGTCCCTCGTCCAGCACGATGAGGCCTACGTCGTCGATCAGGGTTGGGTCGTTGCGAAGCGCGAAGTCGAGCTTCTCCGGCGTCGAGACTACGACACGCCCCTCGCGCAACGTCTCTGCGTCACCGCTTTCGATGCCCGCCGAGCCGTACAAAGATGACACCGAGAAGCCGAGCGGCTGTAGCGAGTCGGCTAGGTCCCGCTCGACCTGGGCCGACAACGCCCGCAGGGGCGTCACGTAGACGACGCGCTTCTCTGCCGCCAGCGTGCGCAGAATGCAGAGCTCCGCGATGCGCGTCTTGCCCGCGCTCGTGGGTAGCGCGACGACGAGGTCATCGGTCAGGTCCAGCGCGCGCTTCGCTGCTGCCAACTGAGAGGGCCACAGCTCGATGGCCGACCTCCTTGCCCCGCGGAGCCGCTGTATGTATCCGCGCCGGATCTCGTGCCAGCGCAGGTGGTCCTGGTGATCGAGCGGGAGTTCCGGGATTTGCTGGTGCAGGCTCATTCTCCACAACTCATCGACGAGATGAGCCGCGAGTGTCGCGGTCCACCAGTGGCTAACAGCAGCGAGGTCGCGTGCGGCGTTAGCGGTCACGAACAAACGCACCCGAGCCTGCTCTGCGACGTCCGCGTCTCCAGTCATCAGCGCGTAGTCGAAGAGCGCCAGTCCGCGCATGAAGGAACTTGTCAGGACGCTGTGGACTGCGTCGGTCTGGTCGAACTCGTCGTCCTCTGCCAGGTTGACGGCGACGGCTTCGTCGGCGTTCGCCGGGGCGAGCAACCACTCCGAGAACGCCTGATGCAGTTCATCGAGGTGCCGACGCAGGAGCTGAACGAGAGCAGTCTCCATGGGCGCGAGATTCTGTGCGTCGGTCGCAGCCGGCAGTATCGAGAACGCACGGGCAGCGTATCGTCCGAGGTGGAACGCAACTGCCGCCGTGACGCGATGGAAGCCACGGTCAATACGCTCTTCGCCTCGATGGATCGCCGCCTCAATCCCCTCTCCTGCAACAAGGAACGCGCGCCCCAGCAGTTGCGGATCTCCTTCGCGGGTTGCGCGTAGACGCAACGCGAGCGCCATGACACCGTGTGCGTAGTCGAGGAGGTCGTCGGAAAGGCCCTCGGAGAACTCAGGGGCCCCCTCCGGGAGGTTGCCATCTCGCCAGATCAGACCTCGCGCCAAACCTCTGTCGAGGAGTCGCCCACGGACACCCGGCTCGACGATCACCTCTAGACGCGACGACAGCTCGGCAGCCGTCTCTGCCATCAGAGACCCCCAAAGATAAGATCGATGAAGGCTCCGTGGTCGACGATGCGAACGCCAACCGCATGCCTCGTCCGCTTCTTCGTGGCGGCTCCAGTCAGATGGTCATTCAAGAGCCGATGAGGATTCCCGCCCGTCAGAGCGAGAAGGAAGTGCTCCACCCTGCTGCCCGCGAAGCTTTCGAGAACCGCGCTTTCCAAGCGAGCAGCCAGTGCGTCGTCTCCCAACTCACGAAGCCGCTCCGAAACGAACAGAACTGCATGCCTCGTCGGGCGACCGCGGTCTTTATCGAGCGCCAACCCAGCAGCGTCCAGAACCCCCGTCGACAATACTGCCCGGCTCTTCGACTCTCCTTTGAGAAACTCAAGGGTGCCGTTCGTGGCGATACGGATGCCAACGATGTCGTCACCGCGAAGCGCCATCTCTCGCCCGTCCTTCCAGCGAAGTCGTCGAATCGGAACCCTGAAGTTCAGGGTCTGCTCGGCGATCTCCGTAGCCAATACCTCGCCGAGATCCCCAGACCTCGCGGCCTTCTTCGTCGGCACGTGCTCGAGGAGAAGTTGTGCGGTTTTGGGCGCACCGAGTTCGGCGAGCCTCTTCGCAGTGATCTCGGGCGAGACGTAGTGCGACCTCACAACGTCACGCAGCTCATCGATGACGATGTCTCGTGCGCCAGCTTGTTCCGTCATCAGATGGAGCGGGTGTTTCCCGACCGCCGAACTGCTCGTGGTGAGCCAGCGCTGGAGCACGTGCGGTGGTGATGACGGGGGCTTCTTCGTAGACGCGGGCGACGACGGCAGCTTCTTCGCCTTAATGGACACGGACGTCGTCATGACACCCCAACTCCGTCTGGCCGACTTGCCGGCGCGGCGCGCGGTGCCTGCATCTTCGAAGGGCGGCTCACAACGACCACCCCGGCTACGCGCTCCAACTTCTCAAGGCCCTGAACGAGCGTGGCGTGCTCTTCCGTGCGTGCGGCGTCGTCCCAGACGAACGCGATCACGCGCTCGTACTGCCCGTCCTGTGGGAAGTACATCGCCGCGTCTTGTGCGAGCTGTCGCTGGATCTCCTTCAGGCTCTCGCTGGCCCGCGCGAACTTCGCCTCGATGATGAGCTTCAGCGACGGGATGACGAGGTCAGCGCGCGGCTGCGTGAAGCCCACTTTCGCCGAGTAGCCTTCGCTCTCGAGGTCCGGGAACAACGGCGCGAGCACAACCCAAAGCAGGTTCTGCACGTGGTACTCGTGGTCGATGTGCCATTGGCGAGCCTGGCTCGTCTTCGTTCGAGGCTTCTCCTCCCACGTCCAGTCTCGAAGCGAGCGCGTGGCGTTGCGCAGTAGTGCGAGGACATCGTCGACGGTCATCACCTCCGTGCGGATGCTTCTCACGACGTGGGCCTTCACCCGCGACAGTGCGGCAAGCAGGAAAGCCGAACCGATCTGGTCGACTCTGGCGTACTGATCGAGGACCGCTGCCGTGATTGCGCGCTCGTCGCTCGCCGTGACGAGGGCGGTGGGCAGCGCAACGGCCACCTTCGTCACGCAACATGCTTCCAAGAGTTCGGACGCTATAGGCCGTTCCTCTCCCAAGAGCTGCGCGGCGACGTGAAGTTGGGCTCGCTCCCACCGGCCCAGGTTCGTGCCGAACTTGTCCATCACCGAGGTGAGCCAGCGACCCATCGCGGCCTGACGGCTGGAGTCGTCGGCACGAAGCAGGGCCGATACCACCGCAAGGATCGCGGGAGGATCGGCGGCGAGCCCGACGGCCGCGCCGTCCACATCGGTCGCAGCTCCCAAGGCCCAGTCGAATCCCTCGTTGAACGCAGTCCTCCGCTCGGCGTCGGCGGCATTCATGGCGGTGGCCAATGCCAGCGCCGTCACCGCTTGGTACGAACGCGGGGCGCCTCCCTGCTTCATCTCGCGCCACTGGGCGACCGTGGTCTGCGCGATGCTGTTTGCCTCCGCTCCGCACAGGTCTGGCAAAAGCCAGCCAACGAACAAGCGATCCAGCGACGTTCCACTGCGCAGCATATCTGCCTCACGCCGCAAGACTGCCTCGGCATCCCCGAGGAGCATGCTTCCCGCGCCGCTCACAGAAACCACCTTGTCGTGCCGATCTGGCCGTAAAGGACGTCAGGGTTCCAGCGCGTTGTCGTGCCGAGCCGCCCCATGTGCCGGGCGAGGAGCTGCGAGTAGCTGACCGTCACCGGCATCGAGGCGGGCTGGAAACCGCGCCAGGAATGGCTCGCAAACAGCATCACCTGCTGTCCGAGGTATCGAAGGTCTCGGAACGTCGACGCCGGATGCAAGTGCAGCCGCAAGGGGACCGGCGCACCATCTGTGGCGCGCTTCAACTCCTTGGCACCCGTCGCACCGACTAGCATGTCGCGGTCTGAGAGCGCCACCATCAAGCCGCGCTCGGGCACGTAGACCCCCTTCACCTTGCCGCTCCGGCCGATCGGAACGCCCTGCGCATTTCGGTTGAAGAGCTGGAGGTTCGTGTCGCTTGCGACGTGCAGGAACGCAAACTCGATCTTGAAGTCCGAGAGTTCCTCGGCGAGCCGCTTCACCGCGTTGGCCTCGGCTTCGCGCAGCGGCTTGAAGGCGTGGAAGATGAGCCGAACCCGTTCGCCCTTCTGCCAGTTCCGGTCCTTGCGCACGCGCTCAAGCGAGGCGCGCAGCGAGGCGAGCATTTCGTGGGAGTAGTTACTGAACGACACCGCCTTGGAAACGGTGTGCAGGAAGTACGAGCCGTCGCCGCTGAACACGGTAGTGAAGCCGACGAGACGCTCTCCTTGGTCGAGGCGGCTCCGCCGCACCCGCGAGCTGGAGATACCGACGACAAGCTCGTGGGTCGTCGTGGGGTCGGCACGCAGGACCCATGGGATGCCTCCAAGCTTGGCATAGGTGGCAAGCCCCATGTTGCTAAGCGTGTACGCGAGCTGCCCCTGGTCTTGCGTCTGCGCAGTCTCGAAGCGGAACTGCTGAATCGGGATCTGCTGCGTGAGGAAGAAGGCTTTCGTTATGAGGTAAGGGTTGTCGTCGCCACGCAGTTGGTGAGTGCGGTCTTCGACCTGGACGAAGGCGAGATCCCACTTCTGGCCGCTGTCGCGTGCGGCCTGAAGCGCGCGCTGCGAAGCCTCGTGGTAGGCGGCCGCAGTCCCATTGCGTGCCGTGAAGGGGACCGGCTGGCAGTTGTCGAACCCGTACGTTCTCAGGAAGCCACGCGAGAACACGCTGTTCTGGATGCCGTGCAGGAACTTGTACATCAACTGCTCGGCGACCCCCTGCTGAGAGGCTTGGCAGATGAGACACACGCGCGGAGCGCGCGGTATCGGTGCCGACCTGCTGTAGGGACCGTGGGTCGTTATGCCGTGGCTCGAGGATGTGTGCGCCTTGCGACCGGCACCGTCGAACACGAAAATTGCAGGTTCGGCTTGTCGGACGGTCGAGCTGCCGTTCGGCCAGCGCGCAGGGTTCACCAACTCGCCGACGGTAACGCGCACGCCCGGAACGATCTCGAGCGGCTCTTTGTGCAGGAGGTCGTAAGCACCGTCCAGCCGCCTCACCCACGAGGAACCCTCGTGGATAGCAGCGGCGCGGTTCTTCATTTCGTTCTTGGCGCCCACCCAACGCCCGCGTCCAAGCGCACACTCCAGCAGCCGTTCCACGTTGCGCCGGGATGCCTCGATGCGCAGGTCGGTGGCGTTGATCCGCTCCGTGCTGCCGTCGTCGTGTTCGACCGTGGCGACGCCCTTGGCGATGCTGCGCAGTTCGCCCCGAAGCCTCAGCTCCGGCAGTACGCGCTCGTCGGCGACGGGTTCGAGCCGTCCGACCAAAGTGCCGTTGAGATCGATGCCCTTCGACGCGAGTTCGGCGACCGACGCTATGATGCGCTCGACAATCGAGACCTCGATGGTTACGACGGGAACGGCGTGGGACTCATCGGGCGCAGTGGGCGGACGGAGCACCTGCGCTGCGAATCCGTAGGCAACGCGAGCATCGACCGCCCGCAGGAGCCCCGGGTGTGTGCTCTTGCTCTCCCACGTGCTTCCGGGCCCAAGCTGGTCTCCGGTGGCCTTCGAAAGCACCTGGACCGGAAGGCCGCGAACCAGAGGGCGCTCGCGCGCGACCATTTGGCGGAGCAACGCCTCGCGCCAGAGGTGGCATGCGAAGTCCGGGTTGTCACGGAGCAACACGGTCCTGCTCTTGTCGCTCAGGCGCGGCGCATCAGCAACGATTGCCACGGCGAGGAGCTCGTCACGCTCGGCGCGGAGAACGTGCGTCGCTCGATGCTCTCGACGCAGCTCGCGGAGATCGTTCGAACGTGGGAGCACGTCCACCTCAATGCTCGCGTCTCCGAAGTCGAGGACGGCTGCGTTGAGGAACAGCGCGCTGCCTGCTCGATCCTCGGCGCTGATGGTCTCGCGCTGAGCGGGGTCGCTCATCCGCGCCCCTCGCAATTCCGCCGCGAGGCTCCGCGCTCCTTGTCAAGCTCGCGCCAACCAGGCACGTGAGCGCTCATCAGCGCCTTGAACAAGCGCCCATGATTCGGCACGCGCAAATGCAGCAACTCATGCGCGATAACGAAGTCTTGGAAACGCGGCGCCCTCTCGACGAGGTCGCTGGCCAGAGTGACGGTACCCGCCGACGAGCAAGAGCCCCACTTGCGCCGCATGTCCTGCACGCGGATCACTCTCGGGTTCACGCGCAGCTTCACCGCCCAGGCCAAGGCTCGGCGTCGAAGTTCCTGCGTAGGGTAGAGCGAGGTCTTCGTCATCGACTACTCCGCAAGAAGCGTCGCGACGACCACGTCGACGACACGAGAACGCTCGTCTTTCTGGAGCGCGAGCAAAGGACGATAGAGGCCGGCGCGGAGGCGCCGCTGCTCGTCGGCGTTCACCTCCGCGTTGGGGAAGCGAGCCAGGAGCGCTTCGGCCTCCTTGGCGAGGTCCATCGGCGAGACGCCCGACTCCTTCAACGCAGCGTCGTCGCGCAGGACCCAGAACACCGAGAACGCGCGTGTAGAAAGGCCGCTCTCCCTTGCGGACTTCATCGCCGCTTCCTTCTCGGCGGCAAGCGCTGCGAGGAGGTCCATCGCGGCGAGGCCGTCGATCTTGCGGGACTCGAGGTCCTTCAGGATCCGGTCGGCGCGGTCTTTCAGCGGGTTCAGCACCGGCGCCGCGCTCGGGTCGTCGTCCATCTCCTTCTGGAGCCCGCGCACCAGGTTGAAAACCTTGCCCTCGTCAGGGCCGTCCTCGCCCTTCAGCGACTCGAGCGTCTTCACGTCGAACGTGATGCTCTTGGTGAGGCGGCCAAGGCCGGTCTGCGTCGCGTTCTCCTCGATGAGGCGCCGCGTCTTGTACGCGAGGTCCGCGACGAAACCGACCTTGTCGGAGTAGGCGTTGCGCACCGCCGCGTAGAGCTGCGCGAGCCCCTTGAACGTCTTGATGTGGTCACGCAGCTCGGGCGACGGCGAGAGGATCTCCCAGAGGTTCTCGATCTCCTTGTACGCCTCGAAGAAAACCTTCCGCACGGCCGGGTCGAGAAACTTGCCGTAGACGATCTTCTCGAGGCGCTCGTCTGCACTGCCGCCTTCACCGGCGTTGAGGTACTCGGTTGCCGCCTTGGCGATCTTCGTCTTGAAGTCGCCCATCAGGACTTCGAGGTCTTCGATGACGCCGCTGACGTCGGACGAATCGAAGCGCAGGGCCTTCTTCAGCTCGCGCAGCACGCCGACGAAGTCGATGACGAGACCGATGCGCTTCTGCACGCCCTCGGCGTCGACGTAGGGCCGGTTCACCCTGGCGATGGCCTGAAGGAGCACGTGGTCCCGCATCGGCTTGTCCAGGTACATGCAGTACAGGAGCGGCGCGTCGTACCCGGTCAGCAGCTTGTCGGTGACGATGAGGATCTTCGGGTCCTTGTCGGCCTTCTTGAACAGGAGCCGCACGTCCTCCTCACGCTCCTCGCTGAGCTGGAGCTTGGCGACAAGGGGCCGGTCGATCGCGTCGGCGGCGTTCTCCGTGTAGACGGCTTCGGTCCATTCGGGCGGCAGGATCTTGTCGAAGGCGCGCTTGTACTTCGCGCAGGCCTCGCGGCTCACCGCGACGACGAACGCCTTGTAGTGGAGCGGAAGGACGTTCTCCTTGAAGTGCTCGGCGACGAACTTCGCGACGTTCTCAATGCGGTCGTCGGCGGCGAGAAACGTACGCAGGCCCACGGCGCGGTCGAGGACCTTGTTCAGCTCGTCAATGTCGGTGATGCCTTCGGACGCGGCGAGGTCGAAGAACTCCTTGTCGAGCAGGTCAACGGGAGCCGCCATCTCGCTCGGCGCCATCACGTGCTTGATGGGCAGCGTGGTCTCGTCGGCGATCGACTCCGCGATGGAGTACTTGTCGAGGTAGCCGAGCTCGTCCTGCGTACCGAAGATCTTGAACGTGCCTTCGCCCTGGGCGTTGCGTGCGATGGGCGTGCCCGTGAAGCCGATGATGGTCGCGTTCGGGACGGCCGCCATGAGGTACGTGCCGAGGTCCTTCGCGACCGAGCGGTGCGCCTCGTCGATGAAGACGTAGACGTTGTCGCGGAGGCAACTGTCCTTTCGGATCTCCTCGAACTTGTGGATCATCGCGACGATTAGCCCGCGAAAGTCGCTGTCGAGAAGGCGCTGCAGCTCAGCCTTGGTGTTGGCCCGCTTGGTCGCGATGTCCTGCTTCTGCATCTCGCCGAGCAGGCGCTCGACCCAACCCTTGAGCTGGCCCTCGAGCTCGGTGCGGTCGACGACGAGGAGCACCGTCGCGTTCTTGAAGCGCTTTTTGTCTTCGAGGATGAGGCGCGCGGAGGTGAGCAGCGTGAAGGTCTTGCCCGAGCCCTGCGTGTGCCAGACCAGCGCGCGCGTCTTATTCGGGTCTGCGCAGCGGTCGACGATTGCGTTGATTGCGCGCTGCTGGTGCTGCCGCAGCACCGACTTCCGCGTCTCGCTGTCCTGGACGTAGAAAAGAATCCAGTGCTGCAACGTGCGCAGGAAGTCGGTGCGTTCGAAGAAGGCCTGCACCGCGAAGCGGTAGCTCTCCTCGCGCGTTTGCTTCCAGCGCGCCATGTCGCGGCGGGTCGCGTTCCACGTGACGCCGTACCAGTAGTCGAGCAGGTGCGTGACGTTGAAGAGCTGCGGCGAGCCGATTAGCTCGGGCGTCTCGAGTTCGTAGCGCCGGAGCTGCTTCACCGCGCGCTCGATCGCGTCGCCATCCTTAGGGTTCTTGTGCTCGACGATGCAGACGGGCACGCCGTTGACGATGAACATCACATCCGCGCGGTTGCCCTTCGGGCGGCCTGCGGGCTTGAGGGTCCACTCCGAAGTGACGTGGAATGCGTTCGCGTTGGTGTTCTCGAAGTCGACGACCTTCACCGCGCGGTGGCGCTTCTCCTCCTCGTCGTACCACTGCCGCTCGCCGCGCAGCCACGCGAGCATGTCGCGGTTGCCCTCGATCGTCGGCGGGATCGCATCGAGCGTCTCGATGACGGAGCGGATCGCGTCGGGTGACATCCACGGGTTGAACGCCGCGAGCTTCGCAGCCAGCTCGTCGCGGAAGAGCATGCCGGCGTCGCCGCCTCGCTTCTCCTTCGCCACCTCGGGCGTGAGTGGCTCCCAGCCGATCTCGACGGCGTGCTTGACCATTGGGAACTGCACGGTGCCCGCCTCGCTGATCTTGAGCGTGCTCACGCTGCACCGTCCGCGGCGGCTGTCACGACGGGGCGCACTTCGCCGGTGAGGAGTTTCTGAAGAAGTGCGCGGGAAAGTGCTTCCAGCACCTCGTGCGTCTTCCTGTTGATTTCGATCTGCTGATCAACAGCCTGCAGAATTCTGACGATGGCCTGCTGCTCACCGACCGAAGGCACTGGGATCTTGAAGTTGTCGAGGTCGTCTTGGCTCAGTCGCTTCGTTCCGTGAGCTGCGTCGGCAACGTTGCGCAACATCCGCTGGCCTGCGTAGGTCAGCGCGTACATCAAGTAGGAACCGAGGAGACCATCCCCTGGCACGAGCGCTTTGAGATCCTGGTTGAAGGCCATGTCTCGCTCGATCAGGCTCAGTGCGAAACCCTTTGCGAGTCCCATACCCCGCACGAGCACGAGCACGGAGTTGGCCGGTGCCACCTTGCTGTACTCGGACGCCGCCTCCGACGTGATGTGGTCGATCGAATCGCTGAGGCGCTTGGCCTTGAGGTCCTTGCCAGAAACCCACGGGAAGTCACCAGCCCACAGACTCGGATCTGACTTGGGAGGCGTGCCACCGCTGCGCATCGCGCAGACTTCCGGCAGAGACGCGACGCTCCAGTCTTCCGGGATGGGACCAACGTCAGTGTCCTTGCGCGTCCCGTTGGTCGCTTCAGAAACCAAGTCATCCGCGATCGGCGAGAGAAGGTCATCGACCGTCAAAGCGCACGACTGTGCCTCAGCCTCGAGTGCTCTCAGCGCATCGAGCAACGCGGCGACGTCGGCGGTCTCTGCGGTGTCCTTCTTCTCCACCCATCGGCTAGGACTGAGGCTGTAATCGGCGTCCTGTGCCTGCTGAGTGGTGATGACAGCGATCTCATTGGGAAGCGTTTCGCCCTTGAGGAACGCCGCTGCCAAGGGCCGCACAGAATCCTCCGGGATGTAGTTCTTTGGACGGCCCTTCTTTACTCTTCTGCTCGCGTCCAGAAGGACGATCTTGTTCTTCCGCGCAGCGGGCTTGCGCTTGTTGAGAACGATGATCACGCCCGCAGCGGTCGTATTGTAGAAGAGGTTGTCCGGCAGCAAGATCACGCCGTCGATCAGGTCGCGGTCGACGAACCACTTGCGAATGTTCCGCTCCTTGTCCTCGTTCTTCGATCCCGATCCGCGCGTGACCGCGCCGGTATCGAGGACGACGGCGGCGCGCCCCTTCTCGTTCAAGCACGCCAGGGTGTGCTGCAGCCACGCCCAGTCTCCCTTGCCGGTTGTGATGCCGCCCGTCGTGCGGAAGCGATCGAAGGGATCGTTCGCGAACACATCGGGCGCGAACGGCTGATTCCACATCGGGTTCGCGACGACGACGTCGTGCGTTCGGATCTTGCCTTCAGGCGTGCGGAACTTCGGGTTGATCATCGTGTCGCCGCGCGCGAGTTCGATCTGCATGTCGTGAATGATCGCGTTCATCTGCGCGACGGCGTAGCTCTCGGCCTGCAGCTCCTGGCCCGTGAGCTTGAGCGGCACCTTGCTCGTCGGGTCCAGCTCGCGCGCGACGAGCTGCAGCTTTACGAGCAGGCCCGCCGAGCCGCACGCGTAGTCGTGGCAGTCCTCACCGGGCTTCGGCCGCATGATGTGGGCCATCAAGAAGCCCACCTCGGTCGGCGTGAAGAACTCGCCCGCGCTCTGGCCCGAGCCTTCTGCGAACTTCCTGAGCAGGTACTCGTAGGCGCGACCCAGAAAGTCGGGCTGCACGTCGGCGAGGCCAAGGCGGTACCGCGGATCGGAGAACGTCTCGACGACGCCGCGCAGCTTGGCGGGGTTGATGTCGCGCTCGCCGTTGCGCTCGGCGGCAAAGTCGACCACGTCGATGACGCCCGAGAGCGAGGGGTTCTGTTTCACGACGGCGCGCACGGCCTTCGTGAGGTGCTCGCCGATGTCGCGCGCCTTGTCCTTCGCGGGCCAGTCGAACGCCTCGCGGCCACTGATCACGCCCCAGCGTGCTTCCGGCGGGAGGTAGAAGCGGAGGAGCGAGTGATCGCCCTCGGCGATCTCGAGCGCGGTCTCGCGATCGGCATACTCTTCGGCAAGCCGGTCGATCTCGTCGTCGAAGACGTCGGACAGACGCTTCAAGAAGAGGAGCGGTAGGAGGTAGTCCTTGAACTTCGCCGCGTCCTTCTCGCCACGGATCGAGCACGCTGCATCCCACAGCATCTGCTCCATCGGCTTCGTGGTCGGGACGCCAGCCGACGCCTTGCCCCGGCGGCGCCTGGTCACCTCGGCTGCGGCAGCAGGAGACTCGGGAGCCTCCGCGTCGTCGGCCCCATCGAGTCCCGCCTCGGCGGCGAGCGCGGCGATGACCTCACGGGCGGCCTTCTGCGGCTTGCTGGAACCGCCTTCCCACCGGTTCACGGTGGCAAACGACACTCCAAGCCGCGCTGCCAGCTGCTCTTGCGTCAGGTCTAGCTTGCTACGGATGAGTCTCAGCGTCGGACTCCACGACAAAGAAATTGCCATATTTGTTATGTATGCTATAACAAGCAGCGTCAATTAGTCGAGCTTGTCGCGAAACCTTTCGTGTTACGGTAGGTCGCCCTCCCGACTCCTGCGATTCAAGGAGGCTCCATGGGTGTATTCCGGGCGGCGGTCTTGTTCGTCCTGATCGGCAGCGTGGGTCAGTCTGGTCCGGACCCAGGAGCCTTGCTCAAGGAAGCTGATCGATTGGCGTGGCTGCGCGCTTGGTCGGCGGCAGAACCGAAGTTCCTCCAAGCCCAGAAGCTGTTTGCCGCCCGCGGAGACCAGCGCGACGCGATCTACGCCGAGGTCAGCGCATTCCGCGGCGCCCTGCCACGGATGTCGGTCCCTGAAGCGTCGGCGCGTCTTGCGGACTACCTCGAAAATCCGCTCGTTCAGGCCGACGAGCGTCTTCGGCTGCGCGTGCTTGTGATCAAGGGCGAGACCGACGAGGATCTGGACCCGACCCTCGCCGCCGAGTCATGGCGTGCCGCCCAGGCCCTCGCCGAGGAGCTGGGCGACGATGCGTGGGCTAACAGGGCGCGCGGCGAGCTCGGCCTCGTGGCGTTCCTTCAGGGCGACGTCGGCGGCGCTGTCGTCGGGCTCGGGCAGGCGATCAAGGTCGCGCAGTCGAACGGCGACGTCTCCTCCCTGGTTCGCTGGCTGACGCTGTTCGGCCATGGCTACGTGCAACTCGGTCGCCCGGCCGAAGCGCTGGACTTCTACGACCGAGCCCTTACGGCCGCATCTGCGGTTCCCGAGATCCAGTTCCCCGTCATGACGCACGTGGGACGGTCGAATGCGCTAATTCGGCTCGGCCGTCTCGATGAGGCCGACGCGATTCTGGCGCAGGCATCGGCTGTAGCTGAGAAGGAACAGGCCCGCGGGTATCAGGCGCAGCTCGTTGCGCAACGCGCACAGATCGCCAGCGAGCGGAAGCGGACCAGCGAGGCGCTGAAGCTTCTGGCGGAGGCGCGTATTTTGGCGAAGGCGGCTGGCGGCAATCGCCTCGTCGCCGAGATTGCGCTCGATGCTGCACGCATACAGCGCCAACAGGGCGCGAACGCCGATGCGGAGCAAACCCTGCGCGAGGGGATCGCGGCAGCAAGGGCGATGGAGGAGCGGTTCCTGCTCCCGCGACTTCTGGCCACCATGTCAGAGGTCCGCGCCAGCCAGCGTCGGTTCGGCGAATCGGCGACTCTGCTCGACGAGGCCGCCGACATCCTGAACGGCCTGTTCACGTCCGCGAGCAGCCCCTGGGTACAGAGCCGATTGGTGAGCGGTATGGACGAAGTGTTCCTCGCTCGAATCCGTCTCGAAGGTGCCCGCGGTTCCGATCCTGGCCGGATGTACTCCGCTGTCGAAGACGCACGCGGTCGGGCCCTTCTGCAGCTGCTCGTGAATCGGCCCTTGGCCCTCCAGGAGCGTTCACGCGAACTGCTGCAGGGCGAGAAGCGGATCTCCGACCTGCAGCGACGGCTGCTGCAGACCACCAGCGCTGGGGCGCGCGAACGGCTACTGACAGAGATCTTTGCCGCCGAGGAACTGCTCGCGCCGGCCTCCACCGCCTTCTTCGATCGCGCAACGCGCACCGGTACACGAGCGGCGGCGCAGTTGTCCGATCTCAAGGCAGCGCTGCGGCCGGACGAGGTCTTCGTCGAGTTCGCTTTGGCCGAGCCCACGTCCTACGCGCTGATCGTGACTCGGAGCACGGCCCGCGTGCGGCCCCTGCCCGCACGACGATCCATCGAGGCCCAAGTCGAGGCTCTCTCAAAGGCTATCGAGAGCGGCTCGCCCGTCGAGTCTGCAGCCCACGCGCTGGCAGCCACGGTCCTCACACCTGTGACGGAACTCCGATCTCATAGACGGCTTGTCGTCGGGCCGGACGGCGCCCTCCATGCCGTTCCGTTTGAACTGCTGCCAGGTGCGAATGGCGAATCGCTGATCCAGTCCCATGTCGTGTCTTATGCACCGTCGGGCGCCGTGCTGACCGTGCTCCGCAACGCATCGCGCCCAGCGGCGGGACGACGCGCTCTTGCCGTTAGCGCATCGCCCCCTGGCGGCGCCGTCGTGCCCAGCGCCAAGGCCGTGACACGGGACGTGTATGACCTGGATCCGCGTCAGCTCCGGACTCTGCCGTCGGCAAGCGACGAAGCGAGATCCGTGAGCGAGATTCTTGGCGAACGCACGTCGACGGTGCTGCTAGACCAGGCTGCGACCGAGGACTCCGTGAAGCGGCAGGCGCTCGCTGAATATCAAGTGATCCACTTTGCTGTGCATGGCCTTCCGAGCTCGAAGTTCCCCGCACGGGCTGCGCTGCTGCTCCATCCGGGCGCGAACGACGATGGCGTCCTACAGGCGCGCGAGATTCTGCTGCTGCGACTCAACGCCATGCTCGTCACGCTGTCCGCGTGCGATACCGGGTCCGGTAGTCGGCACGGTCAGGATGGCCCGGCAAGCCTTGTCCGGCCGTTCCTCGCATCTGGAGCACGCTCCGTTGTCGCGAATCTCTGGGCGGCGGACGACACCTTCAGCCTCGCCCTAATGCGTGGGTTCTACCGGAGACTGGCAGCCGGTACGGATGTAGCCGAGAGCCTTCGTGACGCGAAAGTGCACATGCTCAAGTCGTTCGGACCACAGGCGCTGCCGCGGCTCTGGAGCGGCGTCGTGGTCTATGGTGACGGCCGTGGCGTCTTCTCGGGAACCGCCAGCACGACCGCATCGCGAGGGAAGTGATGGCCAGCCCGAGTCTAACCGCGCCCGAGCGGCGCAGTGTGCTCGACGCCGTGCTGCGCCAGGTGGAGACGAAGTTCATGGGGCCGGACGCAGACACCGCCTCACTGCGGACGCGTCACGAGGCCTCCATCGTTGGCGCTGATTCGCCTGAGGCGTTCGAGTCCGCCATGAACGCCATGCTC